>NZ_JAUFQR010000001.1:2463409-2771335 GCF_030409875.1 Chryseobacterium tructae | reverse complement strand
AATTATAAATTGCATCCTACTATGAATACGATAAACATTGATTTACACTGCGACCTTTTATATTATCTGCTAGGGTCAAATTCAACTATTGATGATAAAGAACTGGGATGCTCATTGCCTTATCTGCAGGAAGGGAATGTAAAACTTCAGGTAATGGCTATGTATGCCGGAACAGGGGAAGGAAGTACGGGTTATGGACTGAAGCAAAGTCAATTATTTTCAGAACTTATCAAAAATGAAAACTTTTTCCTGTTCGAAAATGGAAATTATAAAAATCCTGAAAATGAGAATCGGGTAGGAGTTATTGCTTCTATTGAAAATGCATCTGCTTTCTGTGATGAACATGAAAGTCTGGACTCTGGATTTAAAAAGCTGGAAACTATTATTGAAAATACACAGAAAGTACTTTATATCGGAATTACCCATCATTTAGAAAATCGTTTCGGAGGTGGAAATAATGCTGCTGCCGGACTTAAAGAAGATGGTAAAGTGTTGATTGATTACATTGCAGATCGAAAAATTGCCATAGATCTCGCTCACACCAGTGATCAGTTGGCTTATGATATCTTCAGCTATATAGATCAGAGAAACTATTCAATTCCTATTCTGGCAAGCCATTCCAATTATAGAACAATTTATAAAAACAATCGGAATCTTCCGGACGAATTGGCTAAAGAAGTTATTAAAAGAAATGGCTTAATTGGCCTGAACTTTATCAAAGATTATGTTGACCTTGAAAATCCTGAAAAACTTTATGAGCATATTCAATATGGACTTGATTTAGGTGGCGAGAACAACATTGCCTATGGTGCTGATTATTTTTATTGGAAAGATCATCCGGATACCTCCCGTCATCCGTTTTTCTTTGAAGAACACTCCAATGCATCGGTTTATCCAGCTATCAATAAAGAAATTGAAAAAAGATTCTCTGCTGAACTTGTAGAAAAGATTAGCCATAAGAATGCATTGGATTTCATAGAGAATATGTATAAATAAAATTATTCTTATCTGATTAAATCAATGCATAATTACAACAAGTCACTCCTCTGGAGCTCTAATTTTAAAACCAAATACTTCCTATTGACGGTTAGCTCCTATTGGGGCTGGATTTGATCCCATCGGGATCTACTGTTATTAGAAAAATGAAGTGCCTTTAAAAAGAAAGCTCCAGAGGAGCGACCTGTTAATACCTAAATCTGAGAAATTATATTAAAAAGAAAATAGATTTGTATGTTTTATTTTACATGAAATAAAATATTGTAAAATACTATTAAACATGTTTTTATGTAATTTTATTTAATGCTTCCTTTTATACTTTACTTTCTGCTTGATGATCTCAATCACATCTACATTCTGGACTTTAGACTTAATCCATCCATGAATGTCAATATAAAATAATGATCTTCTGTAATATTCATTTTCTGAAAATTCTTCAAGCTTTTTATCAAACATTTCAAATGCTTTATGTCTTTGATCCGGCAGCTGGTTATTCACATTTTTGAAAAACTGAATGCTCTCAAAGTGAAATTCTTCAGGTTTTTTCATCTTTTTAGCAAATTTCAGCGTAGAAGCAATGAATTCATCATAGTCTTCATCATTTCCGGATTCATATTTAGACATTAAAATCAGAATCCGAGTATGAAATAGCAAGTCCTCCTGCACATTACCTTTCGATTCAATGACTCTCATCGAATATTCGATTGCCTTTTTATACATTTTACTTCCGAAAAACATCGCAGCCATTTTAAGATAAAGAATCATAAAGTGGTGTTCATCAATTCTTTCCCTCAATTTTTCCATTTTCAACTCGATCTCCGGAATGAGTTTTGTTCCTGTAAAAAATTCACCTTTTACAAAATGAATATTCATCAATGTATTGTAATGAGTGAGGAAAATAAGAGATTGAAGATTCTCATTCTGGGCAAAGTTTTCAGCATTAACTCTCATATTGAATTCCTCAAAATTCTCTTCCAGAATGTCGATATTTCCATACAGGAACAAGATTTTCAACAGGTAAGTATTTCCTTTAATATACCAAACCGGATGGCTGAAAATCATCTCCGGATTTTTATGAAATAAATCTACCCACTGATAGGCATATTTCAAAGTATATTTATAATCTTGTAACAATTGATTTTTCCAGACATGAGCCTTAAAATACCATAGTTTTTCGGTGAAATTTAATTTGTCAAACCGTATATTTTTAATTTGAGCATTGAAAACCTCCAAAACTTCTTCACGATCTGCATCATTTTTTACATACCCATGGGTAAGCATTTCACTGTACAATTTCAGAGAAAGGTTGGATAATTTTGTAGTATAACGGTTTTGTTTGCTTAATTCCTGAGATTGTCTGATGAGTTCTTCAGCACGTCCTTCAATACTTCTTGTAATAAACTGGGATTCAATTACTTTTTCAAGGTCTATCACTTCGGAAGCAATGCTCTTTTCGTCTAATTCCAGGGCAGAATGTTTGGTTTTATCGAGTATCTTCAAAGCTTGTTTATAAAGCCCTTTTTGATATAGAATATTCGCGAAATCCAATTGTTCCCGAAGCTGGATTCTGTAGTTCTGATGGCTTGGGTTCATTCGAAGGCTTACCAGAATTTGCTTGTAAAGGTGTGCTTTAAGATTAGAAAGTTGTTGCTTCGTAGATATCTTTTTTTCAATAATAATACTTTCATCATATTCCTTCATTTTATCCATTTCAGAAAAAAGAAGTAAAAACTTGGCATCTACATTAATTCCGAGACGGTTAACATACAATTTGAACTGTCGCTTTTCGGAAGTGGTCAATGACTTTACCAGTACGAACAAGAAATCTTTCTGCAATTCTGCCATTGTAAATTTTTAAAATTTAAATAATTAAATATCAGTGATATACGCTTATGTCTTCAACAGTTGAATATTGTAATTTTCTGAAAAAATGAAAATGAAAAAATATAGCAAGCTGTAGTTTTGAGCCAAAATTAAGTAAAAAACTTTTATTTATGAACTCCGAAAAAATTGAAATTTTTGATACCACGTTGCGCGATGGAGAACAGGTTCCTGGATGTAAATTGAATACAAGACAGAAACTGATTATTGCTGAAAAGCTTGATGAACTGGGAGTTGATATCATAGAAGCAGGATTCCCGATTTCTAGCCCTGGAGATTTTGAATCTGTTTCTGAAATTTCAAAACTTGTGAAAAATGCTAAGGTTTGCGGGCTGACAAGAGCCAACAAAAAAGACATTGATACTGCTGCAGAAGCTTTGAGATATGCCAAAAAACCTAGAATACATACTGGGATCGGAACTTCTGATTCTCATATCAGATACAAATTTAACTCAACGAGAGAAAATATTATAGAACGCGCTGCGGAAGCGGTAAGATATGCTAAAAACTACGTTGAAGATGTAGAATTTTATGCCGAAGATGCCGGAAGAACAGATAATGCCTATCTGGCGCAGGTATGTGAAGCCGTAATCAAGGCAGGAGCTACTGTTCTGAATATTCCTGATACCACAGGTTATTGTTTACCGGAAGAGTATGGGCAGAAAATTAAATACCTGAGAGAAAATGTAAAAGGAATTGAGAAAGCAATTCTATCATGTCATTGTCATAATGATCTAGGATTAGCTACTGCAAATTCTATTTCCGGAGCCATCAATGGAGCTCGTCAGATAGAATGTACAATCAATGGACTGGGAGAAAGAGCAGGAAATACGGCTTTAGAAGAAGTGGTGATGATCCTGAAACAACACAAGCATTTAAATCTGCATACTGATGTTAATTCCAGAATGTTGAATGAAATGAGCAATATGGTCTCTGATCTGATGGGAATGTCTGTACAGCCCAATAAAGCAATTGTAGGAGCGAATGCATTTGCGCACAGTTCAGGAATTCACCAGGATGGAGTGATCAAAAACAGAGAAACATATGAGATCATTGATCCGGCAGAAGTAGGTGTCAATGCTTCTTCTATCATTCTTACAGCAAGAAGCGGACGCTCGGCGTTAGCTTATCGTTTTAAGCATATTGGTCATGATGTTACCAAGGAAGAACTGGATTACCTATATCAGGAATTTTTAAAGATAGCGGATCTAAAGAAGGAAATAGGAAATGAAGACCTTGCTTTGATCATGGAAACTTGCAGCAGAAAAATAGGATAAGGTTTGATTTAATTCAAGATAAAAGTAAAAATGAACAACGATAAAAAAACACTTTTTGATAAAGTTTGGGATGCTCATGTAGTAGATACTGTTCCTGACGGACCACAAATCATCTATATTGACAAGCACCTGATCCATGAAGTAACCAGTCCGCAGGCTTTTGCAGAGCTTGAATCCAGAAATCTGGAGATATTCAGACCGGAACAAATTGTAGCAACAGCCGATCATAACGTTCCAACACTTCATCAGGAAGAACCCATTCGCGATGAATTATCAAGAAACCAGGTTCAACAGTTGACAGAAAATTGTGAGAAAAATAATATTGAACTATTCGGACTGGGGCATCAGTATCAGGGAATTGTACACATTATCGCTCCTGAACTTGGAATAACGCAGCCGGGAATGAGTATTGTGTGCGGAGACAGTCATACTTCAACGCATGGAGCATTTGGTAGTATTGCCTTTGGAATCGGAACGAGTCAGGTAGCTCAGGCTTTGCCAGTCAGTGTCTGTTGTTGAACAAACCTAAATCGATGAGAATTACTGTAAACGGTAAGCTTAACGAGAATGTTCAATCTAAAGATGTTATTCTTTACATCATTTCAAAAATAGGAACTGATGGCGGAACAGGGTACTTCTGTGAATATGCAGGAAATGTGTTCGAAGAAATGTCTATGGAAGGTCGGATGACCGTTTGCAATATGAGTATTGAAATGGGTGCCAGAGGTGGAATGATTGCTCCTGATAAAACGACTTTTGAATATGTTAAAGGAAGGAAATTTGCGCCTACAGGTGAAGAGTGGAATGAAAAAATAGCGTATTGGGATACCCTTAAAACCGATGAAGGTGCTGTTTTTGATAAGGAACTGAGCTTTAATGCAGCAGACATTTATCCCATGATTACTTATGGAACCAACCCCGGCATGGGAATTTCTATTCACGAAACCATTCCAGCACCACAAAGCGAATCCGAAGCAAAAGCTTTACAGTATATGGGATTGGAGGCTGGACAAACACCATCCAGTATAAAAGTTAATTATGTATTTATAGGAAGTTGCACCAATGCACGGATTGAAGATTTCCGTTCTGCTGCTCAGTATATCAAAGGCAAAAGCAAATCTGAAGCGGTAAAAGCATTGATCGTTCCAGGTTCGCAACAGGTAGTAAAACAGATCTATGAAGAAGGATTGGATAAAATCTTTAATGAGGCAGGATTCCAGATCCGTCAGCCTGGATGTTCAGCTTGTCTGGCGATGAATGATGATAAAATTCCGGAAGGAGAATATTGTGTTTCCACTTCCAACAGAAATTTTGAAGGAAGACAGGGGCAAGGTTCAAGAACTATTCTGGCAAGCCCGCTTACAGCAGCAAAAGCTGCTATAGAAGGTAGAATTTCAGCTTTTGAAAGTTTAAATTAAAACAACACATGCAAAAATTAGTTATTATAAAATCCCGTGCAGTTCCATTGCCGGCAGAAAATATAGATACGGATCAGATTATTCCGGCAAGATTTTTAAAAAGTATAGATAGAAAAGGGTTTGGAGAAAATCTATTCAGAGATTGGAGGTTTAATATCCATACCCATGAGCCTAATCCTGACTTTGTTTTGAACAACCCTAAATTTAGTGGTGAAATCTTAGTGGCAGGAAATAATTTTGGATGTGGAAGCAGCCGTGAACATGCTGCCTGGGCATTAACAGATTACGGATTCAAAGTCATTGTTTCTAGCTATTTTGCTGATATTTTTAAAGGAAATGCTTTAAATAACGGGCTTCTTCCTGTAAAAGTTTCTGAAGAATTTTTAAAAGAGATTTTAGAGGGAATTAATGAAAGTCCGAACAATGAAATTGCCATTGATGTAGAATTACAATCTATCAGTTTTAAAGATACTACTGAAACTTTTGAAATTGATTCTTATAAAAAAATATGCCTTTTGAATGGCTATGACGATATTGATTTTCTAATCAGCAAAAAACAGGCGATCACAGAATTTGAACTAAAAACACAGACAACAAATGAGCAACAATTATTTTAAAATTGCAGTTCTTCCAGGAGATGGAATAGGCCCCGAAATCATTGGGGAGAGTATTAAAATATTGGATGTTATCGCGGAAGCTTTTCAATATAAATTCCATTTTGACTATGGATTAATTGGTGCTGAAGCTATTTTTAAAACAGGAAATCCGCTACCTGAGGAAACATTGAAGATATGTAAGGAATCGGATGCTGTGCTTTTCGGAGCAATAGGTGATCCTGCATTTGACAATAATCCTGAAGCTAAGGTAAGACCAGAACAAGGACTATTGAAACTTCGTAAAGAGTTAGGCTTATTTGCCAATATCCGCCCTTTGAAAACATATGCTTCACTGATTGAAAAAAGCCCACTGAAAAGAGAAATCATAGAAGGAGCAGATATTCAGATTTTCAGAGAATTGGTAAGTGGAATTTACTTTGGGGAAAAATTTACCGATCCTGAAGGAGCTTACGCTTATGACGTTTGCAAATACAGCAGAGAAGATATTCTTCCAATTGCTCACATGGCATTTCAGGAAGCCCAAAAAAGAAATAAAAAGCTGACCTTAATTGACAAAGCCAACGTATTGGATACGTCCAGATTATGGAGGAAAATTTGTCAGGAGATCGCTTTAGAATATTCTGATGTACAACTTGATTATATGTTTGTAGATAATGCAGCCATGCAGTTGATCCTTAATCCAAAACAGTTTGATGTTATATTAACTGAGAATATGTTTGGAGATATTATTTCTGATGAAGCCAGTGTAATCGGAGGGTCTATCGGATTGCTTCCTTCCGCATCAGTAGGAGATAATAATGCATTGTTTGAACCTATTCATGGTTCATACCCACAGGCAAAAGGAAAGGGAATCGCTAATCCTATCGCCTCTATTTTGAGTGTGGCCATGATGTTGGATCACCTTGGATTGGAGCCTGCAGCCAGCAAATTGCGACAGTCTGTAGAGCATGCTATTGAAAATAAATATGTTACGATAGATCTTAATACAAAGCAATATTATTCTACAAGTGAAGTAGGAAGCTTTATTGCAGATCATATCAGGTATTCTGAAAAATCATATTATAATTTTGAGAATGTAAAAATTGGAAAATCTACCATTGTGTAGGTATATTATAGATCACTTAGATAGATAGTTAGTAGAAAGGTTCGGTCTCAAAGAGACCGAACCTTTCATTTTTTATTTCTGAACTATTTTAAATGATTCTTTAAAGAATCATTTTACTCTTTTGTATTATCCGTTTTTCCTGATTTGTTTTTGGAAGCCTTTTGAATGTCTTCTTTATCAATATCGGGAGGATTAACCTTTCTCGATGAAGCAGGAATATTCTGGAAATCCTGATTTTGCTTTTGGGTCTCTGCAGTATTCGCAGATTCCTTTTTCTTATTATTTCCTTTTGAGTCCATTGCTGAATTATTTTTAGAGTCCAAGAACACCGATCTTTCCGGTCTTATCTTCTATAGTATAATTCAAAGCCTTTGCCAAAACAAAAATATTATCAAGGTTTTCCATTAATTGTTTACGCCCTTCAGATCTCAATTGGTTCTGATCAATAGATTTAACAGCCGTTTCCTTAGCTTTTGCTGTTACATTTTTAATATCCTTTTCAGAAATTCTATTAAAAAAGGAATCATCCATCGATTGGATCTCAACACTAGGTATAATTTTTATATCTGCATCCGGAAGCTCTGTGATCACCAGCTTTTTATTAATGGAATCTACATCAATCTTCATTTTATTCAGGTCATAAGAAACCTGGGCATTGGTTTTTGTAAAAGTAATGATACTGTTACTTGAAACTTCTTTACCCATAAACTCATAGCCCATCTTGGTTTTCTGCATAGAAGAACTGTTTTGTTCTATCACCACCATCTTATTCATTTTGGAGATCTGGTTAGTCAGAATATAATAATCTGACTTTTCCGTTTTTTTTCCAAGATTCAGACAGGATTTAAGTCCAAAAAACAGAAGTACCATAACGCCGGCACCTGCTGCAAACGATAAAATTGTTTTATAATTTCTCAAATCTATTTGAAAATTTCTTTAATTACAGATGAGTCGTTCTTTTTCAGAATTTCAGCTAAATCTCTTTCAATATAACCACTGGTAGGCATTTCTACTATTCTTCCTACTTCTTTTCCATATCTCTTCAGAATAATAGTAGGCACTTTCTGGATGTTATAAAGAGATTCGTCTCCCGTAGGAGATTCTTTTTTGCGGTTAACAGCAATAATAGTCAGTTTACTTTCAGGAAAATTTGCCTCTTCCAATATTTTCATCAACCTTGGAAAATCTCTGTGACTATCTTCACACCAGGTTCCCATAAAAACGATGATATCATAAGAACCTAATCTTTCCTTTCTCAGTTCACTGATCGCTTTTTGATCCAGAGCATATTCATCATGTTCCTTTACATACCAATCGGCATAAGGTGCTTTTGAAAACTGCTCTTTCAACTGATGTCCCAGAAGCATTTTTCCATCTTTTTCAGTGGTGACTTCGCGGTTAACCACTACTTTTTGAGCACTAAGCTGTTGAGTAGCTAAAAATAAACTTGAAACGGCAACAATATTTGTAATAAATTTTTTCATATTTTATTTTTCAATAATTGACTTCAGATCAGCAGGAGAATAGTATTTATTTTTTAATACTTTGTGGTCCGCTTTTCTGTACACATTGAACTTTTCACCAGATTTCTCATAGAAAGATTCCACGTCTTTTTCTTTATAGAATTCAACGGTTTCGTTAGCCTGCTCTTCGTTATCACATGCTTTCGACATATTGGAACGCTGAACTTCGTTGAATAGCTCTACAAATTTGTTGCCAAGACCGAATTCCAGTACAGCACCACTCAAAACGTATTGTAAATCACAAAGAGCATCTGCAATTTCTACAATATTATTATCAGCGATCGCTTGCTTTAATTCATTAAGTTCTTCCTGTAGAAGTTCTACTCTAAGATTGCATCTTTCTGGGGAAGGTATTTGTGGGGTGTCTAGAATAGGGGCTTTGAAAGTAGTATGGAATTCTGCTACTTGGTTCAAACTATCAATTTTATCCATGAATTTTTTTATTTATCGCAAAGATAGAAAACGATTTGCTAATGGTGAAATGTAGAATGTAAAATAACCTTCATTAAGTTGTGGTTTGTTGATAATGTCCATTTTAAAATTTACAAATGGCGTCAACTTTTTACAGACACTTTTTTAGATCTCTGGTTCCAAACTTTACCATTTAAATTTACAGGTTTTGTGAGTATTTGCATAAAAAACCACAACTCTAAAGCTGTGGTTTTAGTTTAAGATCTATTGATTGTATTCAATTTCAATTATTCCTGCTCTTGATACTCCCAGATTCCCGAAATCTGTAAAACTTCTAATCCCGGTTGCTTTTCGCCATACCCAAACACACAAAAATAAGGAGTTGAGCATGATGTACAGCGGGTTCCGAAATATAAAGTTGGCAGATCATTGATTGTTAATTCTCCGTAATACTGCATTCTCTGTGAAGTTTCGGTAACCATTCCGTTCTTAAGAAGTTCAGGTTTTGATAATACTTTGTTTTCATGGTAAATTTGAAAAATAGGAAATCCCGATTGATAAGGAGATATTTCCACTGTATTTTCATGACCACATTCACAGCAGGTAAATTGAGCACTTGCCGCCGGAAGTGTTTCGTTATTGATAAATCGGTCTTTCTGAAGTGAAGCTTTTTTACCAATGTTTATTTTTTTTGATATTGAATACATCTGAGTTTAATTGATTACTGGATAACGGTTCCTACAAGGTTATTGTATTTTCCGCTCGGACTTTTCTTAATGGTAATTTTTATATACCCTTCTTCTGCTAATTTATTCCATGTTTTTGGAAAACCGGTATTAATATCGATAGGAATTTTCCACATGGCCTGTTTTCCGTTTCCGGTTTGGTTGAACCAAGGGATAATATCTGCCGTTTGAGACTTGAAAGGAAGCGCGTTAAGGACATCTATTTGATAATAAAAATCATATTTATTTTCAGGCTGATTTAAAGCTCTTTCAGTGAAAGTATACACATAACCATTAATAATCGGGCTCGTAAAGTTTCCACCTAGTGTTGGATTTCCTGTTCCATTGTAAGTTCCAACAGCACCACTATAGCGGTCGTATTTTTGCCCTGCTTGTATTGCAACATCATCTACAATATTATAGCCTCCGTTTGCCGGTGGCCAACCACCATTCAAATTATTAGCCTGAAAAAGAGCTTCTAATTCTTTCCATTTTCCCAATTTGTAAAGATCAAATGCCTGGATTCTAATCGGCTGGCTTACTTTGTTGTCAGAATCATAAGTAGTGGCAAAATCATCAGCACTCTTGTAAAATACTATTTTTACCGGACTTGGCTGGATAATGATTTCCTCTTCTCTGTCATCAGAGCTACAAGCCATAGAAAAAGATGTCATGGCCACAAATAAGATGTACTTAAATAAATGTTTCATATAAAAAAATTAAATTATGTAAAAATTTAAATAGGTATTATCAGGAATGCAGGCCAATAGCAATGCTTATATGGAATAGAATATCTTTTTCAACTGTACAGATGTTTTCTTTATCAAAAAATATTTGATTTTAATATAATGAACCTTGTCTTCTAAGATGAAGGAAAAAGGAATCAAAAGAATAGAATGATCTATCACAAGAAAAGCTATGGAAAGCTTCCTTTAAATACAAACTGGTAACGGTACAGGTATTGAGCGATAAATTTAAGTTAAAAAAATGAATTTATAGTATATTTTCAACATATATGGTTTATGGTGGGAATTATGTAATATTTTTTAAGGTTATAAAATTATTTTTGTTAAACATAAATAATTATGACTAATTTTTTATTTAAAATTAATCATACGCACCAACAAAAATATTATGAAAGAAAATCAAATCTTATTTAATGGATTAAGATCGCAAATGTATAAACAAGCTCTTAACGATTATCCTAACGCACGAGAAAGTGATATTCATGTAATGAAAAAGTATCTTGCTCCCCAATCTCATGAAGTTATTTTGGAAGCAGGAGCTGGGAGTGGATTCTTTTCAGGAATATTGGCAGATATGTTGCCTGCAGGGAGACTTATTGTTTCTGATCCATCAGACGATCAACTTAATGGAATTAAAGAATTGAAGAAAAAAAATATTGAAGTTCTACAGGAGGGAGCAGATCATATTTCGCTTGCAGAAGAAAAAATTGATGCTGTTTGGAGCTTTGGAGCATTACATCATTGCTTTGACAAAACAAAAGCTTTTGGTAATTTTTCCCGCATCCTGAAAAAAAATGGGAGATTGGTCATTGGGGATGTATGGTCATCAACCAAGTTAGCTGATTATTTTGATAAACATGTTGCTAAACATTGTGCGACAGGACATGAAGTTGCGTTTTGGAGTGATGGCTTTACAGAAACGCTTTGCGCACTAAATGGCTTTTCAAACCCAGAAATCTATGATCTACCGTTACAATGGAAGTTTAAAAAAAAAGAAGAGATTGGGGATTTTATCTATAAGTTCCATGCAATGGTTTCAACCACTCCAGAAGATTGCCTGAATGCAGCGCATGAATTATTGGGCGTTCAAAAACAAGAAGATGGAACATTTAATCTTAATTGGCCGATGAAGATTTTCGTTGCCACAAAATTATAACTTTAATAATCTGATATAAAATAAGCTACGTCAAAAATGAGGTAGCTTATTCTATTTAATGTATTTTTAATATACTATTTCTTGATGAACATTTTTGAAAATTTATCAATCTGAATAATATAATTTCCTTTTATCAAACTGCTTACATTCACTGTTC
Organism: Chryseobacterium tructae; assembly: GCF_030409875.1. Taxonomy (NCBI): domain Bacteria; kingdom Pseudomonadati; phylum Bacteroidota; class Flavobacteriia; order Flavobacteriales; family Weeksellaceae; genus Chryseobacterium; species Chryseobacterium tructae. Next base: position 2,759,323 of record NZ_JAUFQR010000001.1, on the reverse strand, counting down.
CGTTTTGAAGATTGCCTTCAATGGCTAGTTTGCCGGACATATCATAGATTTTATATCTTTCTGATTGTGTATTGGAAAGTGTTAAAATATCTTTTACAGGGTTGGGGAATAATTTTATTTCTGTTGAACCTTTTAATTGGGTTTCTGCAGTGGATAACTGGTTGGTAGTTACAGAAATATTAGCATTATTCACATCAAAAAAGATATGATTACTACCTTTCACCATAATTCTTCCTGAATTGGTGGCAATATTAGGGATCGCTACAGCCTCCGAACCATCATTAGGAGTAGCAGCCAATAGAGTAGTCCAGGTCTCTCCGTTATCTGTAGACCAAAGAATATCCACGTTGGCAGTATTGATATTATTAGAAGTTGTTCCAGCCACATCCCAGGTTACTGTTTGTGAAGTTCCTCCCACATACGATACAGCATTGTTCTGAGATGTAATAAGAAATGGACCTGCCAGAGCATTAACGGTAATTTTTGTGTCATCAGAATTGTTTCCTGCTCCTCCTAATCTATTATCTCTAACCGTAAATCTGAAGTTCAGATCTCTTGATACGGAAGATAAGGCTTCAACTCTTATTTCTTCACCTTGGGTTTCTGTTGCTCCTTTTAGAATACTTGCCATTTGAGGGAAATACCTTACAGATGAAGTTGTGGGTGTCCATGATCTGAATGTAGGTCCCGCGGTTTTAGTAGCTGTAGCTACAGAATTACTTCCTGTTTGGGAAGATGTTCCGTTATCCATCTGTTCCCAGATATAGGTAAGTGAATCTCCATCAGCATCTATTCCTGAACCTGTTAGTACAAATGGTGTATTTTTAGGAATTGTATAATCTGCTCCCGCATTCGCTGTGGGAATTGAATTTCCTGTAGGAGTATTTACAGAACAGGTTGTTGCTTTAATGGTATTGGTTATCTGTTCAATACTTCGGGCATGAAAAAACGGATTTGAATTTGATTGTACATTATAAGGGGAAACTCCCGCATACCCCATAATGGTAGAACCGGAACCTGGTTCTACAGGCTGCAGCCCAGTCTGTGTAGTATATGAAAATGTATGGTTTCCTCCAAACTGATGCCCCATTTCATGAGCTACAAAATCAATATCAAAAGTATCACCTGAAGGAATGCCGTTAGAAGGGGATGTGTAGCCGCTTCCTTTGTAATTTTCAGGATAAGTAGTTCCCATGTAATTATAGGTAGACATATCATCACTGCATATACAACCAATACATCCGGCATTTCCACCTCCTCCAGTAGCGCCAAATAAATGACCAATATCAAAATTTGCATTTCCTATTTTTGAACTTAAGTCATTCATAAGTTCAAAATTCCATTTGTTCATTTTATTGGATGGTGAAAAGGGATCAGTATTGGCGTTGGTATAAATAATAGCATCATTATTTGGAATCAGAACCATTCTCGCTGCAAAATCATTTTCAAAGATACCATTCACACGGGTCAGTGTATTATTCATGGCCGCTAAAGCATCAGCTTTGGTTCCTCCAAAATAAGTTGCATATTCACCTGTACAAGACAATGCAAGTCTATATGTTCTTAAAATAGCATCATCAGCATTTTTAGCAGCAATGGTATGAGAAGTTCCTTTCTGTGCAGACTCCAAAACTTTACATTCAAAATCATTCAGCTCGTTTTTTTTATCAGATCTTTTGTAAACAGCATATTTGGAAAGATCTTTAGTGTAAGGTTCAATAAAGACCGCTGATTTATCACCATAGATTTCCATAGAAGATAGGCCTAAAGAAGAAATACTGAAATACACTGTTGAAGATTGATCTTCTAACCCCTGGCCAATATATGATTTAATATCTGGATATTTAGCAGCTAACTCAGGATCAAAATTTGAATTTTCTGTTACTCTGAATCTCGCCATTGTTCCTGATGAATTAGGTAGGGAAATAATAACCTGCGATTTTTCTGTTGCTCTTTTGGGCGTTCTTGCCAGTGCATTTTTTAAACCATTAATATCCAGATGAAAAATTCTTGGATTATTAATATTTTTCATATTCTCATGAACAGAAGCAGAGTCTTCCTGAGATCTTCTGGACCATAAACGATCCGTTTGCGCAGAAGAAACGCCAGATAACACCAGCATCCCCATCATTAATAATTGTTTTTTCATGTTGCCGTGAATTTTTTTGTATGGTTCAAAATTAGGGAAAAATATTAGTAATTATTATTCTTTTTTAGAATAATTAAAAATAAAGAACACAAGTCTCTGACTATAAATACATAAAAAAACTGCCCATTTACAGGGCAGTTTCACATCGTTTAAATTTTTGGGTGATTAGTTTTTAACAAATCGTTTAGAGACTTCTCCAATTTGGATCATATAAGCTCCTTTAATGAGGTTACTTACATTCACTGAACCTCTTTGAAGCTTTCCTGAGTCAACTACTTTTCCGCTCATGTCGAAAATTTTATAGTCTTCAGATACTGTATTGGAGATGTACATGATATCTTTTACCGGATTAGGGTATAGTTTAATATCTGTCATCAAATCTTTCGTATTCGAAAGTTCTCCTCTTCCTGAAGAAACAATATTTACGGTATAATCTTCAACTTGTCCATAAGTATACGCTTCACAAGATGAAGTAGGAATCGTGCTGTATTTCATCATAACTCTCATTCTTGTAGAACCAAGAACTGCTGTTGATGGAATAGTAACTGATCCTGTAACCGGACTTGTTGTAGAACCTGCTTTAGACCAAACCAGTTCGCCACTGTCTGCAAAGCTTCCGTTTCCGTTATAATCAATATACACCGCGTAAGCTTCATTGTACTTCGTAGAAGTCCAAGTAGGAGTGATAGATAATGCATAAGAACTTCCTCTCGTTACATTGGTAGAAACAGAAGTAAAGTTTTCATAACCCGCTGTTCCTGTTGAAGTATTATTGATGGTTCCGAAAGTTACTTTACCAATTCTTTCATCAGCAGTGTTAGACGCTGAAGCAGAACAGTAAGTAACAGTTCCTCCACCAGCAAGTGTTGTAACATTCACAGTATTACTTGATGATGAAGCATTACCTGCGGCATCTTTTGCTTTCACAGAGAAGCTATAGGTAGTAGATGGCGTTAAACTTGTTACCGTATAACTTGTGGAGGCCGTAGAACCAATCAGGGAAGCATTCATATATAAATCATATCCTGTAACGCCTACATTATCTGTAGCTCCAGACCATGAAAGGTTGGTACTTGTAGAAGTTGTTCCTGAAGCAGCAAGGGTAGGTGCAGTAGGTGCAACTGTATCAGGTGTTCCTGATCCTGCGTTTACAGAAATATTAGCATTGTTTACATCAAAGAAAATATGATTGGAGCCTTTTACCATAATTCTTCCTGTAGTAGTAGAAACATTAGGAATTGTTACGGCTTGTGAACCATCATTAGGAGTTCCTGATAATAGGGTAGTCCAGGTATTTCCGCTGTCTGTAGACCAAAGAATATCCACATTAGCAGTATTTACTCCATTGGCAGTAGTTCCCGCTACATCCCAGGTTACAGTTTGTGAACTTCCACCTGAATAAGTAGTTGCTGAATTTTGAGAAGTAACAGCAAATGGTCCTGCAGTACTATTTACTGTAATAACTGCATCGTCCGAATTGTTTCCTGAACCTCCGGCTCTGTTGTCACGAACAGTGAATCTGAAATTTAATGTTCGTGCTACAGAAGAAAGTGCTTCTACTGTAATTTCTGAGCCTGCTGTAGTCGTCGATCCGGCTAGGATAGAAGCCATTCTTGGGAAGTATCTAGTAGGAACAGTTGTAGGTGTCCATGATCTAAAATTAGGCCCTGAAGCTTTTGTAGCGCTTGCCGCAGAACTTGCTCCTGTTTGGGAAGAGGAAGCATTATCCATTTGTTCCCACACATACGTTAAAGAATCGCCATCTGTATCCGTTCCGGTCCCGGTCAGCACAAATGGAGTACCTTTTGGAATCGTATAATCTAAGCCTGCATTCGCTGTTGGAATAGAATTTCCTGTGTTGGTATTTACAGAACAAGTTTTAGCTTTAATATTATTGGTGATCTGCTGGATGCTTATAGCATGGAAAAATGCGTCAGAGTGTGGCTGAACATCCTGGCTGGTAATTCCGGCATATCCCATGATTGTTGATCCTGAACCAGGCTCCATATTAGCTCCGGTACCTTCATTATTCATAGAGAATGTATGATTTCCACCGAACTGATGCCCCATTTCATGAGCTACATAATCGATATCAAAATTATCTCCTGATGGGATAGCATCTGCAGGAGAAGTATAACCGCTACCTTTTGAACCATTGGTACAGATACAGCCGATACAGCCTGCGTTTCCACCCCCACCGGTAGCTCCGAATAAGTGGCCGATATCATAATTAGCTTCTCCAATAACAGAAGTCAGTGTACTTTGTAGTTGGGAATTCCAGCTGTTCATTCCGGATGCTGCTGAATAAGGATCTGTGGAAGCATTGGTATAAATTACAGCATCATTGTTCGCAATAAGAACCATTCTCGCAGCGAAATCTTTTTCAAAAACACCGTTTACACGAGTCATTGTGTTATTCATAGCGGCCAAAGCCTGGGCTTTTGTTCCCCCAAAATAAGTAGTGTATTCTCCTGTACAAGATAATGCTAATCTGAATGTTCTTAATTTGGCATCGTCAGCGTTAGGTCTTGCTGCAACACCTGCGTTGGATACACCTTTTTTAGCAACATCAATTACGGTACATTCAAACTTGTTAAGATCATCGGTTTTGTCAGATTTTTTGTAAACAACATACGTAGAAAGATCTTTTGAATAAGGTTCAATGAAGACTGCTGATTTATCGCCATAGATTTCCATGGATGATAGTCCTAATGAAGAAACGCTGAAATAGACTGTTGAGTTAGGATCTTCAAGTCCCTGGCCTACATAAGATTTAATGTCTGGGTATTTGGCAGCTAATTCGGGAGTGAAGTTGGAATTTTCTTTTACTTTAAAGGTTTCCATTCTGCCATCGGAATTCGGAAAAGAAATGATGACTTCTGATTTTTCGCCGACTGCGAGTCTCTTTGGAGCTTTAGCCAGGGCATTCTTTAATCCGTTGATATTCAGATTGAATAGTTTTGGATTTCGGATGCTTGTTTTGTTTTCAAAAGGCTGTGAAGCTGTTTTTGAAACTTCCTGAGACCAAAGACGGTCAGTCTGTGCGAAGGAAACTCCTGTAACAAGAAGCATCCCAAGCAGGGTTAATTGTCTTTTCATATTAAATATTTGTTTTTATTATGGTATATCGAAATTAATAAAAATTATATTACGAAAAACAAAAATTTTTAAGAAAATTTTAGATTATCCATTTAATATATTATGTGATACATTGAATATACCTAAAATAATAATGTCTCAAAATGAAAAAATGACATACGCAAATCACGTATGTCATTCATTTTTTTATTAAAATAATTATCGTTTATCTCATATCATCAGCAGTTGGACCATAAAGCCCTGGAACTTTATTTCCGGTTGATCTTAAATAAACAACCAATTCACCTCTGTGATGGTATAAATGATTATAAAGAAAACCTCTTACCACCTGAACTCTTGGAGAAGCAGGAAAAATAGCATGGCCATTCATTTCCATTTTCCATTCATTGAAATAAGTATTTTCATCAGACTCTTCCAAAACTTTCTGTGCCCTAGCTACATTTTCTTCAAATTTTGCTACAATATTTTCGGCTTTAGAAATATCACCTTTATCGTACTGATATTTTCCCATGTCAAAGACGTCCTGATTAAAGGTAGGGTCGTACCAGTTGTACACTTCTGCAATATGAGAGGCGAGCTGACCGGTTGTCCAGTTTTTTTCAGATGGTTTCCAGTCTAAAGCGCTATCAGGGATTGCTTTTAAAATTTTTCTGGTGTTTTCTGCTTCATGCAAAAATTCACCTAAAAGGGCCTGTTTAATCATTTGTATGAGGGTTAAATTTATTTTGTAATATCTCTTCCGATCACCAGTCTCTGGATTTCAGAAGTTCCTTCCCCAATTGTACAAAGCTTAGAATCTCTGTAGAATTTTTCAGCAGGGAAGTCTTTTGTATATCCGTAACCTCCGAAGATCTGAACACCATTATTAGCAATTCTTACACAAGCTTCAGAAGCATATAATTTTGCCATAGCTCCTTCTTTTGTCATTTTTTGCTTAGCATTTTTCAATGTTGCCGCTCTTTGAATCAAAAGTTCTGCAGCATCAATTTCGGTAGCCATATCAGCAAGCATGAAGTTGATCGCCTGGAATTCAGAGATTGATTTTCCAAATTGATGTCTTTCTTTAGCATATTTTAAAGCAGCTTTATAAGCTCCTCTGGCAGTTCCTAAACTTAATGCTGCAATAGAAATTCTACCTCCGTCAAGGATTTTCATCGCTTGCTTGAATCCTTCACCTACTTCACCTAAACGGTGAGAGTCTGGTACACGTACGTTATCAAAAATTAATTCTGCGGTTTCAGAAGCACGCATTCCTAATTTATTTTCTTTTTTCCCTGAAGTAAATCCAGGCATTCCTTTTTCTAAAACAAAAGCTGTAGAGTTGTTTTTAGCTCCTTTTTCACCTGTTCTGGTCATTACTACAGCAATATCACCTGAAATAGCATGAGTAATAAAGTTTTTAGCTCCGCTGATGATCCACTCATCACCATCTTTCACAGCAGTGGTAGACATCCCTCCTGAATCTGAACCAGTGTTATGCTCCGTTAATCCCCATGCTCCGATTATTTCCCGGAAGCTAACTGAGGAAGCCATTTGTGTCTCTGTTCTTCATTTCCAAACTCATAAATATGATTTGTACAAAGAGAGTTGTGTGCTGCTAAAGAAAGACCAATAGACGGGTCTACCTGAGAAATTTCATCCAGGATAGTAACATATTCGTGATAGCCTAAACCGGATCCTCCGTATTGCTCAGGAACTACAATTCCCATAAAGCCCATTTCTCCTAATTGATGGAATAAATCTTTTGGAAAAGTCTGGCTCTCATCCCACTCCATAATATTCGGTCGGATATTCTTTTCTGCAAATTCTCTAGCTGTCTCCGCTATCATTTTGATGTTGTCAATTGTCTCTGTATTCATATTGATAATAGTTAGTTCCCAAAGATAACCAAATTGACGGAATGCTAAAAAAAATTATCACATCCATAATATATATCATGTCAATATTTTAATTTCCAATTTTTTATATTCCGAAAATTAATATATTCTTAATAAAATATTCAAACTTTTACATTCTTTATTTTACTAATTTAGCCGTCCAATTTTTAAGGCATGAAAAAAATTCTACTTCCTATTATTTTGATTTCTTCTTATATTTCTGCGCAGGCTCCTGCCGGATATTATAACGGAACAGCCGGATTAACTGGCTATGCCCTGAAATCTAAGATTCATGATATTATTTCAGAGAAAATGGTCAACTGGCACTATGATGATCTTCCGAATCTTTATAATCAGACCGATCTTGATAAATATTATGATCACGATGCTTCCAACACAGAATATCTTTTAGATATTTATTCAGAAATTCCGTCAGGACCAGATGCTTATGAATATAAATCTAATCAAATGGTATCTGGTGCCAATGCTGAAGGGCTAGGGTATAACAGAGAGCATATGATGCCTCAAAGCACATTCAGTACAAGTTCTAAGATTAGTGATTATCCTATGTATTCAGATCTGAATTTTATTATTCCGGCAGATGCGAGAATCAATCAGTTAAGAAACAACTATCCTTATGGTATAGCAGGGACTACTAATTATTATACTTTCACCAACACTTCGAAAATATCTAAGGCTGCAATCCCTAATTATCCTTATGCAGGAAGAGTGTATGAGCCTATTGATGAATTCAAAGGAGATGTTGCGAGAACTTTATTGTATTTTGCGGTAAGATATGAAGGTAAATTAGGCTCTTTTAATACAGCATACAGTACATCTGCAACAATAACACCAGCTACAGATCAATGTCCGCTTGATGGGACGGAAGAAAGAGCAATTGATCTTCCTTATATTGCAATGCTTAAGCAATGGAGTGCAATGGATCCTGTTTCACAGAGAGAAATTGATAGAAATAATGCAATATACGCCATACAGAAAAATAGAAATCCATTCATTGATCACCCCGAATGGATTGATATGATCTGGTCTGAAACTCCGGATAATATTGCTCCTGCGGCTCCGGGTTCTCTGGTTTCAACACAACAAAATGCTTATTTTGTCAACCTGAATTGGTCTGCTTCGTCTGATACTGATATTTAGGATACAGAGTGTATATGAATGATTCAGCAACGCCTATTGCCACTACTAAGGGAACTTCTGTAACCATAGATCACTTAACCCCATCTACTACTTATACATTCACCGTAAAAGCTTTTGATAAGGGATATCTGGAATCTCCATTCAGTAATACTGCTACAGCTACTACTATTGCTTCAGACTCATATGCTCCCGATCTTATGATCACAAAGTATATATCAGGAACCAATAACGTAGCTAATACTATTAAGAATAATGCACTGGAAATTGTAAATAAAACAGGACATGAGGTCAACTTAAATAATTACCGTATTAATATTCAGCTTAAGAATAATACTTCAGGAGCTATTTATAATGCAGATACTTATGAGTTGGAGGGTAAAATTGGGAATAATGAAATCTTTGTAATCCTGAACCCTAAAGCTAATTTATCATGCTATTCTAATGATCAGGCTAAATTTGTAACGGCATCTGATCCTATGAATTTTAAAGGAGAGAATTATGTAGAACTCGCTTATAATAAAACGATTACTGTAGATGCAATTGGTACAAAATACGTATCCAATAGCAATGGTAATGTTTCATTATATAGAAAAAGTATAATCAATCAGCCTAACAGTACATTTAGTGTTGGAGAATGGGACTCCTATCCATCCAATTATTGTCAAAACCTTGGAACATTATCTACAACAGAACTTATTGCATCCAAGGATAAAAAATTAGGAATATATCCAAATCCGGTATATGATCGTCTTTTTGTAAATGGGGAAATTGAAAAGATAAAAACGGCTCAGATCATTGATTTTTCAGGAAAAGTGATTCTCACAGAGAAAGACCCGTTCAGAAATAAGAAAGATATTTCTGTACAGGGAATTCCTACAGGAACCTATATTTTAAGACTGGATGATCATACTCAGCAGTTTATAAAAAAATAGTAAAAGAATAACTGATATTGTAATGATACCCAACCTAACAGGTTTTTGAAACCTGTTAGGTTTTATTTTTTTAGAGATCGTGGTCTTAATCCTGCCAGGGTTTGAAATCACAGCAAGGATAATAGCCCTGATGTTCTATGTTAATTTGCAAATTATTTAAGTTAAAATTTTATCTTTTATATAATCAGAATTATAAGGGACTTTGTTTTTAACTACTCCAAAGCATATTCTTAAAAGTTTATTGCATACAGCGATGAGTGCTACTTTTTTAGGTTTTCCTTTAGCTAACAACCTTAAATAAAGTTCTTTACAATGGGGGATTGTGTTTTAATCGCCGTCCATGAACACACATACAATAAACTTCGTATATGAGTCTTGGAAGTGCGACATTTTTCCAGGAGAATACGATTTTTTTTTCCAGATTGATATATTCTAGGAGCTAAACCAAAAATACTTAACTAATGATTGTGCTGAATTAAAAATTTTTTTAAAATCCTGAAGTAGCCGTCATCAATTGTAAAGAGGTTTTTTTTTCTCCAATTCCGGAAACGGACTGTATAAGTTCTTTAGTTTTCTTAAAGTCTTTATCCTGAAGTTGGGGAAGGCGCTTTTCTACTTCTTTGATTTCTTTATCCAAATGCTTAAGCTTTCTTTCATAATGCTTCTCAGTATCTGGATTAATTTGTGAATGGTAGCGTAATGCTTTAAGTCTTGCAGCATAACGTCGCTTCTCCTCTTCGAGATCAGTCAGAAGTTTTGATCTCCTGATCCAGATATTCTATCTCCATGCTTTTTGGGTACATAAAGAGCGGGGCTGAACATCTCTCCATAAAGCCTGATTAATCTGGCATCTTCCGCATCTGTTTTACTGATTATATTTTTCATTCTTGCAAAATGCTTTACAGACATACAATTGATCAGACTTACTTCTAATCGATGGCTCAAGGATAAATGAAGAATACGGCTGCTGAAATTCCCGGTTGCTTCAATAACAAGGCTATACTCTTGGGATGATATTTTTTTCTTATAAAAAGAAAGAATCGAACGCTGGTTATTTTTCTATATTGAAAAACACATTCTTGATTTTTGTTCATTAATAAAGCTTAGCGCTAAAAAAATTTTAGCGCCAACATCAACACCGATAACTTTTTTTTTGATATTTTTTTGACATAAGCAATGACTTTATTAAAGAGGTTTTTCTTCTGATCCATCATGGTAAAAAGTTATTACCAAACAATGTTCTATCCGGATTTAGAAGAAAACAGCAGCAGGGGGATAAAATCAGGGGCGATATCTAGTATCTGAGAAGCGTCTGCCTTAATCCTGCTGCTTTTACTCTTTAGGTTTAATTTTTACACTAATTTACTCAAGTATTTTAAGTAATGTAAACTTACCATAGTAGCGGTTACCCCACAGCAAGCAATGGGAGAAGAGGGGAGCGAGGAGTATGAGCGGATAGCAGGAAACAGCTTCTCAAATAAAAAAACAGTAAAAAAGTTGAGTTAATATTCAACTTCTCATGAAAATTTTTCAATTTATTTTGTCTTTCTCTAATTTTTTAATTTCACTTAAAGTCTTAAAAGCCTTATGTTTACTATATAATTGATATAAGCAGATTCGCTAATAATCAATATCTATAAGTGTTTGTGCTTATATTTTTTATTTATAAGTAATTATGCTTATATTTGCAGTATGATAGCGGTCATTACCGGTGATATTATAAATTCACAACATGCAGACACTGAAGTTTGGATTACCAAGCTTAAAAATCTTCTCGAAACCTGGGGAAGCGCTCCCGGCACATGGGAAATCTACAGGGGAGATGAGTTTCAGTTCAAATGTAGTATAGACTCTGTTTTTTGGCACTTTCTAGCCATAAAATCCCTTATTAAAAGTCAGGAAAATCTGGATGTAAGAATGGCCATAGGCATTGGTGAGGAAAGTTTCTCTTCCGAAAAAATCACTGAATCTAATGGGACTGCTTATGTAAATTCCGGAAGACTTCTGAACGATTTGAAGAGTGACGGGCATACCGTTGCTATTAAAACTTCAAGTGATTCTGTAGACAGGGATCTCAATATTTTATTGAAATGGTCGTCCAAAGATTTTGATAACTGGACGATGGCTACCTCAGAAATCATTCATGAGATGATCATGAATCAGGATATTACTCAGGAAGATCTTGCTAAAAGATTTGCTATATCACAGTCTTCTATAAGCCAGAGACTGAAACGAGCCAACTATGAGCTCATCGTGGAAACCAATCAGTATTTCAGAAAGAAAATTTCAGAACTATAAGCATGATCTTTATCAAACTCATATTGGCACATCTACTCGGAGATTTTACACTTCAGCCAAATTCATGGGTTGCTGATAAGGAGCACTATAAACTAAAAAGTAAATATTTATACTTTCATATTCTGATTCACACGGCTTTAAGCCTTGTTTTTCTTTGGGATCTTCAGCTTTGGTGGGTAGCTGTTTTAGTGGGGATTACCCATTTTATTATTGACGCCGCTAAACTTAGTTTCCAGACTATAAAAACAAAAAAAGCATGGTTCTTCATCGATCAGTTGCTGCATATTTTAGTGATTGCAGGAGTTTCTTTTTATTTTGGTGAATTTCAATTCAGCTTTTTACACAATCAGGAATTTTTAAAAATAGTAATGGCAGCTTTATTTTTGACAACGCCTGCTTCTATTTTTATTAAACTTCTTTTATCATCCTGGACACCTGCTCCGGATGGACCTAACACTATTCAAACCGAATCTTTAACAAGTGCCGGAAAATATATCGGAATTTTAGAACGTCTGCTGGTGTTTACCTTTATTATGGTGAATCATTGGGAAGGCGTAGGTTTCATGGTAGCTGCCAAATCTGTTTTCAGATTCAGCGACCTTGCACAGGCAAAACAGAGAAAACTTACAGAATATGTATTAATTGGTACATTACTAAGTTTTGGTCTGGCTGTCTTAACAGGAATAATAATAAAATAAATCAATAAATAAATCTAACTACAATTTAGAAAGTAAAATTATGAGTCAAAAGAAAGAAATGTTGTATGAGGGTAAAGCGAAACAAGTATTTGCTACCGATAATCCTGATGAAGTAGTAGTACGTTTCAAAGACGATGCTACAGCATTTAACGCTCAAAAGAAAGGCCAGGTTGACCTGAAAGGGGAAATGAACAACGCCATTACTACTCTTATTTTTGAATATTTAAATGAAAAAGGGATCAAAACTCATTTCATCAAAAAATTAGACGAAAGAGAGCAATTGGTAAAAAGAGTGTCTATCATTCCTTTGGAAATGGTCGTAAGAAACTATTCTGCAGGAAGTATGGCACAAAGATTAGGAGTGGAAGAAGGAATCAAGTCTCCGGTAACTATCTTCGATATTTGTTATAAAAAAGATGAGTTGGGAGATCCGCTTATCAACGATCACCACGCTGTTTTCTTAGGTGCAGCTACTTACGAAGAGCTTGATGAAATGTATGAATTATCTTCAGACATCAATGATATCCTTATTGAGCTGTTTGACAAAATCAACATCATCCTTGTCGATTTCAAAATCGAATTAGGAAAAACTTCTTCAGGGGAAATCATCCTTGCAGACGAAATTTCTCCTGATACTTGCAGACTTTGGGATAAAGATACGATGAAGAAACTTGACAAAGACAGATTCAGAAGAGATTTAGGAGAAGTAACTGAGGCTTATGTAGAGATCTACAACCGTCTTAAAAATCTTCTAGTAAAATAAGATTTCAGACACCAGATTTCAGATATCAGATGCTGGTACTGAAAATACTTTGTTAGTTAAAACAAAATTAAAATTTGAAGTTAGCTTTTGGTCTGAGATCTGAAATCTGACTTCTAAGATCTATAATTAGAAAAAATAGAAATGAAAAGTTTAGACATTCATAAAAGTGAATATTTAAAACAGTTTGAAAACCAGGTTTACGGAAGAAACCTTTTCAGAACTCAGGAGGAGGAAAGATTAGATGCTCCTAATGAGGAATGTGGAATCTTCGGACTCTATTCGGATGATGATCTGGATACGTTTTCTCTTTCTCAGTTCGGGCTTTTTGCATTACAGCACAGAGGCCAGGAAGCTTGTGGTATTTCCGTTTTAAAAGACGGAAGAATCACCAACATGAAAGATGAAGGATTGGTTTTAGACGTTTATAAAGACATTCAGGAACCTGAAACTTTTATGGGAAATTCTGCAATCGGTCATACCCGTTATACCACTGCAGGAGATAAAAAGAAATATAACTTCCAGCCATTTTTCGCGAAAAACGAATATGACCAGATTATACTTTCTATAGCGCACAACGGTAACCTTACCAATGCGAAAGAATTAAAAGCGGAATTAGAAGCTGAAGGCGTAGTTTTCAGAGCAACTTCTGATTCTGAGGTGATCTTAAGGTTAATCCAGAAAAACCTTGATTTAGGACTTCGTGGAGCCATCAAAGCTACCATGGAGAAAATTGAAGGAGCTTATTCCGTAGTAGGAATGACCAGAAACAAATTCTTTGCTTTCAGAGACTTTAATGGTATCCGTCCATTAGTTTAGGAGCTATTAATGAGAACTCTTATGTAGTGGCTTCCGAATCTGTAGCATTAGATGCTGTAGGAGCTCAATATGTACGTGATATTCTTCCTGGGGAGATTATTTACACCAACGAAAATGAGCCTGGAAAACTTCATTCTTATATGATGGATGAAGCCAAAGGAAAACAAAGAATCTGTTCTTTTGAGTATATCTATTTCGCAAGACCTGATTCTACCTTAGAAAACATCAATGTGTATGAGATCAGAGAAAAGTCTGGAGAAAAGATCTGGGAGCAGTCTCCTGTAGACGCCGACTTGGTAATCGGAGTTCCGGATTCCGGAGTTCCTGCTGCCATTGGATTCTCAAAAGCTTCAGGAATACCTTTCCGTCCTGTTTTGATTAAAAACAGATACATTGGGAGAAGTTTCATTGTCCCTACACAGGAAATGAGAGAAAGGGTAGTGAACCTTAAGCTGAACCCGATTATTTCAGAAATGAAAGATAAGAGGGTCGTAATTATTGATGACTCTATCGTTCGTGGAACAACTTCTAAGAGATTGGTTAAAATTCTGAAAGATGCAGGCGTAAAAGAGATTCACTTCAGAAGTGTTTCTCCGCCAATTATTGCTCCATGTTATCTGGGAATTGATACTCCGTCAAAAGATGATTTAATTTCCGCAAATATGTCTACAGAAGAACTTCGAAACTATTTAGGAGTAGATTCTTTAGAGTTTTTAAGCATAGACAACCTGAAAGAGATTTTAGGATCTTCTAATCACTGCTTCGGATGCTTCACAGAAGAATATCCGGTAGGGAAAGGAGAAGAGGTAGAATTATTTAATTAATATTTCTTACATAAAATAGAGAGCCAGGCAATAAATGTCTGGCTTTTTTTGTGGTATTGATATATTTGTAATTCTGATCCAAGTTGTTGGTTGCTTCAGAAACATTTACAGGGAATCTTTTTTTATTGGGTAAAAAAGATGGGTAGTCTTTAGATATTTAAGATTTAAAATCTTGATTTATTTTTTCATTTCTTTTAAAAAGAGTTTGAGAAAAGGTTAAGTGAATTTCGAGCTGGTTTTAATGAAATAAAGTAATTTCCTCATTTTAGTTATGACAATCCTCAATTAGGTTATATTTCAAAATTTATTTGGTTCGACCTTTGTACCAATAATTTAAAACAAAATATGATGTCAGTTCAAAATCAAATTATTTCAGTAAGTCCGATAGTTCTAAAGGTGCCAAACCGTATTGTGGATATGGAAATATGTGTAACAGCACCCCTTTCAGGTGATAATCTACCGATTATTCTTTTTTCTCACGGTGGTGGATACTCCAATTTCCTCTCTTCCTATAAAGGCGGAGGCCCACTTTCAGATTATTGGGCTTCGCAAGGTTTTGTAGTGATCAAGCCTACCCATTTAAGTTCAAAAACGTTGAAACTTAGTGTGGACACACCAGGTTATCCAATATACGCAGAATCCCGGGTGGAAGATATGAAAACTATCTTGGATCAATTGGATTTTATTGAAAATGCTGTTCCCACACTTAAAGGAAGAATGAATCGTGAAAATATTGCAGCAGCAGGACATTCCGGGGGAGGTCTTACTGCGGCGATGCTTTTAGGAGCAAGTTATACCCATGACAACGGCAACGAAATCTATTTGCCTGACAATAGAGTAAAAACCGCCATCTTATTAGCCGTGAGTGGTGAAGGAGACAAAGAAATGCCAGCACCTTGGGGGAAAGTAGACATTGTAAATTCTTTCCGATATACAAAAATGAATCCTCCTGCATTTGTTATTACAGGTGGAAAAGATATTTCGCCTATCAGTTCTCGTGGTGCAGAATATTATACCGATGCATACTTTAGAAGTCCCGGCGAAAAAACTTTGCTCACGCTATTTGATGGGGAACACATGCTTGGTGGTATAACTGGCTACGATGCCGAGGAAACAACAGATGAAGATCCTGAACGTGTAGCAATAATTCAGGAAATGACGACAGCATATCTTCATTCTACATTTAATCCTGAGAATAGAAGCTGGGAAGAAGCAGTGAAAAAATTGAAAACTATTCAAAGTGCTTTAGGAAAAATAGAAAGTAAATAGTTTTCTCCCTCAAAATGGATTGGTCTTTTATTTAAATAATCCAATATTTATTATGATATTATTTTAAAGGAATGAAAAAAGAAGAAAATAATTTGCATAGGTTTAAATCTTTATCAGAGTTACATAGGATCTTAGGCTTGCCAAAACCTTTGCATCCTTTGATTAGTTTGATCAGAAATGATAGCAATGCTATCCCACCAGAAAATTTGCCATCACCATTTATTTTAAATTTTTATAAAATAGCTTACAAGCCCAATATCAGCGGTAAATTTAAATATGGACAATCTTATTACGATTTTGATGAAGGTGGACTATGTTTCAGTGCACCCAATCAGCTTAAAGCGACAAGTGATAATGACTCTGACGATCACACAGGTCTTGGATTGTTTATTCATCCTGATTTTTTTCTTGGGTATCCATTGGCAAAAAAAATTAAACAATACAGCTTTTTTTCTTATGAATTGAATGAGTCCCTACATCTTTCAGAGAAAGAAAAAGAAACGATAATTTCCGTTTTTAACATCATTGAAGAAGAATTGAATAGCCGGATTGACGATTTCAGCCAGGATGTAGTTATTGCACAAATCGATTTATTATTGACCTACACAAACCGATTTTACAAACGACAATTCATAACAAGAAAAGCCGTAAACAATACTGTTTTCCAGAAATTGGAAAGAATTCTAAATGAATATTTCGACGATGAAAAAATGATCATCCAAGGAATTCCAACAGTTCAACAACTTGCAGAACAAGTGAACATTTCGCCAAGTTACCTGAGTGATTTATTGCGTTCACTACTTGGGCAAAATGCACAACAATTTATCCATCAAAAACTGATTGATAAAGCAAAAGAAAAACTTTCATCAACAACACTTTCAGTTTCAGAGATTGCCTATGAATTAGGCTTTGAGCATCCCCAATCTTTCAGCAGATTGTTTAAAGCAAAAACAAAACAAGGCCCCTTGGAATTTCGGGCAAAATTTAATTGACTATAAGATTTTTAAAGTAAAAGAGGTGATAAATACGTTTTTAATAGTGAGTTAATTTCTTAATAAAAATACATTTTATAACAACAATAGAAAATAAAAAGAAAGTTTGGTTTATCATAGGTTCATCCGGAGGTTTTGGACGTGTCTGGACGGAAGTAGCATTAAAGCGTGGTGATAAAGTTGCGGCAACTGCCCGTAAACTTTCTTCCATTGCGAATCTAAATGAAAAATAGGGAAAGAACTTCGCAGATCTATGACCTGTTTCTAGAATAATGATTAAATATAGCATAAGTTTAATATTCTAACAACATACAGTATATATGCAATATTTAATTTTATAGAATTAAATATTGAAGAATGAAAAATGTACTTTTCACGGGTCTGTTTTTGGCATTTACCCAACTTTATACTGCCCAATCTTTCGATAATCAAGCACATCGCGGCGGAAAATCCTTGTATCCGGAGAACACAATTCCAGCTATGAAAAATGCCTTAAAAATGAATGTCACGACTCTGGAAATGGATCTGGCTATTACAAAGGACAAAAAAGTAATTCTTTCTCATGATTCTTTCCTTTCTCCAGAATTAGTTACCAAACCTGATGGAACCTCTATTCCAAAGGATTCCGGATTTTACTATAAAATGTATGAAATGCCTTATGCTCAAATTAAGACATTTGATGTAGGATTAAAGAAACTGGACAATTATCCGGATCAAAAGAAAATGAAGGTTCATAAACCTCTTTTCTCTGATATTATAGATGCTTGTGAATCGTATTCTCGTGAATTAAAAAGGCCTTTACCTTATTATAATATAGAAACCAAGACACGCCCTTTCTCTGATAATATCTTCCATCCGGAACCTAAAGAATTTGTAGATCTGATGATGAAGATTATCGTGAAAAAGGGAATTCAGGATAGGGTTATCATTCAGTCTTTTGATCCAAGAACTCTGGAGATCATCCATAAAGAATATCCTAAAATAATGACGGCTTTACTTGTAGAAAAGGTAGATGATAAAAAATTAGCACAACAACAGTATTATTTTAAAAATATTCCTGTAGAGAAATTTAGAGCATATCCGAATCATTTGAATGGAGTAGCGGGTGATATGAAATTTCTAAGCTTTACACCTACTATTTATAGCCCCGATCACAGACTTGTTACTGCAGAACTTGTACAAGAATGTCATTCATTAGGAATGAAAGTTATACCATGGACTGTCAATACTAAAGAAAGGTTACAAGAGTTAAAAAGTATGGGTATAGATGGTGTTATCAGTGATGATCCAAGAATATTTGAATAAGACAGATCCTCAAAAGGCTGGAAAAAGATAGAGATTATAAAAATTACAATAATAATCTATCATTATTAAAATAAATAGCCGGAAGAAATTCTTCCGGCTATTTTATACAATGCACTTACATGCATCTGGAGTTAAAAAATTGGTTCGTATATATTAGAACTTATAGTTCAGACCTAATTGAAATACTCTGTTGTTGTTTTCAGCAGCTGTACTCATTTTATCGATCTTTGTTAAACTGTTCGTATATCTTGCATTGATTCCGATATTATTAGTGATATCATAACCTAAACCAAGAGCTAGACCAAAGTTAAATTTATTGATCTCATCCTTGTTAATATCTTCAGAGTGTGATTGGCTTACAGTAGTTGTTACTCCACCTGTAGTCGTTGTAGTTGTTACATCACCCTTCATCTTTCCGTTGATGAAATAACTGAATTCAGGACCTGCTTCTACATAGAATTTCTCCATTGGTCTCATCTGAACCATCAAAGGAACTGAGATATAGTTCATCGTTACTTTGTCTTGAATTTTTGTAGTTTTATCATAAATAGTTTCAGAAGAAATTACATCTCTTGCCCCCATTTGGTTATATAAAACCTCTGGCTGAATGCTGAATTGCTTAGAGATTGGAATGTTCACAAAAGCACCAGCATGGAAACCTAATTTCTGACTGTTCATTCCGAATTTTTGAGCACTGAAATAAGCTGAGTTTCCTCCTGCTTTAATACCAAATCTGATCGGTTGTACATCTTTTTTAAGAGGTGATGTATTTACAGTTGTTGTTGTCGTTGTTGTTTCTTGAGCGAAGGCTAATGTACCAGCAGTTAATGCTAGTCCTAAAAATAACTTATTCATAATTTAATTTTTTAATTTTTTACTACTTGTAATGATCTTTCAACCATTCGCGATTTATTTTGCAAAATGCTTGCCAAACTCAAAAAACCTAGATATACAGGACTTTTTAAAGGATTTCTTAATTGAAAAAAAGACCCATGAAGTCATGTTTTATATAAAATATTTCAACACATATGGAATATTTATGATAAATTTTATGTTAATTTTATCACATAAGGAAAGATCTGCTAATTATTAAAATTTACTTAAAAAAAATCACACAGATGTATATAGCCAAAATAAAAAGCCAGATGATAAAAACATCTGGCCAGTACATCGAAAAATAATAAATTCTTATTTGAATTTATAAGCTACTCCTACCTGAAAAGCATTGTTTCTTGATTTGAAATCCACATAATCGCTCTTCAGTACATCTGTAACTCCGGCAATAAATCTGGCAGTTACTCCAAATTGTGGCGTAAAATAATATCCTGCACCAATACCTATTCCGAAATTGAATTTGTTAAAACGATCCATATTTATTTTGTCTGAGTATTTATCACTTTGAGAAGATGTAAAATTTTCAGATCCGTTAGTAATGGTAACATCACTTTTTGATTTTCCTCCTAACAGCAATCCAAACTCAGGACCTGCCTCTACATAAAGCTGAGGAAGAATATTATATTGCACCATAAGAGGAAGAACAATATAATTTAAGTTCACTTTGTCGCTTGCCTCTACTGTACTTGTAAATTTTCCATTGGAATTTCTATACCTTACTTCTGATTTTGAACCTAATTGGCTGAAAAGAAGCTCAGGCTGAACACTAAATTTTTCTGCTACCGGTATATTTACAAATACTCCAGCATTAAAACCTGCTTTCATTTTCTGATCATTATCATAATAGCCCTCTGAATATGTATCGTTGGTTCTAGAAATAGTAGTTGCATTGATTCCTGCTTTTACTCCGAAAGTAATTGGAGAAGATGATTTAGTTTTTTCCTGCGCATTGATAAAAAGGCTTCCTGCGAAAGCCAACCCTACGAATAATTTCTTCATGATTATAATTTAATTAACCCCCAGACGGCATCAAAACTCCCGCCAAAGTGAAGAAAAATGATAAAAGTCATATAAAAGCGAAAAAGTCAGGTTTAAACAAGTAAACCTGACTTTTTCTATTGAAATCAAAATGTATTTTATCTAGAATGAAAATACCTCATTTTTGCATTTCCATTATCTATTTTTATATGAATCTTATCTTACTCCAGGAATTAAAAAAACATAAAGTAAAAAATATTATTACATTATACGCAAATTCCTTGCCAAAAATGTTGAATATAAATTGAGATATAAAAAAACCGGATTAAATACATAATCCGGTTTTAATTTGTTTTTAAACCTAAGGATAAGCTTAGAATTTATAAGATAATCCAACTTGGAACGCTCCGTTTTTAGAAGAGTCAGCACCACTAGGTCTATCTTTAGCGATATCAGTTAATCCTGCAACATATCTTACGTTAACACCAATGTTTGGAGTGAAGTAATATCCTGCACCAAGACCAAGAGCAAAATCAAATCCTTTAGTATAATCTTTCATATCATAAGATCTGTTACTGTCTTTCAATTTTGAGTTTATAAGGAAACTGAATTGAGGACCTGCTTCTAAATAAAGGTTAGGAAGTGCGTTGTACTGGAACATTACTGGTACAGCGATATAATCTAAATTAAGTTTAGTATTGCTATCATAGTTATCTTTTGCTCCCATACCGCTGTATAGAACTTCAGGCTGAACGCTGAAATCTTGAGCTACAGGAATGTTAGCGAATACTCCACCATAGAAACCTGCTTTAGACTTCATTCCATCTCCTGAAAGAGTAGAAATGTTAAGACCAGCTTTTAATCCAAATCTAACTGGAGAAGATGATGCTGTATTGCTAGAAGTTTTTTGTGCGAAAGAGAAAGTACCTGCTACTAATGCTAGGCCTAAAAGAATCTTTTTCATAAGTTTTTATTTAATAGTTTTTAAGTTTTGTTTAACAGTTTCTTTACAATCAAATTGCGTGCCAAAAAAAGAAAATATACATATTTGTCTTTATAACAGGACGTTGATGTGATTTTCCTAAAACAAAAACATTGAAAAAGTGTATTGTTTTGTTAACATAATTTATGAAGTGCAATAAAAAAGACCAGATTAAAAACTAATCTGATCTTTTTATTGAATATAAAATTTGTTACTGAATGTTTAAGAAGCTTATTTAAATTTATAAGCTAATCCTACCTGGAATACATTATTTCTTACTGCATCAGATCCACTAGGTCTGTCTTTAGCAATATCTGTTAAACCTGCTACATATCTTGCTGTAATTCCTAAATTAGGAGTGAAGTAATATCCAGCTCCTAAACCGATACCAAAATTGAATGTATTCAAATTATCTTTGAAGTTATCTGTTGTAGAAGATTGTCCTGAAGATTCATTTGAATTTATTCTTAGCACTTACCATGAATCCGAATTCTGGTCCAGCTTCTAGATAAAGATTAGGAAGGGCATTATACTGGAACATTACCGGTACTGTAATATAATCTAGTTTAGTAGAAGCCGAATATTTAGTTCCTGCTAAAGTATAATCTGATTTATTACCATATTGTGAATATAATACCTCTGGTTGAATACTGAATGAAGTGGCAACCGGAATGTTAGCAAATACACCTGCATTAAATCCTATTTTAGATTTTTGATCATCCAGCCCGTTATTTTTTGAAAGTGAAGAAACGTTCATTCCTCCTTTTACACCAAATGACACCGGACTAGAAGAAGTTGTTTGAGCGAACGCTAACGTGCTTGCAGTTACTGCTAATCCTAAAATTAACTTTTTCATAACTTTAAATTTTTAATTTTTACTCTTTCTTAATTTTAAATTTTACTACCTGTTCACATTTCTGTAGAACGCTGGAGATCTTTCAAATTGCTTGCCAAAATTTTTTTTTACTGATTAAAATCTGCGAAAAAGCAATTTTTTTAGTGTTTTAATAAAATTTAAATATTTGATTATTAATATTTTATATAATTAATTAAACGTTTGTTTAGAATGATGCTAAATTGATAATCTTGCTAAAAATTGAATTTTAAAAGGACTTTATAATCATAATTTTTCTACGAATCATTTAAATTTGATAAGAATTAATAGATTCAGGGATGCCTTTTGGATTTACTTTCTTTCCAATTACAATCTTACTGAAAGACAATTGTATAAATTCAAATTTCTGCAAATGTGCATTAACAAACCATTTTGCTTTACTAATTTTGTATTTCTAATAAGATGATAACCTGATACTCTTACAAAACGGCTCATTGAATTTTGTAAGAATTCATTAACCTTTACAACATGAAAAAATGCACATTGCTGCTGCTTATTCTTTTTTTTGAAAACAACTTGCAAGCTCAGATCGGGATCAATACAGCAACACCTAATCCATCCTCAGTACTAGACGTTACGGGTTCAAATAAAGGAATATTAATCCCTAGGATCGCATTAACTGGAAGTTCTGATACTACTACAGTACCATCACCTGTCCAATCTTTAATGATTTATAACACTACTGCAGTAAACGATGTTGTTCCAGGATATTATTATTGGAGTGCAAGTGCTGGACGATGGACGAAAGTACTGGATGATTTAACCCCCATTGTGATGACTGGATGGAGCCTGACAGGGAATTCGGGGATGGTAAACGGAATTAATTTTATAGGGACTTCTGATAATGTAGATGTTATTTTTAAAAGAAATAATATTGTATCCGGTGTTTTAAACACTACGAATACCATCTTTGGGGTTAATAGCCTGACCGCTAATACAACAGGACTTAACAATACTGCAGTAGGGGTGAATAATTTAATTTCAAATACTATAGGAAGTATGAATACTGCCATAGGATCAGAAGTGCTGAGCAATAACAAATCAGGAATACAAATACCGGGTATGGATATCGTGCTTTATATTCAAATCTGGACGGGAATAATAATGTGGCAAACGGCTATTTTTCACTTTATTCAGCTAAAAGCACCATAGGCAATGTTGGGATCGGCGCCAGTTCTCTTCGTGAGCTTATTTCTGGAGATGACAATATAGGAATTGGAGGTGACTCTTTTCGAATGATTCCTGGTGGGAGAGGGAATACCGCGATTGGCGGATCTGCAGGATATAATTTAAATTCGATAAATAATTATAATACTTTTATAGGCTTCCGGGCGGCGGCTGGGCTTGTTTCCGGAAAATCAAATACCATAATTGGAGCTAATGTAAGTGGTTTGCCGGCTTCGCTGTCGAATAATGTCATCATTGCTGATGGCGATGGGAACAGAAGAATCAATATTGATCAGAACGGAAATATTGGTATTGGAACAAATACTCCAAAATTTCCACTGGATATCAGGTTAAAAACTACAGGATGGCCTTTGGCGGTCTCAAGCCTCACGTATTATGGAATAAGTCCTGAATCAGGCTCTGTTGATGGAACATTAACTACTTATTCTAATTACACCAATGATATGGGTACTTTCAATACTAACACTTCTATTTATGCAGATGGGAATATTATATCCGTAGGAAAATTGAGTGTAGCCCAAACTTCTCTCTTCTCAGATAAAAGAATTAAAAGTATCGTAGGAAAGTCAGACGGAGCAAATGATTTGGAACTCTTAAAAAAGCTTGGTATTACTAATTATTTTATGAAAGATGAATCGGTATATGGTAAGCAGAAATTTAAAAAGGTAATTGCTCAGGAGGTAGAGGCAGTGTATCCGCAAGCCGTGAGTAGAAGTAGTGTAAAAACTTTTATTCCCAATATCTATCAGTTGGCAAAACAAAATGATGGAGTTCTTATTTTTGAAAAGCCCATTGTTATTGCTAAAGAGGACAAATTTCTTAAAATATATGATGAAACAGGAGAAGTTATTTTGGAGATACAGGCAAGCACGCCTAACAGTATTACTGTTAATTTAACAAATAAAAACCTTAAAGGAAGACTATTTGTTTATGGAACTGAAGTGTCTGATCTGAGGACGGTAGACTATGACGCCTTATCTATGTTGAATATCTCTGCAACTCAGGAACTGGCGAAAAAGGTAGAGGCATTAGAAAAAGAAAATGAAGCATTAAAAAATTCGCATATAGAAATGCAACATAAACAATCTATTTTTGAAGAGCGTCTAAAACAACTCGAATCTTCCTTCTCGAAATAAAAATAATTCTGATTATTAATAATGGAAAGAGGCTGTCTTAAAAGTGAGATAGCCTCTTTTGTGTAGTCCAACCTGGGCTCAAACCAGGGATCACCTGATTATGAGTCAGGCACCCATCATATCATGAAAAAAGAATTATTAAGTATCTACGGGAAGGATTAAATCAACCTGAGATTGCTGAAAGCTAAAAGAAAGGAGCATTAATCCGAATAGTTTAAGCTCCGTTGAAAAGCGTTTGAATAAAATTAAAGAATATTATGAAGCTAAAACTCTTTTTCACCTTGCGTGTATTCTACATAACAATAAATTTTTAGTAATTACAGTTTCCCTCAATAGTGATTAAAAAAAATATTTATATTTATCAGACAATTTTAAAACACTTATTATGAAAAATCTTAAAAAAATTTCAAGAGAAAATTTAAAATCAGTAACAGGAGGGTTTAGAGATCCAGGCAGATGGTGCTGTTGTAATTTTAGTGGTTGTAGTACAGGTGTCTATGGGGACTCAAATAATTTAACCTGTGTTGATGCCGGCACAACTTTACAAAGTTGTTAAATAAATTAAGGGGTACTTTTCAAAGTAGCCCTTTTAAATTTTTAATAAATGAAAAGTTTACTTCTTTTTTGTTTTTTTTTACCTTGCATATATTATTCTCAAAATATTAGATTTACCTATAATTACAAATTTGTATCTGATACTTTGAGAAAAGATGATATCTCCGAAGAAATTGTGGTTTTAGACCTTGAAAAAGATAACAAATCAATTTTCACTGGCTTAAAACATATAATATCTGATTCTACTATGACTGCGCAATCAGAGAAAGGAATAATGTCATTCCCAGATATTTCAATGAAAATAAAATATGTGGTAGAAAAAAAAGGTGATGGTATTATGTATTTTTATACGCCTAACCATATGCCTAACCCTGTCTTAAAAGTTAAGGATGAAAGAAAAATAAATTGGAAAATTTTATCTGATAAACAAAAGATTGGAGAGTATAATACACAGAAAGCCACAGCCCATTTTGGAGGAAGAGAATGGACGGCATGGTTTACCACGGAAATTTCTTTTCAAGATGGTCCATATAAATTTCATGGCTTACCAGGACTTATTTTAAAAGTCTATGATAAAACAAACACTCATTCATTTGAAATTATATCAGTGGAGAAAAAGAAATCTAATTACGATATTTTAAATGATACTACTTATAAAGAGTCAAAACAAATTACTTTAAATGAATTTGAAAAAATTTCTAAAAAAAGTGACTTAGAAAGGTATAGAGAAAAGGCATTTACTGGCGATATAATTTTTAAAACCAGTGAAGAAAAACAAAAATTTCTAAAGGATTTGGATGTTAAAATAAAAGAAAGAAAAATACATGATAATAATCCCATTGAACTTATACAATAGATTTTAAAAATAAAGCACCTTAATTAGGTGCTTTATTTTTTTTACAAATTAGTAATATTCTATTATCATTCTTTACACCAAAGAAAAAACAATTTAAAGATCATTCAATTTTCTATAAAAATGAATGGCTTCCAGTATATTTTTTTGACTGCATTGGTGATCATAATTACATGACCCGATTCCAGTAAGTAGAGAAAAATTAATTTTACTGTCCACGTTCTTTTTATCATTCAATAATAAAGCGGTAATATCTTCATCTTTAAAATCACTGATGTCTAAATAAGGATAGTAACGTTGGATGTTTTCAATAATCATTGTTGAATCTTCTTCTGAAATAAGGTTTTCAAGAAAGGCCAGATGAGTTTCACTAATCATTCCCATAGCAACAGCTTCACCGTGAAGAATAGGATTTCCCTGTTGTAAACAAAGACTTTCCACAGCATGGCCTATTGTATGTCCAAAATTCAAGGTTTTTCTGATATTACTTTCATGGAAATCTTTTTCTACAACATCCTGTTTGATATCCATAGAATTCTGGATATAAGGGGTTACTGATTCCACCTCAAGCTTATGAATCTGAATCAGCTGCTTCCAATGGGCTTTATCAGCAATCAGACCATGTTTCAACATTTCGGCAAATCCACTTCTTAATTCTTTAAAGGGTAATGTTTTTAAAAATTGAGGGTAAATAAATATCTGTTCAGGGAATGCAAATGTTCCTACCATATTTTTATAGTGCATCAAATCTATCCCTGTTTTGCCACCAATAGAGGCATCACACATGGATAATAGGGTAGTAGGGATATTAATGAACTGAATTCCTCTTTTATAGGTAGATGCTACAAAACCTCCCATATCTGTTATAACGCCACCGCCAAGATTAATGACTAATGCTTTTCGGTCTGCCTGCATTTCGGTAAGAATTTCCCAAAGCTGATTCGCAGTCTGGATATTCTTCATTTCTTCTCCTGCTTCAATCTCCAGAATTTCAAACCCAAGATCTGTCTCCATATTGCCTAAAAGAACAGGAAGACAATATTCATGCGTATTTTCATCCACTAAAATAAAAATTTTACTGAACGTTTTCCCATGAAGAAAGTCGTTGAGTTGCGAAAAATTATCGTTTAATATTGTTATCATCTTTGAAAATATGTAAGGTTAAAATGTAAACTATTCTGCAAAGTTATGATTCTTAATTTTTAACTCGTAACTAAATTACTATCTTTGCAGAAATTTTTAGAATGAGCAGAGATAATAATAATTCAGACAGACCAAAGAGACCAAGAATTTCAACCAAGAAAAGTTCTGATGATTCTCGTGCTTCCAGATCTGGAAATTCTTCAGGATCAAAACCTTTTAAAAAACCTTTCTCTAAAGACGGAGATAGAAAAGGCCCCGAACATTCAGGATCCAACTCAAGATTTGAAAAGAAACCGTTTAAGAAAAATACTGGGAGTTTTAATAGCTCAAGTGATGATTCTGAGTCAAAATCTGAAAGTAGAGCTTATATCACGAATAAAAGCGAAAGCTATGAAAGAAAATCTTTTGGAAAACCCAAGAGAGGTGGTAAAAGTTTTGACACAAGAGATAAGTATGAAAGAGGTAGCCTAAAATATGGTAGAAGACCTTCTGCTAATGGAGAGGATAGAAATGATGACAAAACAAGATCTTTTGTACAGAAAAGAAGACTGAACAAGATTGATAAAGACATTCATAAAGACAGCATCCGTCTTAATAAGTATATTGCTAATTCCGGAATCTGCAGCAGAAGAGAGGCTGATGAACTTATCACTCAAGGGCTTGTAGAGGTAAACGGAAAAGCAATCACTGAAATGGGGTACCAGGTACAGAAAACTGACAGAGTTGTTTTTGATGGACAAAGTATTACACCGGAAAAACCTGTATATGTACTTCTGAACAAACCAAAAGGGTATATTTCTACAACGAAGGATGATAAAGCAAGAAAAACAGTAATGGATCTTGTAGCAAATGCTTCGCCTTATAGATTGTTCCCGGTTGGAAGATTAGACCGTTCCACTACAGGAGTTATCTTATTGACTAATGACGGACACATGACTAAAAAGCTGACGCATCCATCTTTTGATGCTAAGAAAATCTATCATGTAACATTAGACAAGAAATTAACAGGTGAAGATTTACGTCTTATTGCAGAAGGAATCCGTCTTGATGAAGGAGTAGCAGTAGTTGATCAGATTTCATACATTGAAGGAAAACCGAAAAATGAAATTGGAATTGAGATCCACATCGGTTGGAACCGTGTTATCAGAAGAATTTTCCAAAGATTAGGATACGAGGTAGAATCTTTAGACAGAGTAATGTTTGCCGGATTAACGAAGAAGAACATCAAAAGAGGACACTGGAGAATTCTTTCAGAACTGGAAGTAAACAACCTTAAAATGCTTTAAAATAAGGATAAGCTATGAATTTAATTTAGATTCTGGCTTCTTATTTAAATCATCAATTTTAAGCTTAAAGAATAGAAGCGCAGGAATTAATTCCTGCGCTTTTTCGTATATGTAATTGAGTGAAAATTGTATTTCATGGTACAAGCAGACCTTCCATTTATTTGAAATTTTATATAATTTTAAAACAAATGTCTCAAAAATGAGACATTTGTCGTAATTTTGAGTCGATATAAGAATTATGAGCACTCAACAAAAAATTATTGATGCGGCAATATCCGTATTAAACGAGAATTTTTCAGCTACATTCGAGGACATTGCGGTAAGTTGTGGTATTAATAGAAGAACAATTCATCGATATTTTAAAAGCCGAAATGAATTATTGGAAGTATGCAATAAGAATATGATGGAGGCATGGGAATTGGCAGCTATTAAAGCTTGTAACAGCTCAGAAGATCCTTTAGTACAACTCGAGCATTTATTATATGCAGGAATTGACAGCGGAACAAAATATGCTTTCCTCATTAAGCTAAATGACAGTGGTAAATCTTCAACAACTTATGAGAGTAGACAAAGTGCAGCCTATTTGGAAAGAAGAGATCAATTATTTGATGCCATTATTGAATTACAAAAAAACAGCAGGTGATAGATCGTCAGTTTCCAATACCGTGGATAAGAATTCTTTTTTTACCAGTGTGATCACAGCGACAATTACTGCGTTCAGATCTGGAGACATTGCTCAAAAATGAAGTGAAAAAAATTAGCCTGGTCTTCATTCAGTAGAAGTATTGGCATACAAATCAATAAGAAATGATACATTCCTTTTTTTTAATGATAGGTCAGTCAAATATGGCTGGTCGCGGTTATCGTACAGAAGTTCCGCCTATCTATGATGAACATATTAAAAATGCAAAGAAACGGATTATGGCAAAATCATGTCCGAGCCTATTAATTTTGATCGTCCCAGTGCTGGTGTAGGCCTTGCAGCTTCATTTGCAGCCTCCTGGAGACTCGACAACCCAGAAGAAGAGATAGGATTAATTCCATGTGCTGATGGAGGAACCAGCCTTGATGATTGGGCTGTAGGAGGCGCTTTATTTGAAAATGCTGTATCACAAGCCAAACTTGCACAACGAACCAGCCAGCTTTCAGGTATTTTATGGCATCAAGGGGAAAACGACTGTTCACCGGAGAAAGCCGAGAGATACGGTGAAAAATTTTCTGTAATCATAGAAACATTACACCAGGAATTAAATATTCCCAAAGTTCCTCTTATTATAGGAGGTCTAGGAGATTTTCTCTCCAAAGGGATCTTTGGACAATATTTCACCTCATTTCCTTTAATGAATCAAGCATTGGAAGACTTTGCCAAAACTCACTCAAATTGTTATTTCGTTACTGCCAAAGGACTGACGGCTAATGCTGATAACATACATTTCAATGCGCTGTCACAAAGAGTATTAGGGATTAGATATTATAAGACCTTTCGGGATTTAAGGCATCTTCCTGAACCCGATAATGATGAAGAAAGTATATTAACAACCATCTATAATCGACCTTATACCAAGACAGAAAATATCAAATTGTTGGAACATGAATTTGCTATTGGAAATATTGAACCTAAAGATTTTCTATCAGAATTAACTATACTGAGTGGAAAGTAATATTAAAAAAATAAAACAGTACCAATGATGATACTGTTTTATTTTTGATACATTTTAGTATATCATTATTATGTTATCCCAATACAGTTACTCCTTTTTCAAGCATCTCATAGATGGCATCCTTTCCATTATTCGGTTTTACATTTACAGCGCGGGTTCCGTTGAAATGAAGACAGGTAATATATCCATTAGCTACAGCATCCTGAGCTGTGAATTTTACACAATAATCCATTGCCAATCCTACAATCTCTACCAATTGAATATCATGGTATTTCAAGAAATCGTCTAAACCAGTTTTCATAAAATGGTTGTTGTCTTGGAAGCCGCTATAGCTATCGATTTCAATATTTTTACCTTTTTGTATAATGTGGGTTACTTTACTTTGATTTAAGTCTTTATGGAATTCAGCACCGAAAGTTCCTTGTACACAGTGATCTGGCCACATGAATTGAGGAACGCCATTTAGAATGATGCTTTCTCCCACTTCACGTCCATTGCTGCTTGCAAAGCTTTTATGTCCTGCCGGATGCCAGTCTTGTGTTAAAACGATTTGATCATATTCATTTTCCTCCATCAGAATGTTGATATAAGGAATAATTTCATTAGCTCCCGGTACTGCCAATGCTCCGCCTTCACAAAAATCATTCTGTACATCGACTATTATTAATGCTTTTTTCATATTTTGATTTCTCGAATTTTTGATAAATTTATAAAAACTAATTGGCAAAAACTTTTCCAAAAACAAATTTTCGGACAAATCGGCAATAAAAAGTTGAAGGAGGGATCTGGAAGAAGAAGGCGGGAAGTTACTTTTAGTGCTACAACTACTAACTGTCACCTTTAAAAGGAGTATTATGACTCCCATCATCCAGCCTTTTAGCGTATCTTTGCAGCAAATAAATAGTTTTTATGTCATTTGAATCACTAGGATTATCACACAATATTATTCGTTCTGTTAAGAAATTAGGGTATTTAAAACCTTTTCCGATTCAGGAACAGGCTGTACCTGTTATTTTACAAGGGAAAGACCTGATGGGAATTGCACAGACAGGTTCCGGAAAAACAGCTTGTTTTGTAATGCCAATTTTAGAAAAATTACAAAATACAGAAGCTAAGAAAGGTCGTAATATTCAGGTTTTAATATTGGTTCCTACGCGTGAATTAGCCATTCAAATTGATGAAGTTTTCAGAGCTTTTACTGAAAATCTAAACGTGAAATTCGTACAATGGCTGTTTATGGAGGGGTTTCTATCAATCCCCAGATGAAAGGAATGTTTGGAGTAGAAGTTCTTATAGCAACTCCCGGACGTTTATTAGATTTGATTGATCATAATGCACTGAGTATTTCAGAAATTCAACATTTGGTCATCGATGAAGCAGATAAGATGTTTCAGTTAGGCTTTGGCGAAGAAATGAATAAGCTTTTTGCTCTCATGCCTGTAGTAAAGCAAACCATTTTATTCTCAGCGACTCTGAATGATAAAGTTGCTGAAATGAAAGAACGTCTTTCGATTAATCCTACGATTGTTGAAATTAAAAAAGAAGAAGTTGAAATTGATAATATCGAACAGTTTGCGTATCACGTTGCTCCGGAAGATAAAGGACCCTTTTTAAGATATTTAATTAAAGAAAAGAAGGTTGAAAAAGCATTGATATTTGTTTCGTCTACGAGAGCTGCAGATAATTTAGTTGAAAAACTTAAAAAGAATAAAATCAAAGCGGTTGCTATTCACAGTCAAAAATCCCAAGGTGCCCGAAGAAATAATTTAGAAGAATTTAAATCCAATGGAGCTCAGATTTTGGTGGCTACAGATTTAATTGGCCGTGGAATTCATATCGATTATTTACCTTGTGTGATTAATTACGAATTGCCGCGTTCTCCTTTAGATTACATTCACCGTATTGGTAGAACAGGCCGTGCCAACGAAAAGGGGATTGCTATTAACATTCTGACGGATGATGAACTGCAGCATTTCAGAGTGATTCAAAAGAAAATGGGTAAAAAAGTAACTTTAGAAAGAACAGAAGGCATTGATCTGCATGGTTACTAGAATATACATCTAAATAAAGAAACGCTTCAATCGTATAGAATTGAAGCGTTTTTATTTTTCATCTTAATCATTATTACAATTAACATTTTTTTCATGTTTACATTTCTTGATTTTTGATAAATTTACAGAACTAGATAAAGGTTTGCCCAAAAAATCAATAACCGGACAAATCGACAATAATTAAAAGTTAAAACCCTGAACAATGATTGATCTTGAGAATAAAAATTTCCGATAGGACAGTTTGAAGCACCAGAGAATATCTGTGATATAACTTTGGATACCTATATCAAAGTGATTAAAGACTTTCCTGGTAGGCTTAAGAACCTCATTGAACATTTTACGGATGAACAGCTTGATACCCTTTACAGGGATGGGGGATGGACGGTTAGACAGCTCGTTAATCATCTTGCAGACAGCCATGTCAACAGTTTTATTCGTTTTAAACTAACACTTACTGAAGATACCCCAACGATTAAACCTTATGATGAAGCCAAATGGGCTGAGCTTCAGGATAGCATTCATATGCCTATAAAACCAGCTATGAGAATGATTAAAGGAACACACCAGCGTTGGACTACACTGCTGAAAAGTCTTACAAATAAACAATTTGAAAGAACTTTTCATCATCCTGAGCACAATAAGGATTATAATTTAAGGGATAGTCTTGCCTTATACGCCTGGCATTGTAATCATCATTTTGCCCATATTGAGAACCTG
Source organism: Chryseobacterium tructae (assembly GCF_030409875.1). Lineage (NCBI taxonomy): Bacteria > Pseudomonadati > Bacteroidota > Flavobacteriia > Flavobacteriales > Weeksellaceae > Chryseobacterium > Chryseobacterium tructae. The sequence continues at coordinate 2,726,801 of NZ_JAUFQR010000001.1, read as the reverse complement.
AAGAAAGAAAAAGGTTGGTAAAAAAGCACCTTAATAATTCAATATATTATCAGGAAATTATAGACAGAATTTCCGGATTATCTGCAAACAGCCAAAGAAAATGGGGAAAAATGGACGTTTGCCAGATGCTAACGCATTGTGATCTAGTTCTTCAGGTTGCCTTGCGAAAAATAGAACTTCCCCGTATTAATTTTATTTTTGAGGCTATTGGAACCATTACAAAATTGGAAATGTATGTTTTCAATAACGGAATTCCGAGAAACATGCCTACTTTTCAAAAACTAATCGTTAATTTTGATTGTGATTTTGATGAATCTAAAACCAATCTTCTGAAAACATTGGCTGAATTCCGGGAAGCTTGTACAAACAAAAAACTTCCGGAAAGCCACAGATTATTCGGAAATATGACTGAAAAAGATTGGGGATTTTTAGAATACAAACATCTTGATCATCATTTAAAACAATTTAATGTATGAGTTTTTTTGAAAAAATATTCGGCGGAAGTAATCAATCCTCTGACCAAAAACCTTTCTGGAAGAAAATAACATCTGAGGAAGACCTGGCAAAGGCCATTGAGGCTTCTTATCAGCATAGAATAGCGATATTCAAGCATTCAACGAGCTGTTTTATCAGCAAGACTGTATTGAGAAACTTTGAAAAGGAAGTGGAAGGCGCAGATAAAGAGGTAGAAGTATATTACCTTGACCTGTTGGCTCACCGCCCTCTTTCAAATAAAATTGCTGAGGATTTTGGGATAAGACATGAAAGTCCGCAGCTGATTGTTATAGAAAACGGAAAGCCCGTTAACAGTGCTTCGCACCAGGACATTTCTTTAAGCCAGATCGTATAATGAAGAATATTAATAATTATTTAGCCAAAGTTTTAAACGTTCCCCTTCAAAGTGTAAACACCTGCAGCCTGCATTATGAAGTAAAAAAGATTCCCAAAAACCAGTTTCTTCTTCAATATGGTGAAATATGCAGACATATATTCTTTGTAGAGAAAGGACTTTTGAAAATGTATTCCATTGATAAGAATGGAAAAGAGCATATTATACAGTTTGCTCCTGAAAGCTGGTTGATTTCCGACCGAAGCAGTCTTTATTTCAATGAAAAATCCAATTATTACATAGAAGCGGTAGAAGATTCCGAAGTGCTGTTTCTGCATCCTGATTTTTTCAATAAACTGGTAGAACAGTTTCCGAATAGTATTGAGCGTAGTGATTTTCTTCTTCAGAAACATATCAGAAGTCTTCAAAACAGGATCAATTCTTTATTAGGAGAGACCGCAGAAGAAAGATACATGAAGTTTATTAAAATGTATCCGGATTTGCTTCTCAGAGTTCCTCAATGGATGATTGCTTCATATCTTGGTATTACTCCTGAAAGTTTAAGCCGTGTAAGAAAAGAACTGGCAAGAAAAAACTTTGTTCCGGATAATAAATAAATAAATAAATAGAGGGCTGGAAGCTGGAAGACGGAGGCTGGAAGTTATATTGAGTATAAAATGACCTTAACAGCTATTGTTGTAGTATTTTCATTATAATTATCAATGAGAATATACTTAGATATCCTTCACGCTTCAATAACTTCCAGCTTCTCGCTTCCTTACTTTACATAAATTCTTTTGGCCATTTGTCCTACTTGTCTAAGTTTTGCCTGTGTATCTTCAGACCATGGAAGTCCAAAGCAAAGCCTCATACAGTTTTCAAACTGTTCTTGAAAAGTAAACATTCTTCCGGGGGCAATACTTATATTCTGCTTAATCGCAAGATCATAAAGTTCTGTTGTACGGATTTTCTTATCAAATTCTACCCATAATGATAACCCACCCTGTGGACGGCTGGTTTTAGTTCCTTCCGGAAAATATTCCGCGATGGTTTGTACATAATTCTGATAATTGCTTTGTAATGTTTTTCTAAGCTGCTGAAGATGTTTTTCATACCTTCCTGACTTTAGAAAATTAGCAACAGCTTCATTCACAATTGAAATAGAAGAGGTTGAATGTAAAAGTTTAAGTTTTAATATCTTATCTTTATATTTTCCAGGCGCAATCCAGCCTACACGATATCCGGGAGCCAGTGTTTTTGAAATAGAATTACAATACAGTACACTTCCGTCTTTATCAAAAGACTTGCAACACTTTGGGCGAACGGAACCAAAATAAAGATCTCCATATACATCATCTTCAATCAAAGGAATATTATTTTCTGAAAGGATTCGTACAATTTCTTTCTTATTCTCATCAGGCATACAGCTTCCCAGAGGTGAATTGAAATTAGGAATCAACAGGCATATATCGATCTTTGGAATTGATTTTTTGAGAGCATCAATCTCTATTCCGGTAGTAGGATGGGTAGGAAGTTCCAAGACTTTTAGTCCCAGTCCGTTGGCAAGCTGAAGAATTCCCGGATAACAAGGGCTTTCAATGGCAATGGTATCCCCGGGTTTTCCTAAAGCCATTAAACAGAAAGATAAGGCGTTCATACCTCCGTTTGTCGTAATTACATCATTTTCGTGAAGGTTTCCGCCCCATTGTAATGAACGAACCGCGATCATTCTTCTCAACTTAAGGTTTCCCTGCAGCTCTTCATATTCTGTTCCTCCTTCTTTGAGTTCTCTGATGGCATTTACAATCTCTTTTTTCAGTTTAGCCTGTGGAAGAAGGTCTCCGGATGGAATTCCAATTGAGAAAAAAGTAATATCTTTTTTTCCCATATTTTCATACACCTTACTGATCAGTTCATCAGGTTCATCATTATTGGCAATCAAAGAAGGACGGCTTACCTCAGGCAACGGAAGTTTTACAGATAGTAACTGGCTTACAAAATATCCGGACTGTGGCTTCGATTCTACAAGTGATTGTGATTCTAACTCAAGAAAAACACGCTTTGCAGTATTCATGCTCACCTGATGTTCACTACATAACATTCTTACGGAAGGCAGTTTATCTCCTGCTTTTAACACTCCATTTTTGATCTGGGTGGCAATACCGTCTGCTATTTCTGTATATAAAAATTCTTTACTCATTTTCTTAAACTGTGCTCATGCAAATATACAAAACTGATACTGTGTTTGTCGAATTATCCTTTTTAAATTTGCTATAATAATTAAAGCTTATCAAAATGATGACAGAAACAATATCTAAAGACCAGGCTCTAAATGGCTGGATCAACGGTTTCATAGGAGTATTGCTTTTTAGTGGTTCTATGCCTGCTACCAAACTTGCTGTTATGGAAATGAACCCCATATTTGCAACCATTGCACGTGCTGTAATTGCCGGAATTCTTGCTCTTTCAGTTCTATTAATATATAAAGAAAAACGACCTGCTAAAAATCAGTTATTTCCATTAGCTCTTGTTGCTATAGGCTGTGTTATAGGTTTCCCTTTACTTTCATCATTAGCATTGCAATATATTACCTCTGCTCATTCTATTGTATTTTTGGGAATGCTCCCTTTAGCTACAGCTATTTTTGGAGTATTTCGTGGGGGAGAAAGGCCACATCCTGTATTCTGGATATTTTCAGTGATTGGAAGTCTCTTAGTGATTGGCTATGCTTTTTCCCAGGGAATTTCTGCTTCTCCAATTGGTGATGTTCTGATGCTTGTGGCTATTATACTGTGTGGAATGGGATATGCAGAGGGAGCAAAACTTTCTAAAACATTAGGTGGATGGCAGGTGATCTCATGGGCTCTTGTTTTATCTTTACCGGTTATGCTTCCCCTATTTTTTGTCTATTTCCCATCCAATTTGGAAGCGATAAGCTTTAAAGGCTGGTTTGGGTTAGGGTATATTTCTTTGTTTAGTATGTTTATCGGATTTATTTTCTGGTATAAAGGATTAGCGCAGGGCGGAATTACCACTGTAGGACAACTTCAGCTGTTGCAACCGTTTTTCGGACTTGCTCTGGCAGCATACCTTCTTCACGAGCAGGTAAGTATGGGCATGTTAGGAATAACTGTTGGAGTCATTCTGTGTGTCGTAGGAACTAAAAAGTTTGCAAAATAGTCAAAAATCAAACTTCTCATAATAGATTTAAAAACCCGTTTTCATAAATAAGAAAACGGGTTTTATTGTCTTTATACGATTTAACATATTTTAATTTCGTTATATTAAAAAGTATTTAAATAAATAAGAAATATTTAGTAATAATATAAATGTTTTAAATATTAAATAATATTATTAACCTTATTTAACATTTTATCCAATATCAAAGGCTTAGTATTTGCATATGTTTACAGCTTTCCCAATAATTATTTTTTACTAAGGCTTAAGAAGAAGAAAAACAATATCTAAAAAAGAGTTATTATGGTTATTGACGAAAATATTTTACAATCAGCGGGAGCCGAAATAAGAGACTATAAACCTACAGAAAATATTTTCTGTGAGGGCGATACTCCTAATTATTATTATCAGATCATTTCAGGAGAAGTAAAGTTGAATAATTATAATGAAGAGGGAAAAGAATTTATTCAAAATTTTTTATCAAAAGGGCAGAGCTGTGGAGAATCTATTCTTTTTATAGAGAAGCCATACCCTATGAATGCAGAAGCCATTACTGATTGCAGTATTTTACGGCTTCATAAGTCTGCTTTTTTCAAATTGTTAAATCAGTCTCCCAAGTTATGTATGGAAGTAACTAGCTTTTTATCACAACGTCTTTATTATAAATTTGTTATGATGCTTAATATTTCCTCTCAAAACCCTTCAATCAGATTAAAAGGCTTGATGGACTATCTTAAAAGTTTTCAGGATGATGAAAGTCCATATTCTTTTATGATTCCATTGACCAGGCAGCAGATGGCCAGTCTTACAGGGCTTTGTGTAGAAACTGCCATAAGAACCATTAAACATATGGAAAGAGATAAGATCCTAAAAATTGAAAATCGTAAAATTTTGTATTAAAAAAAGAGTTATATTTTTTTATTAAAATTAGATGAAAATGAGAACAATAAGCTGTATGAATATTGATGAACATCTTCTTCGCTCGTTTGGAGGAGAAGTTAAAATGTATAAAAAACGGGAGATGATTTTTAAAGAAGGAGATCACGCACAATATTATTTTCAAATCATTAAAGGAAAAGTAAAGCTTAATAATTATAATGAAGACGGAAAAGAATTTATTCATAATATCTTGGGTAAAAATCAAAGCTTCGGAGATCCGCTTCTTTTTTTGGATCATAATTATCCTTATCCGATGAATGCAGTATGTCTGGAGGTTTCTGAAATTATAAGACTGCCTAAAGGTAATTTTATAGAAATGATTAAGAAACATCCGGATCTTTCCCTGGAAATGAATGCCTGCTTTTCTCAACAGGTTTATTATAAATTGATCATGATGCAAAGTTTATCTGCTCAAAATCCAATACTGCGTCTGAAAGGACTGCTAAATTATCTTAAAAGCTATCATGATGGCGATTGCTCTCAATGCTTTACGGTAGAATTTACAAGGCAACAGCTTGCCAATCTTACGGGATTACGTGTAGAAACAGTAATTCGTACCTTAAAAAAGATGGAGAAGGAAGGTTCTGTGAGTTTTAAAGATCGAAAAATTTTATATTAATCTTAAAATATGATTCAACTCATAAGAAAGTGAGTTATTTGAGTGTATATTTAACCTGTCAACCCTACAGTATTAAATAAAGAATAAAAGTATGCTTTGGCTTTTGGTTAATTTGAAATTATAAATTTTTGCTAGTCGATTTTATAAAAGACAAATAGAGAAAGCTTATGTTGACCATTGTAAACTATCCGAATAACGGATGATCAATTAATTTTCTTCAAAATAAAATGTTATGGAATTTCAACAAAACCTTCTTGAGTATATAAGCCAGTCTCTGATAACAACAGGTGAAACAATTTCAGTTGCCGAAAGTGTTACCTCAGGATGCTTACAACTGGCTTTTTCACAGATGCCCAATGCTTCTTTATTTTATAAAGGAGGAATAACCACCTATGCTTTACCTGAAAAAGTAAGATTATTAAAGGTAAATATACATGAAGCAGAGGAGTATGACAGTGTTTCAGAGAATATTGCAGAAACCATGGCATTACATGTAGCTCATCTTTTTGAATCTGACTGGTCTATTTCCACAACAGGCTATTGTACCCCAATCCGTAATTCTTCCTATAAAATATTTGCTTATTTTTCATTTTCATATAAAGGAGAAATTGTTCTTACCAAAAAATTGGAATTGCACCCCAAAACTCAAGCTTTAAATGCTCAACTTTATTATACAGAATTTATTTTAGGATGTTTTAAAAGCGAGCTGAACCAGTTTTTAATCTTAAAATAGCAATCATTCTTTAATTTTTATACACTTTAGGTTTTGCTTTCATCACGGCAAAATACGACGAAGTAAATGCGGATAAACTCTGGTAACCAACTTTGTAAGCAACTTCGCTCAAAGTATACTGCTTCATATCGATAAGCTCAATACTTTTTAAGATTCTGGTCAGCTGTAAATACTTTTGGAGTGTAATTCCTGTTTCATTTTTAAAATTCCGTTGAAGGCTGCGTACAGACATCTGTGCTTTAGCAGCTAAAGAATCAATATCCAGATTATATTTAAAATTGGAATTGATATCATTGCAGACAGGAATTAGTCTTATATCTTTAGGAATAGGAATCTCCAGGCCATTACTCTCTTTACAGAAGTTGGGAAGACTCTTCAGAATCGCTTTAAAGAAAATATCCTGTTCTTCATTCTCATCCAGAGACTGATTCCATTTTGAAGCGTAAAGGAGCATTTCTTTTAAAACTGAAGGGACGGCAAATACATGAACATTCTGATAAAAGTCTTCCTCGAATACTGATTTAAATAAAAATACCATCAGATTAACTGTTTTCGCTTCAGAGGTAATTTTATGTGCTTTTCCGGAAGGAATCCAAATGACATGATGCTGGGGGACAAGATAAGTTTTCTGATCAATATGAAAATACTGATAACCGTCTTCCACAAAAGTAAGTTGAGCCCGGTTATGAACATGCTCATAATCATCATGCTTCCAGTCTTTTTCACACCATACATAGGCTTCTTTTTCAATGGAGTCTACAAATTGGCTTTGTGTTTTTTCTATCAGTCCACATTTCATATTGTCGTTTTAAATATATTTTTTGGCAAATTTAATAAAAACGCCAATATTAATTTTGTACTATTAATTTATATCCTGTTCAGAATGAAAAAAATATGTTCTTTTTTTATTTTAATTTTACTATTTAACACCACACAGATTATGGCACAGAATAAAGTTAAAATACTGGTTCTTATCCATTCAGATAATGGAGGAACTTATGAACTGGCCAAGGAAATTGCTAAAGGCATTGAGAGTGAAAACAATGCTACTTCTTATATTAAATTAGTTAAATCATCGCAAAATCCTAACCTTAAAAACCTGCCTGTTGCGACAGTAGATGAACTTACGAATTATGATGGGATTGCTTTCGGGTCTCCTGTTTACTTCGGAAATATTAGTACAGGGATGAGTGAATTTTTATCTAAAACGGTTCAACTTTGGACGAATCATGGTTTAGAAGGAGTTCCTGCAACGGTTTTCATGTCTGCAGGAAGTGGCGCAGGAAAAGAATTGGCTCTTCAGGCTTTCTGGAATAGCCTTGCCGTACATGGGATGATTCTGGTATCTAATGGTATTCGCGGAACTGAAGAACTTAACAAAGCGATTCCGCAGGGCAATACTGTACTGGGAATTACCACTATGGCTTCTCTAAAGGATGTTGAACGTCCCACAAAAGGGGAAAGATCTTTGGCTGAACTTCAGGGAAGAAATTTTGCTAAAGTATCATTAGCATTGAAAGATACCCGTCCGAAAAAAACAGTTTCCGTCGTTGAAAATCGCCAGAATTTTAATGAAATTTTAAAACAAAAGAATATTGTCCTTCCGCAAGTCCCTAAACCAGCCGGAAATTATCAGCCTTTTGTACGTTCCGGAAATCTTGTTTTCATTAATCAGGTTGCTTTAAAGGATGGGAAAATATTTAATCCCGGAAAATTAGGAGTAGATGTTAATGAGCAACAGGTAAAGGATGCTACCAAAGTGACCATGCTGAATGTTTTATCTGTACTTAATGAAGCTGTAGGTGGTGATCTGGGGAAAGTGAAACAATGTGTGCAGCTTACTGGGATTTTCAATACAAAAGATGATTATACCCAACATGCAGCTCTGATGAATATAGCTTCTGATCTTACCGCTGAGGTTTTTGGAGATAAAGGAAAACATGCAAGAGCAACATTTGGAGCTTCTTCTATTCCGGTAAATTCTTCGGTTGAAATTCAGGCTGTTTTTGAAGTGGAGTAGTTATTTTGCCACAGATCTCACGGACTTCACATACTATGTGGATAATTAGCAGATAAATTATAGCGCAAACAGATTATGTTGCGCTATTTTTTTTGTCTCGCAGATCTTGCTGATTTAGCAGATTCTTCTCAACAGGTTATTGCTGATAGGGAGCAGTAAGATCTGCGTTATTTGCGGAATCTGCGAGAACTTTATTCGGAAAGTTGATGAAAAACTGCAGCAATGATTTGTATGCTTTGTTCCAGTTGTTCTTCTGAGACTGAACCATAGCTTAGCCTAAAACCGTTGACATGTTTCCGACTGTATTGCTTTGGGTGAATGATCTTAATGTTTTTCTCCAATAATGCTAAGGCTACCTTATCCCAATCTAATGTCACTTTTGGAACAATCCAAAAAGCTAACCCTCCTTCAGGTAAGGTAAAATGAGCAATTTCTTTCATGTATTGATTCAAAAGGTTGTAGACAAAATCTCTTTTGTTTTTATAATGAGCTGTCGCTTTTCTGATATGTTTTTTCACCGCTCCTTCTTTAATAAGCTGCAACACGGCCTGTTCCATGATAACGTCACCATGTACATCAATAATCTTTCTTAAACTGCCGATCTTTTGTAACAAATCCTGATTTTTAGTGGCCAAATATCCAATTCTTAATGCTGGCGCAACCACTTTACTCAGTGTTCCGATGTATACATAATTGTTAAGCTCCGGAAAGCTGGAAATGGGCAGAATAGGACGGTAACCAAATGAAATTCATTATCATAATCATCTTCAATAATGGTTATATCATGTTGATTCGCAAGCTCAATCAATCTTAACCGTCTTGATAAGCTTAAGGTAACCATCGTTGGATACTGCCTGTGAGGAGTAATGTAAATCGCTTTGATATTTGTATGTTCAGATAAAAGTACTTCAATAGCCTGTATATTGATTCCTTCTTCATCCACAGCAACAGGGAGAAGCTGAGCTCCAGCATATTCAAAAGCCTGCCATGCTGGTTGGTAGCCGGGATCTTCAACAATAATGCAATCTCCTGAGGTTAAAAGACTCTGAGCTGTTAAAAACATAGCCATCTGACTTCCTCTTGTAATGGAAATTTCATTTTCATGGATCTGCATGCCTCTTTGGTGGTTTAGCATCTGAGAAATCATTTTTCGGAATTCTATATCTCCATGCTCATCACCATATCCCATCATTTGCCACTTTGCTTTTATCCCGAAAATTTGTCGGTAGGCTCTTGCCAGCTCATTAACAGGAGCTATTTTACTGTCTGGATGGCCATCATCAAAATTAATCAGAGTACCGCGAGTCATCACGGGGAGATTCAAAGTATCTGACATCTTATCCGTTCTGTTTTTGTGCAAAGTAGGAAGCTGATCCGATACGAAAATCCCTTTTCTTTCCTTAGAAATTACCCATTCTTCGTTAAGAAGTACCTGATAAGCTTCTACTACCGTATTTCTATTGATTTTCAGCATAGCTGCCAGGTTTCGGCTTCCGGGAAGGGCATCACCAGGCTTTAATCTCCCTGAACGGACATCTGTAATAATAGTATCTGCTATTTGTAAATACACTGCCTTATCAAGCTTTTTGTCAATTTCGAATTCTAATTTCCAAGGTCTTAGCATCTGGACTATCTATTTATATAAAAACTGAATCATTTAAACAGTCCAAATATAAAATAATTTTGTCATGCAATTAAGCACAGAACTATTAAATTTTAGAAATCATGGACAAAACACAGTTCAGTTCAAAAGACTTTCACGAAACGTATGCAAGACCAAAGTATGTAAGACCAAGCCATTTGCTTCATAAAAATGTAGAAAATGCGGGTGAGCACAATCAATTCTCAACAGAGAGAAAGCATCCGGTTTTCTTTGTAGATCTTCCCAGCAAGAATGTAAGCATGACGATTGGCGGATTGCTGCCAGGCCAACAAACCAATAAACACCGTCATACCTACGAAACAGTCTTATTCGTCATTGAAGGAAAAGGATGGACAGAAGTAGAAGGAGAAAAAGTGCATTGGGAAGCCGGAGATGCTGTTTATATTCCATCATGGGCATGGCATAAACACCAAAATCTAAGTGATACGGAATCCGCTAAATATATCGCCTGTGAAAATGCTCCTCAGTTACAGAATTTAGGGGTTGCCTTGAGAGAAGAAGAGGGTAGAGACCTTTAATACTAATAATGTAAACCATTAAGAGACCATTTCTGACGATTTATTGATCATGGATATGATTGTTTTTTCAAAGTGAAATTGTACTTCAATTTAAATCGCACTTAATGGTTTACAATTTTGCTGAAAATTATTATAAATTTTTAAACCAACAAAACATGAAAAATGTACCATTTAAAGGAATTATATCCTATCCCATAACCCCTTTTGATGAGAATGAAAAAGTAGACATTCCTCTTTTCAAACATTTGGTAGAGAGGCTGATCACTTCTGGAAGCCACGGTATTGCTCCTTTGGGAAGTACAGGGGTAATGCCTTATCTGTCTGATGAAGAAAAAGAAGAGGTTACTGAAGCTACATTACAACAAGTAAAAGGAAGAATCCCAACTCTTGTAGGGGTTTCCAATCTTACCACAGAGAAAACGATTCATCATGCCCAATTTGCAGAGAAAGCAGGAGCAGATGCTGTGATGATCATTCCTATGAGCTATTGGAAGCTTACCGATGACGAAATTGTGGCCCATTATGATGCTGTAGCACGTAAAATTTCCATTCCGATTATGGCTTACAATAATCCGGCAACGAGTGGAGTAGATATGTCACCATCTCTCTTGAAAAGGCTGCTTGAAATTCCTAATGTAACCATGATTAAAGAAAGTACAGGAGATATTCAGAGAATGCATTATCTGAGAAGAGAATTGGGAGAAGAGGTAGCTTTTTATAATGGTTCAAACCCTTTGGCTTTGGCTGCATTTTCTGCCGGAGCAAGGGGCTGGTGTACCGCAGCTCCCAATCTTATTCCTGAACTTACAATCAGTCTTTACAATGCAGTTGAAGAAGGGAATTTAGAGAAAGCAAAAACTATCTTCTATCAGCAGTTTGATCTTTTAAAATTCATTGTCAACAAAGGATTACCAAGAGCCGTGAAATCAGGTCTGAATATTCTGGGCGAAGATGGCGGAAATCTGAGAAGTCCTTTAAAACCTTTGCATGAAAAAGAAACTGAAGAATTAAAAAATATTATTCAAACCCTTATTAATTAATACCATCTTATGAAAAAATCCATTTTTTATCATGCAGGATGTCCTGTATGCATCAGTGCAGAACATGATATCGTCAGCCTTATAGGGTTGGAAAATGTTGAAATCATCCATCTGGGTAATGAAAAAAGTAAAATTAAAGACGCAGAAGAAGCAGGTGTAAAATCTGTCCCTGCTTTAGTAACCCCTAACGGTAACGTTCTTCATATTAACTTTGGAGCATCTATAGAAGATGTGAAAAATTAGTACTATAAATTTTGTATCAACGGCTCAATTTCTTGAGCCGTTTTTTTAATTTTTAAATGATAGCATTTCCTTCTACACCGTCAGCATTATTAGTTTTATGGCCGGTTATTGCTGATGCAACAAAGCTAAAGAGACTCACTAGTTTTCCCGCTTTGGTATCCCAGTAATAAGTTTCTTTTGGTTCTACACGGATAATTGTAACATTGGGATCATCTTTTCCATCGAACCATGCTTTTGCAAGGGGAGACCATTTTTCTTCTATAGTGGCTTTATCTTTATAGACAGAAGCTTTTCCATATACTGAAAGATATTGAGCCTCTTTATTATTCATAAAAAACAACTGTACTCTTCGGTCTTCTTTTATTTCAAAATTCTTGTTGCTGGTTCCACTACTGATAAACCAAAGGTTTCCGCTATCGTCAGTTTCCTGTAAAGTCATCGGTCTTGAATTGACCGGAACGGTTTCCAATTCTGTACAGAACATACATATTTTGGCATTTTCAGATAATTCTTTGATCTTTTTGATCGCTTCCAGGTGGGTAAGGTTTTGTGTTGACATATTATTATATTTTAAGTGGTTGGTTGAATAGTAAAAAATTCTACAGAAATAGAATGAATTGTAATAAAATATTCAAATACCTGACCAAATAGGCGGAAAACGTGGTACCTCCGTTAAGTTTTTATGTAATTTGTTGGAAAACGCAAAGGCGCAAGTCTTTTTCCTGCATGATGCTTAGTAAGGCGCAAGGATTTCATCAGAGATGAAATTGAATGCTGTTTTGAACCATTAAGATTTTTAAGAGAATAAGAATAATGAAAAACTACTGAAACTATTTATTAAAGTCTACACTTATTTTAATCACCACGGATGCACAAATGATTTTTTATTCGTGCATCCGTGGCCAATAAGAAACAGATGAAAAACTGTGAAAATCTGAGGTATCTGTGGGGAAAAATTCCGTACATTTGAATATGCAGATTTCACCACCTAAACATCTGACACCTTTTATCCGGCATTATATCTTTTTGGAAAACAATACAGAAGAGATCAAGAATGTCAGATTATTTACTGATGGCAGTACCGGATTGATTTTATCTGCAAGTATGAGTTTACATTCTCATGTTTCTGAGGCAAATATGCCAACTTCTTTTTTTTATGGGACTTTGAATAGTTATAAAGACTTTTATACAAAGGGAAGGTTTTCCTTTATAGCAGTGGTTTTTCAGCCTTACTTTTTAAATATTCTTCTGAAAACTTCTGCGAAAGAGGCTAAAAATCAGATTATTTCTGCTGAAGATATCTTAAAAGAGAAGCTTACTCCATTCCAGGACAAACTTTTTTACCAATCAGATCCGCATACCATAATTAAAGATTTGAATATTTTCTTCACTCAGTTTCTTTCTGAAGAAATTGGTTCTGATTATCAATTCATAGCAGCGGTTCAGCAATATATTCTTCAAAATAAAGGAACGGTACTTTCAAGAGACCTGGAAAAGTTTACGGGATATTCTGAAAGGCATCTGGAAAGGAAGTTTGAAAACTATATGGGTATTTCTCCTAAAAAATATAGCAATATCATCCGTCTTCATTACTTTTTAAGCCTTATTAATAAAGGGATCATGGAGGATAATATGACTCTACTTTCTTATCATGCAGGGTTTTCCGATCAATCGCATCTGATCAGGGAATTCAAAAAAAATGTAGGGCTTACTCCTGGACAATATGCAAAAACAGAAAATAAAATGGCCGTTAACTTTATTGAACTGTAATTTTCATGTCGGTTTTATACAATTTTTCTTTAGCAGGCTGTCATAGATTTGCTGAAAAAAACAATGAATATTAAAATTTCAACCGCACAATTTGAAAACAAAAGTGGAGATAAAGAGTATAATCTCTCTGTAATAGAAAAGCTTGCTCAGCAGGCTTCTTCACAAGGCTCTGATGTTATCGCTTTTCACGAATGCTCCATTACAGGATATACTTTTGCCCGAAATCTGTCTAAGGATCAACTTCTGGACATTGCAGAACGTATTCCCGAGGGCGAAAGTATTAAAAGACTACAAAACATTGCAAAACAACATGATATTGTAATTTTGGCTGGCCTTTTTGAAAAAGATGAAAATAATAATCTATTCAAAGCTTATGTATGTGTAGATCACACGGGTTTAAAAGCTAAATACAGAAAACTGCATCCTTTTATCAACCCTCATCTTCTGCCTGGTAATGAATACTGTGTATTTGAAATTCTGGGATGGAAATGTGGAATTCTGATCTGCTATGACAACAATATTATTGAAAATGTGAGAGCAACCAAACTTCTGGGTGCTGATATTATTTTCATGCCTCATGTTACTATGTGTACGCCTTCAACAAGACCTGGAGCTGGTTTTGTAGATTCTCAACTATGGGAAAAAAGGGTAGAAGATCCTACTTCTTTACGCCTGGAATTTAATGGAATGAAAGGTAGAGACTGGCTGATGAAATGGCTTCCGGCAAGGGCTTATGATAATGGTGCTTATATTGTTTTTGCAAATCCCATCGGAATGGATGATGATCAGCTTAAAAATGGATGCTCTATGATTATTGATCCTTTCGGAGATATTATTGCAGAATGCCATTCGTTTGAAGATCGTTTTGAATCAGCTGTTATTACTCCAGAGAAGCTTACTCAGGCTGGCGGATACCGATATCTAAAAGCAAGAAGACCGGAACTTTACCGTGAGATTATAGGCCAGGAACATTCGTCTGTACAGAAAGTGGTGTGGTTGAATGAGGAAGACAATTAGCCTATAATTATACGTTGATAATTTATATACTAGCAGGACAATTATTAAAAATATAAAGGCAGATTATTGATCTGCCCTTTTATTTTTTAATTTGACGCAAAGTTTTATGATTATGCTGCTTTATTTTTAAGGAAGCAACAAGTTGATTTGACTAAGCTAATGATATAACTTTACTATCTTGGTCTGTCTGGTTTTGTTGGATCAATGGTCTCGTCTGGATTGTCACCTTGAATGGGTGGTGTAGGTTTAGAAGTGGATGATTCTATTTTAGTGGAATCTATTTTTAGCTCTTGTCTACTTAAATTCGCATCAATTTTCATGGCGGTATCTTTCGGAGTAACATTTTCATCTCGTTCAGAAGAGCATGAGCTAAGTGTAAATAGGAGAGCCGTACTTGCCGCTAAAATAACTAGTTTTTTCATGGTAATTTTTTTACATTAAGGGCTAAAAATACGACTTAACAGGTAATATTTTACTATATATTTCAAATTTTTATGAATTTCTGATTTTTTAGATTAATAAAGAGGTGCCTGTGTAAGCAAAAAAGAAATCACAAAAATTCTGTATAGTTATTTATTTTCTCCATGTAAATCCAATGCTTACTATCATATTCTATAATAGTCTAATTTTCATTCTCATAATTGTTGCGAAATTTTCAACGTTAAAAAAGTATTTATTCTTGATTATTTTTCCCCGAATATGACTCTTTCCTCTAAGTACTAAAAAAGGTTTTGGAGCTGGTGTTGTAAATTAAACCTCATAAATCTCAGCGTCTGTAAATATAAAAAACTTACTTTTTACGGGGAGGTTTTTAGTATCCAATCCTGTAAACTCACTAAAAGCGGGTAACAATAATTGATCGTCACTTAAAGCAAAACAGGGAAGCCTGATCCTTTTCACGGCAGAATTTAATACAATACCGGGATGAATATGTCCGGTAATCTGAAAACCGCCTTTAGCCTTATCAAAATCATGAATGAAAGTAAATTCTCCTATTTCCAATATAGAAGCTTTAAAATCCAGACAAAGTTTTTTCTCTAACGTTTCTGAAATTCGGTCATGATTGCCTTCGATGAGATAAAATTGTAAACTGGGATATTGATTCCTCCATTTACAAAATTCGTCCACATCAGAATTGTCGCCAGCATGGAGTAAGTCACCAACTACAAT
Organism: Chryseobacterium tructae; assembly: GCF_030409875.1. Classification (NCBI taxonomy): domain Bacteria; kingdom Pseudomonadati; phylum Bacteroidota; class Flavobacteriia; order Flavobacteriales; family Weeksellaceae; genus Chryseobacterium; species Chryseobacterium tructae. The sequence continues at coordinate 2,711,063 of NZ_JAUFQR010000001.1, read as the reverse complement.
AAATTTTTCTGGCTGAAAATATTCAATTAATGCAGATAGTCTTTCCAGATCACTTTTCATAATATGGTTGGCCAGTGCAATCCCATTCTTACGAAAGTGAGCTGTTTTTCCAACATGAAGATCAGAAAGGATTAAAGCCTTTTCCTTTTTCAGAAATAGGGCACGCTGATTGGTCAACGTAAAAGCTTCATTTTGAATGGTAATTTCTTTAGTCGCTATAAACACAAGTAAGAATTCAATATGTTGATTTTAAAATTTAAGGTACTGTATATAAGATTTTTTATTCCATTTTGTTGGCATTATTCTTCTCTTCGGCTTACATGAAAGTGCTCATCAAAAATATAAATAATAGGGATTCCTGTTGCAATTTCTCTTTCCAGAATTTCTTCCGGAGATAAGTGTTCCAGATACATAATGAGAGCACGGAGGCTATTTCCATGGGCAACAATCAATACATTCTCACCTTTCTTCAACAAGGGAGCTATTTCTTTTTCAAAATAAGGAATCACTCTGTTATAAGTATCTTTAAGGCTTTCTCCCCCCGGTGGAACCACATCATAAGACCTGCGCCAGGTATGAACTTGCTCCTCACCGTATTTCAATGCCGTTTCTGCTTTATTAAGTCCTTCAAGATTTCCATAGGAGCGTTCATTCAAAGCTTTATCCATAACAATAGGGATATTGGGGTTTCCTATTTCATCAAGTATAATAGAAAGGGTATGTTTCGCTCTGATCAAGACGGAAGTAAAGGCGATGTCTATTTTTTCTTTTTTTAAGGCAATTCCCGCATTTTTTGCTTCTTCAATTCCTGCATCTGTAATATCAATATCTTGCCATCCTGTAAACCTGTTTTCCAAATTCCAGAGTGACTGTCCATGACGGACTAAAAATAGTTTTGCCATTATTTGAATGTTATTTATTCTTCAAAGAAGATGATCTAAGTTACGAACTTGTTAAAAATTTTTCGCTATAAAAAAGTAATATTTTTTATGATTATAATGAAAATCATTTATAGCTTTCATTATAATTTTATCTCTCATAGAATCATTTTATTTCTGTCAATTATATTCAAAGTTCAGCATTCTTTTGATTCTTGCATCCAATCCCTCACTGGAGAGGGTCTGTCTAAGACTGTCTACCTTGATTGGGAAACTTAAAGGAGTAAAGGAATGTGAATGTTTAAGAATAATTTTAGATTTTTCAATTCTTTTAAAAGCTTCCACCAGGCGTTGTTCCTGAAGCTGCATATTGAAAACCTCGGTATAGGCCTGTCTGATTAAAAAGTGATTGGGATCATAGTCTTCCAATACTTTAAAAATAAGTCCTGCTGAACTTTGCAATGCTTTATTGGAACGTTGCTGTCCTGCATAATTCTGAATCACCATACCGGAGATCACAGCAATATCCCTAAATTTTCTTCTTGCCATTTCAGCAGAATTGATACTGGCAATCACATCATTCATCAGGTTATCTCTGGTTAAAATTTGATGAAGGTTATCATCATTCAATGGGATTTCTTTATCACTGAACAATTCAAATCCGTAGTCATTCATTGCCATGGAAAAGGAAATTGGCGCTAGCTTAGAAATGCGATAGGCAACTAAGGCGGCCATCACTTCATGAACCAAACGACCTTCAAAAGGGTACATAAACAGATGGTATCCTTCTCTGTTTTTAATCATTTCTACCAGAAATTCATCTTCTTTGGGAATATGAGAGTTTTCTTCCTGATTGACTAACAATGGATGCAGAAACTTAAGTTCTTTTTCTGAAGCTTTCGGATTTAAAGCATGTGAAAGTTTTTCTCTTAAAAAATGTCCCAAATTAGAACTTAAAGGAAGTCTTCCGCCAAGATAGCTCGGCACTAAAGCTTTTCCTTTTGCAGACCGTACATAAACAGTCATATCTTTAATCATAGCGACTTCAAGGATTCGGCCTGCAAGAATAAATTTCTCTTCTTTTTTCAATTTGGAAATAAAATATTCTTCAATCATCCCTATATAGCCACCGGAAATAAACTTGACTTTAAGCATCGCATCACTTACGATCACTCCCATATTCATTCGGTGAAGCATCGCAATTTTCCGGGAAGTTACTTTGTGCAGACCATCATCCATAATTACAATTTTATGGAACTCTTCATAGCTTTTTAAAACGCTGCCACCAATGGTAAGAAATTCAAGGATACTTTTCCACTCTTCATCCATGATTTCACGGAAGGCATATACTTTCTTAATTCTTTCGTAAGTTTCATCGGGATAAAAGCCGTTACCAACAGCTAAAGTCATTAGAAACTGAACCAAAACATCAAAACACAAGACCTGTGGTTCTCTGGGTTCTACCACTTTTTGTTTTACCGCTTCTTTGAGAGCAGCAACTTCTATTAATTCTAGAGAATGTGTAGGAACGCAATAAATCTTAGACGTTTCAAAAGGGGAGTGTCCACTACGGCCGGCTCTTTGAAGAAATCTTGCAACGCCTTTTGCAGAACCAATCTGAATAACTGTATCAACCGGTTTGAAGTCTATTCCAAGATCTAGCGATGATGTGGACACAACGGCTTTCAGTTTTCCGGAGCTTAGATTTTCTTCAATCCAGATCCTTAAATGGGCATCAATGGAGCTGTGATGGATTGCAATCTGGCCTGCAAAATCAGGGTAAGCATCTAAGAGTAACTGATACCACATCTCACTTTGGCTTCTTGTATTGGTAAAGACAATTGTAGATTTTGAATCAAGAATAATAGGAACTACTTTATCTGCGAGCTTATGTCCAAGATGTCCTGCCCAGGGTAGTATTTCAATTTCATTTGGGATGACCGGAATAATATCAATCTTTTTGTGTTCTTTGGCTGTAATTTTAGTTTTTTTGATGTCATAAGGAATCAAAACATCCAAAGCCTCATCCAGATTTCCTATGGTTGCGGTAATTCCCCAAATTTGTAATCTTGGAACGTATTTTCTGAGTTGTGAGATTCCCAATTCTACCATGACCCCACGTTTTGATCCTAATAATTCATGCCATTCATCCACCACCGCACATTTCATATCCCGGAAAAAAGTTTCATGATTTTTCTGAGCCAGAAGAAGATGAAGGCTTTCAGGAGTTACCACAAGAATTTCGGGCATCTTTTTTACCTGTTGTTGTCTTACTTTAGGATCTGTATCGCCATTTCTTACGCCAACCACCCAATCTAGTCCAATTTCATCCATGGCTTCCTGCATCGCTTTAGCAATATCTTTAGACAAAGACCGAAGTGGGGTAATCCAGATCATTTTTAATCCTTTTTTATAGTTTTCAGGATGGTTTAAAAAATCTGATATCAATGCTAAAAAAACAGAAAAAGTCTTTCCAAATCCTGTAGGAGCGACTACCATACCGCTATATCCGCTTCCAAATTTCCGCCATGTATCGGTCTGAAACTTAAAAGGCGAAATGCCTTTATCCTTCATCCATTGCTGAATGAGGGTAAATCCGTGAGTATGTTCAAAGGCAGTCATATTATTGTATTAATTTTTTGATTTCTTCCAGATTGTCAATCTCATCTACCGTTTTATCTTTCCGCCATCTTACAATTCTTGGAAACCGAAGGGCAACACCACTTTTATGACGATTACTAAAACCAATGCCTTCAAAAGCAATTTCAAAGACAAGTTCTGCTTTTACTGTTCGTACAGGGCCAAATTTTTCAATAGCGTTTTTGGTTACAAACTTACTGACCTCCATAATTTCCTTATCCGTTAGCCCCGAATACGCTTTAGCAATGGTTACCAATTTGTTTTCATTCTTTACTGCAAAAGTATAATCGGTATAGTAAGCACTTCGTCTGCCACTTCCTTTTTGGGCATAAATGAGAACAGCATCAATGGTAAAAGGATTTATTTTCCATTTCCACCAATCGCCTTTTTTTCGTCCGGCATGGTAAGGTGAGCTTTTTTGTTTTAACATCAGTCCCTCACTGTTCACCTTTCTGGAATTTTCCCGAATTTCGTTCAGTTCTTCCCATTTTTTAAAATCTATACTTTGGGAAAGTCTTATATTTTCTGGATTTTCATTTAATAATAACTCCTCCAGCATTGCTCTTCTTCCTGAAATAGGTTTATCTCTTAGGTCATAGCCTTCAAGTTCCAATAAGTCATACGCAAATACTTCAATTGGAATTTCTGAGAGCATTTTTTTTGTTAAAGTTTTTCTGTTTAATCTTTTTTGTAATTCGTTAAAATTTAGTACCCTACCTTCTTTTACCGCAAGTATTTCTCCATCTAAAACAAAGTTCCCTTTCATCGCTTTTACAGCTTCTGTAATCTCAGGAAATTGCTCAGTAACAAGCTCTTCACCTCTTGACCAAATAAATACTTCATCATTTCTCCGGATAATTTGCCCACGGATGCCATCCCATTTATATTCAACAAGCCATTCATCAGGTTTTCCAAGATTTTCAAGATCTTTTTCTAAAGGATAAGCTAAACAAAACGGATAAGGTTTGGAATTATCCGGATTGATATTTTCTGCTGAAATTAATTCTTTGAAGGAAACTTCATCCGGCAGCCATTTTCCCATAAGACTATGTGTCAGTGTACTGGATTCCTCACCGGAGAATTTGGTAAGAGCATTAATCAATGTCTTATCTGATACTCCGATTCTAAAACTACCGCCTATTAATTTGTTGAAAATCAAACGTTCCGTATAATCCAGACCATTCCAGGAATGAAGTACAAATTCTTTCTTTTCTGTTTCTTTTTTATCTTTTAAATTAACAATATCATTCATCCATTGAGAGAGGCTTTGTTCAATCTTTTCTTCTGGGGGTGGAAGAATCAACGAAAGTGTTTCTCCAAGATCTCCAACAGAAGAATAGCTTTCCTGAAAAAGCCATAAGGGAAGCCCTGTAATTTCCAATGCCCATTCCTTCATCAGATTGGTATTAACATTTCTTTTAGGCCTTTTTCCTGTGAACAAAGCTATAAACCATACTTTATCTTCATCCGGAGCACGTTCCAGATAATCAATAATCGCATCGATTTTAGCATTGGTTTTATTGGTCGTTTCCAAAGCGTTGATAAGATCTGCAAAATGCCTCATAATTCCTGATTTTTGATATTTTCTTCTTCCGATACTTCTTCATCTTCACCAAATAAGGTTTCTATAACGTCTGCTTTAATACCAAGCTCATTGAGATATTTTGAAAAAATCTCTGTTTGTCCATGAGTAACATGTACAAATTCAGCTTCAGTTGCTTTTACCGTTTGCAGTAGGCCTTTCCAGTCTGCATGATCACTCATGGCAAATCCTGCATCTGCACTCCGCCATCTTCTCGCCCCACGAACCTGCATCCAACCTGAACATATTGCTGTAGCCGGATCAGGAATCTTTTTAATAACATTACTATCCAGCAAAGCAGGAGGAACAATCACAATTTCGTGTTCCATCTCTTTCGGGTGTTCCCTGAAATCCCCAATTGTATATTCTGGAAGATCAATTCCAACCGCTTCAAAGGCTTGATTAAGTTTCCCGATAGAGTAGTGAACATATATTTTGCCAAGCCCTTCCATAGCTTTCATAATGCGCTGAGCTTTGCCTAAAGAATATCCTATAAAGACAGATGTCTTCCTGTTTTCCTGATTCTTTAGCACCCAATTCTGAAGTCTTTTATTTAAATCATCCACTTCCAGCCAATTGTAAATAGGCAATCCAAAGGTACTTTCCGTAACAAATTCATGGCATCTTACCAATTCAAAAGGTGTACTGAGCCCATCATTCTGAACTTTATAATCCCCCGAGACAACGGTAACAAATCCTTTATATTCCAATCTTATTTGAGCAGAACCAATGATATGGCCTGCGGGATGAAGTGAAACGGTTACTCCATTGATATTGATCTTTTCACCATATTCTACACTCTGACATTCTATATCAGCTCCAATTCTTTGGTATAAAATAGGTTTGGTAAAATGATGACAAAGGTATTTCTTCATTCCCCAGCGGGCATGATCGGCATGCCCATGAGTGATGACAGCCATATCTACAGGCCTCCAGGGATCTATATAGAATTTCCCTTGCGGACAATAAATCCCTTTTTTTGTGAATGTTATTAATTTCAATGGTGTGACTGGTTTGGGTAAAATGCTTCAAAAACTTAACCAAATTACAATAAAGTGTTGATTTTTTGTAGTTGATGAGGGATAAATTATATTGTTCTGAGTTTTTGTAGTTGGAAATCGCAAAGGCGCAATTATTTTTCTTGGATGACGGGATAAGGCGCGAGGATTTTATCTGCGATAAAATTGTATGCTGTTTTGTTTACCGATAAACGGGCTACAGCCTATTTCTATTGATTTTTTTTTTAATATTTACGAGGTCTAATTCGTAAAAGATAGATGAAAAAAGCTGCTTCGGTTGAGAAACAGCTTGTGTTATTATTTTGTATTCAATACTTCATTCACATAATCAATCCATTGATGATCCGGAATGGTTTTGTCTATAAAGTAATCCGGTTGAATTCCTTTTTCATCAATGGCCATATCCGGAATACGGAAACTTTTTGAAAGGCTATACCCTAACTTAATTTCGTTACAGGGAGAATTAACAAAGTACATATTTGAAATGTCCAATACTCCGGCAGTTGTTGTTCCAAAAAGCTTTACTTTCTTGCTTTGTTTTGCTGCCAGTAGAAACTCTTCAGCGGTACTTCCATTTCCTTTATTGATAATAATTCCCACATTTTTAGGATAAGGATATATGGTATCAAATTTAGTGATCCCTACAGGGCCATCTTGTAATGTTACAAACTGTCCTAGTTTTGCATTTAATATGTCATACGATTTCTTTAGGAATTCTCTGTCTTCCTGAGAGATTCCATATTTTTCGTAATTTTCATAAAGAAACAGCATTCTCTGATTATTCAATTTGGTAGAATAAAATTGTGTTCTTATTCCTCTGATAGGATTCGTATAAAGATAGGGAAGGATTTCCCCAAAGCTGCTATCACTTCCGCCACCATTATTCCGAATATCAATAATTAGGTTTTCTGTACTTTCAATTTTAGATCTGTTAGCTGTAATCAAGCTGTCTATTCCTTTTTTCAAAGCGCCATCAAAAGAAGGGATTCGCAAAAGAAGTGTCGTATTATTTACAACCTTTAAGAAAGGTTTTTGTGTCTGAATCGTTTCATAATAGGTTTCAATTCCTTCTTCGCGTTCAAATTTTGGCAAGACTCTTTTTAAAGTAAAATCTCCAAGCTCCAGATGATTTTTTCCTATAAAATGTACACTTTTGAACTCCTGACTGGTTTTATTTCTTAAGTAAAAAACTCCTTTTGTTTTATCAGCATTGATCGTGAGTTTTAATTCTTCAGGTTTCCAGTTTTCTGCTCCTGATCTAATAATGAAACCTTTGTAAACATCTCCAAATTTTTTGATCCCTATGGTATAAGGGTCAGATTCCCAGATTCCTTCAAGGTCAGATTCTTTGTTAGACTGTATTTCTTTTTTAAATTTTTCAAGGTTTACTTTTACCCGTTCAGATTGTATATTCTCACCAGACTCTACTTTAACTCCCTGATTATTATTTCCAATTTTTGAAACTGAAAAATGACCGGATCTGAAAAATTTCAGCCAATCATAAATTGTCTGATTACATTCTGTTTCAGACTTTATATTTCGTATTTTTTGAAGAAATTCATTATTATGAGCTTGATAGGCAACAGCCCCTTTTTTATCAATAGCATATTGAAATCCTGCATCATTTTCCTCGAATGTTTTTTTTACCCATTGATAATTGCTTTCACAACTGCAATTCTGGGCAAAACCCCATGTGGAAGAGGTTGCAAAAATTAAAATGAGAACTTTAATTTTAATCATAGAATTAGTTTTTACTTTAAAAAGTTTCGAAAGATAATAAAAATAGCCTTAATGAGCCTTATATACTTATTGTACTTCATCAACAACTGAACTTATCAGCAATACAACAATGAACTAATCACCAATATCAGCCTGCTGAAAATCTTTGAAATTTGTATCATCATTAAAAATAAATACAATGAGTAAAACAATTCTAATTACAGGAGCAGCAAGTGGATTCGGAAAGATTGCCGCATTTGATCTTGCTAAAAAAGGACATCAGGTAATCGCTACTACCCAGGTTTATCCTCAAATGAGTGATTTAATTCGTGAGGCGAAAGAGCAGGGAGTAGATTTGACCGTTGATAAAATGGATGTCACCAATCCCAGAGACCTGGCTTATATCCACCAAAAGTATGATATTGATATCCTGGTGAGCAATGCAGGAATAATGGAAGGCGGGCCTATTGCAGAACAGCCTGTTGATCTGATTCGATCAATGTTTGATGTGAATGTATTCGGCGGACTTGAGTTAGCACAAGGATTCATCAAAAAGTTTATCAGTCAGAAGAAACCAGGAAAGATTGTATTTACAACTTCCATGGGCGAACTATGGACGGTTCCTTATGTTGCCGCTTATTGTGCTTCAAAACATGCTATGGGATCTATTGCTGAAGGACTAAGAACAGAGCTGGCTCCTTTTGATATTAAAATAGCAACCTGTAATCCGGGGATATTCGGTACAGGTTTCAATGATCGTGGAGTAGATTCTATTTTCCGTTGGTATGATCCTGAAAATAATTTTACCCCTTTGTCTGCATTTGATGGAGCTGCAGATTCATTGGCCCATCAGCTTGATCCTCAATCTATGGCGGATTGCATTGTAAAGGTAGTTCTGGACGACAATTCTAATTTCAGAAATGTACACCCAAAGGAAACGGAAGATTTTGTAAAACAATTACAGGCAGAAGCCTGGACTGCAAAAAGCTAATCATATGGAATTAAGTTATCATGTAGCTGAAAAAGCACTACAAGCGGCTATACAAAAAGCAAGATCACTGAATATTCCCGTAAGTATTGCCATTGTAGATTCGGGTGGCCATCTGCTTTCTTTTGCAAGGCTTGAGAGTGTATATGGAGTGATCGAATTGGCAATCAAAAAAGCCCGTACAGCGGCAATGTTTGGTGTAGATAGTGATATCATGGGTACTATTATTTCAGGAGCAGAAATACATGGATATGGTATGCTCAATTCAAATGAAGGACTGCTAACCATTGCCGGAGGTGTGGTGATTAAAGATACTGAAGGAAAAATTATAGGTGCCATTGCTTCATCTGGCGGAACTCCTGAACAGGATAAAGAAATTGCAGAAACAGGAGCTTCTGTTATTGCTTAAATTTAAGATATTTGTATCATGGAAAATACTTCTGAAATCATATTTGATAAGTTAGTTTATTCGTGTGCTTTTGAATCGTATAGAGGGCATGAAGAGTTTATTCCTGATCATTTTTTAGGATTTCAGCTATCTGGAGAAACTCATGCTTTCCATGAGCAGGGTAAAACAGTTATTAAAGAAAATACAGTAGTTGTGGTCAGAAAAAATCAGTTGATCAGAACGATGAAATACCCTTCAAAACAGGAAAAATATCAGTTTCTTTCGATTACATTGGACGATGAAACTCTCAGGCAGTACTCCGCGGAGAATAAGATAACGGCAGAACAACCATTCCCTGAGCATCAAAAGTTATTTTTTGAACCGGATGATTTTTTTAAAACGTATTTTACATCCCTCATTCCTTATGTTGATAGAACGAAAGATATTCCTCCAAGACTGGCTGCCTTAAAAATAATGGAAGCTATAGAACTTCTTCTCCAAAGTCATCCTGATATTAAAAATCTTTTGTTCGACTTTTCAGAGCCGCATAAAATTGATCTGAAGGAGTTTATGAATAAAAATTTCATGTTTAATGTATCCATAGAAGCCTTTGCAAGGCTTACAGGGCGCAGTCTTTCAGGGTTTAAGCGGGATTTTAACAAGATATTTAATACGAGCCCAAAGCAATGGCTGAAAGAAAGGAGATTGAAGGAAGCCTATTATTTGATTAAAAATAAGGATAAACGACCTTCTGATATTTATCTGGATCTGGGATTTGAAAACCTGTCTCATTTTTATTTTTCATTTAAACAGAAATTCGGAGTTACAACCACAGAGATATAAGGTAAAAACACAATGGACATACACTGAAATAAGAATATTAGAATAGTCTTAAACTTATTGATATATGGGATAAAAGATAAGCCATATAGGTATATAGACTTTTGAAATCCAAGATTTACTAGAAACAGGTTTCTTATTTTTTGCCACGAATGCACAGATAATTTTATAAAGCTTTTATCTTGTAGGATTGAAGTTTAACGTACAGTTTGTCATTTTGTAGGAATCTCTATTTCGCTATTGAAATATAATAAGTTAGATTCCTACGGGATGACAAATATGTTGTAATAAATTATTCCTGCATTTGTAGCGATTATTTCTTATGGAATTATATTTTCAGCTCTTAATCTTTCAAATACTTCTATAAAAGAGGTTTCTGTACTTTTATAAGAAGTAAATCCTAAGTTTCTGCTTTTTGACATATCACACATTACTTCAAGAGGTCTCCCAAGATCCAGATCCGTATGCCATGCTGATGATAAACGATCTAAATTGTTCTCTTTCAATGAATATTTTTCGGCAATAGAATTCCAGATTTCCTGATCATTTTTCATTTCCTTTTCCAATGGTCTTATGGTTCCGTTAAAGCCATCAGCTTCTATATCAAACCAATCGGCTAGTCTATTCCAAAGCCACTTCCATCGGAAGACATCTCCATTGGTAATATTGAAAGCCTGGTTTCTTGCGGATTCTGTAGTAGAGACCCAGACTAACTGTTTGGCCAGTATTCCGGCATCAGTGATGTCGGAAACGCCATTCCATTGTGCTTCTGATCCAGGCCAGATAAATTTTCTTCCCGTTTCTTTACAGATACTGGCATAAACAGCTAACGTTGCCGCAATATTCATTAAGTTCCCAACAGCATATCCTACAACGGTGTGTGGGCGATGGATACTCCATGTAAAGCCATCTCTTTCTGAAGCTTTGTATACTTCATCTTCCTGCGCATAATAGAAATTGGGGAGAGAAAGTCTTGGATGCTCTTCTCGGACAGGTGTTTCAGGAAGTTTCCCTTCTTTTACATAGGCTTCAAATGGCCCCAGATAATGCTTCAACCCAGTCACCAGAGCTACATGCTGAACTGATTTTTTAGGAGATAAAACGTTTAACAGATTTCTTACGAGCATACTATTAACTCTAATATTTTCTTCTTCTGTCTCATTACGCATCCAGGTTGTAAAATAAACATGAGTAGGAGAGATGTTGGCTAATGCGTCTATCAGGCTCTGTTCATCCAGCAGATTTGCTTTAACGGAATGAAGACCAGCAATGTTATTGTCAGGATTTCTTGATAGCCCATATGTTGTCCAGCCTTGTGCAATAAGTTCTTCGGCAAGATTACTTCCCGTAATTCCGGTAGCTCCTACTACCAGTGCAATTTTTTTTGTATTTTCCATAAGTATTGTAAAATTTCTCTGACAAAATTATGGCGATATACAGGCATAGACGCTTGATTTAGATCATGCGTTTGGATTGATCCGGATCAAGTATTATTCAACAAATTCTTTTTACGAATCCTACTGATGGTTTCTGGAGCCAATCCAAGATAGGAGGCTATAAGATTATGAGGAACCCTTTTCATCATTTCCGGGTTTTTCTGTGCCAGTTGCAGGTATTTTTCTTCAGCAGAATATCCATTTGAAACAAGAAGTCTGTAATCTTTGGTAACAAGGCTATTTTGATATAGAATTCTGAAATAACGATCCATTACAGGAACTTCCAGCATCATTTTCTCGTAATCGTCTAAAGTAATCAACAATACTTCAGTATCTTCTACAGCATCAATATTTAAAACCGCTTTTTCCTGATGAATAAAGCTGTTGAAGTCAGAAATCCACCAGCCTTCAAAAGCAAACATATTGATGTGCTCATTTCCCTTTTCGTCAGGAAAATAAGATTTAAGCAATCCTTTACTGACAAATGAAAGACATTTACATACATCTCCTTCCTGTAACAAATATTGTTTTTTCTTCAGTTTTTTTATTGTGAAAAAATTCTGAATCAGAATTTTCTGTTCATCATTGATCTCAACCTTATTCTGAATATGGGAAAGTAATACCTCAAACATCTGACAAATATTTCATCAAAAATACTGTTTTCAGAAAGAATTGAAGCCTTATTTTTCAAAATCATAAAAGTTAATTCCGGTTTCTAAATCTTTAATTTTTACAGCTCGGGTGTGCAAAGGATACAATATAAACTCACCGGCACCATTGATCTTTGCTTCTAAAAGATGTCCTGCTAAAGCCGTATAGTCTTGTCTCCCTAATGTAATATGAAGGTGAAGTACAGGTTTCCCCTCAATTACAGAAACATTTCCTGAAATATTGGCGACTTCCATTTGTTCGTGGAAGGTTTTATCAACATAGCTTTTTGTTTCAAAACTAAAGAATCTAAGCGTTGCTTCACTTACAGCACCTATTCCGGTAACTTCTCCAGCCTGGATATTCTGATTTTGAACAAAATCAGTTAAAGCCTCTACAATATTGGAATGGCTTTTAAGACTTACTATATAAATCTGATCTACTTTTTTTGCTGACCAATGATTTCCTTTTAAATTTTGTATTTCCATGATAAATGACTATTTAGTGATTGATAGAATTAAACAACGCAAGGACACAACGCTTTTATTTGGAATGAGATTGTCTTAAAGACATAATAGAATCAAACATTTTCAGCAAGCCTGTATTTTTTTACCACGAATGTCTCCCGACTATAAAAACAGAATGCAATAAGCGTGCTTCCCAATGTTTCTTTGTCCTTTTAAGACAAAAAAAGATGTTGTTCATAGAAAATTAATACGCTATTTACTGCTTAAAACCGGGAAAATTTACAGAAATTTGCTGCAAATTAAAAGTCAATGAAGATTATAGACCTTGAGCAATGGAATAGAAAGGAACATTTTGAATTTTTCTCTAAAATGGCAAACCCATATTTTGGTTTTACAACAGAAGTAGACTGTACAAAAGCATTTGATACTGCCAAAGAGAAAGGATATTCTTTTTTTGCCTATTATTATCACAAGTCTATGGTTGCCGTGAATACAATTGATGAATTAAAGCTCAGAATCATTGACGGGCAGGTTGTTCAATTTGATACAGTTCATGCAGGAAGTACTATTGGAAGACCAGACGGAACTTTTGGTTTTTCATTTACTCATTTTTCAGAAGCATTTGAAGAGTTCAATGCAGCTCTTCAAAATGAAATAAAAGGAGTACATGAATCTTCAGGACTTAGACTTAGCAATGAAAGGTTAGGAAAAGATCACATAAGACATACTACAATTCCATGGTTTTCTTTCAGCGCCCTTCTTCATCCTACAGATCTTAATACGGGAGAATCCATTCCCAAAATTTCTTTTGGTAAATTCAGTATTCGTGATGGCAGAAAGTATCTGCCGGTTTCTATTGAAGTGCACCATGGGCTGGCAGATGGTATTCATATTGCTAACTATCTGAAAGAGTTTCAAAAACAGCTTGACTTATAGTGTATGAACCGAGATGTTTTAGCATAAAAACAGGCTCGTATTACGGAAAACCGTAAGGAATATTTTCAGAACTTCAGTAAGTTTGAGGCAATATATTGCTATATTAGACCATTGATTTGATAATCAAGAAAACTAATTAATCAATAACTCAATTTTACTAAGTCGCCATCATGCTGAATGATAATACTATTGATGATTCCATAATAGATGTATCGGGAAATACAGAAACTCCGATTAATTTTGGAAGTATGTCTTCTGCTCCGAACGATCAACCTACTGCTTATGATCCTAATTCGTGGAAAATAGGGCAAAAGTATGTCCGTAAGCTATCTCTTAATGAAGATCAGCTCAAAATGCTGGATAAAATGTCTTTTTCCGGCAATGTTTTCAACGAAATAGAATACTGTAAAATACAAATAATCAAACAGTTTACAAGAGCTATTGAATATTTGTATCAGCATTGCATTCCTATCAATAAATCTTATGCTACAGTTATTGATGAACTTTCGGAAATCATTGTCTGCCTCCGTTACAATTATAGGAAAGACAGTTTAAACTACAATTATACATTTGATTCTGTACAAACAGAAATTTTCAATCATATTCTGAAATTATGTGAGAATACTGTTCGTGAAGTATACGGTATCAAAAGAAAGATCAATATTGATTTCAATTATAACCATCCGGATATTCTTCATCAGTATAATAGAAAAGTGGTTTCAAAATTGGAAATTTTTCTGACAGAAAATCAACATCAGGTTCTGGACGCCGACTATAAAACGAATATTATCCTTAATGAGAATAATACGAACCGTTGGAAAACCAAATTTGATGAGATCAAAGAAGATTATTCCAATCCATTGGCTTTTGAAAGAGAAATTTTCAGACTTACGGAAGTAAATATCAAAAATCCATCTGTTGATGCTATATTTTTCGAAGCTTCAAAGTTTATTGCAGAACATGATAAAGCTTGTTCCTTAAGACTTTATATCCATTATCTTGATAAAAATTTGAATTCTCCGAAGTTTGATCAAAGACAACTCAATAAGACCGTTCAAAAAAACTTATTTTCTACAAAGGAGCAACTGTCTGATTTTGAAAAGATCCTCAGTGAGTTTATCACTGACAGAAACCTGGAACAGGCTGTTGAAAAAGTGAATTTGTTCTATACTCCTAAAAGAAAAAGAATTACCATTGATCCTGAGGCGATTAAAAGCATTCAGGCTTTAGATTCTGAAACGGCAGATATTTTAGGCCAAATTCTGAATGAAGAAGATGAGGAAATTCTTGTAAAAGAAGCAGATGAAGTTTCTCACCAACAACAGGTAACCATTACTATTCCTCAAATTCAGGAAGTTCAAATTTCAAAGTATCTTGGCTTATTGAATTTATCAGCTATTCAAATGGAAATTCTGGATCTGTTTGAAAAACAAAGTTTTAACATACTTCAGGCTGATTTTGGAGACTTTATCAAAACCAAGGGCTTATTTATGGGATCTACCATAGATGCTATCAATGAATGCTGCTATGAAACTCTTGATGATATTCTCATTGAGGAAGAAGATGACTATTTTATTATAAACACCGATTACTATAAAAAACTTTTAAACAATGATTGACAATATCAAACCCAAAGAAGCAACCTCCATTATCAATTCACTGGTAAGCGGCGTGGTTCCAAAGATGGGAGTACAACATATTACAGTAGGAAGATCTGATGAAGTAAATGCATTCATCGGTTCCCTTGAAGACGTTAAAAATGGACTTAGTCTTGTGAAATTCTGGATTGGGGATTTCGGAAGTGGGAAATCTTTTATGCTTCATCTCTTAAATACAGTAGCTTTAAAACAAAAATTTGTTGTGGCCAATGCAGATTTTACTCCGGATAACAGGCTGTATGCCAATGATGGAAAAAGTGTGATTCTCTATTCTGCCATCATGGATAATATTGCCATCCAGACCAAGCCGGAAGGTGGTGCTTTGCAAACGCTTTTGGAAAAATGGATTGAGCAGGTGATCTCAAAAACAGCAGAAGAAAACCAAATTTCTTTAATGGAAATAAGAAATGATCAATATTTAAGCTTGATTCAAAATTCCATTATGAAAACGGTCAATGAAATTACTGAGGTAGGCGGATTCGATTTTGGTTCTGCCATCGTAAAATACTATGAAGGCTATATCAAAGGGGATGAATTATTGCGTCGTAATGCATTAAAATGGCTGAAAGGAGAATATACGACCAAAACAGAAGCCCGACAGGATCTGGGAATAAGAGAAATCATTAATGACTCCAATTATTATGATATGCTGAAGAATTTCTGTAAGCTTTTTGTAAGCATGGGATACAGTGGTTTTATGATCAATCTGGATGAAGCGATCAATCTTTACAAAATATCCGTTTCTGCTTCCCGTGAAAAAAACTATGAGAAGATCTTATCCATTTATAATGACTGTTTTCAAGGAAAAGTATCTAATCTTTTCATCAACTTTGCCGGAACAAAAGAGTTTTTGGAAAATGAAAGAAGAGGACTTTTCAGTTATCAGGCTTTAAAATCCAGATTGGAAGGGAATAAATTTGAAACTTCTGAATTTCGAGATTTTGCACAGCCGGTTATTAAACTGATGCCTTTGAACCACAATGAGATCTTTGTTTTGCTTAAAAAATTAAAACTAATCTTTGATTTCAATTACAAAATAGAACTAAATATTACAGATGAGGAGATTTCTGTTTTTATGGAAGAGATGTTCAATAAACCGGGAGCTGCAGAATTTCTTACCCCAAGAGAAGTGATCAGAGACTTTCTGAATATTCTCAATATCATCAGGCAAAATCCTGATGTAGATAAAGGAAGACTTTTCGGAGATATTGAAATTTCTGATGAAAGACCCAATGATCTGATACTTTTAGATAGTATTGAAGAACTATGACAGCATTCGACCTGCTTTCTGAACCAATCAGAAAATATATCCGGGATAAAAAATGGGAGAGTCTGAGGAGAATTCAGGAAGCTTCCATTCAAAGAATTATGACAACGGATAACAATTATGTTTTAATATCCAGAACAGCTTCAGGTAAGACAGAGGCTGCTTTTCTGCCTATTTTATCTAAGGTGAATTTCAAAGAACCTGGGGTGAAAGTACTCTATATTTCTCCTTTAATTGCTTTAATTAATGATCAGTTTGTTCGTGTTGAAGGTCTTTGTGAATATCTCGATGTTCCGGTAACCAAGTGGCATGGAGAAGCGGCAAAAGGAGCTAAAGACAGATTATTAAAAAATCCGGAAGGTATAGTTCTCATTACTCCTGAATCTCTGGAGGCCATGTTTGTGAATAAACCGTACAATATCAGACATTTATTCTCAACACTCGATTATATTGTGATTGATGAGATTCATTCATTTTTGGGATCAGACCGTGGTACGCATTTGCAATCTCTTCTGAACCGTCTTCAAAAAGTAAATGCCAAAAAGTTTAGTATTGTTGGGCTTTCTGCTACAGTAAGTGATGCGAATCAATATATTGAACTTAAAAACTTTCTTGGAAACCCCGATCAAACCACAATCATCCGGGATTCAACTCCCAAGCCAATTAATGCTGTTTTCAGATACTTCACAGGCTCTTCGAATGAATTACCATTAGCTTTATTAAAGGACTTATATGTAAGAACAAGAGAAAGTAAAGTTCTTATTTCCCTAATGCAAGAGGCCGAGTAGAAGAAGTTGCGGTGAAATTAAAGCAAATATCAGAAAGAGTAGGCGGGCATAAGAATTATTTTTCACATCATTCTTCGGTAGATAAGGAAGTAAGAGAATATGTAGAGTTTTTTGCCAAAAATTCTACTCTTGAAAATTTTTGCATCTCCTGTACTTCAACCCTGGAGTTGGGGATTGATATCGGAAATGTAGACGAAGTTGTACAGATTGATGCTACTCATAGTATTGCCTCTCTGATCCAAAGGGTAGGAAGGAGTGGAAGAAGAGAAGGTAAAGCCAGTAACTTATTTTTATATGCCACTGATAAATGGAGTTTATTACAATCATTAGCATGCTGGCTGCTGTATCAGGAACAATATATAGAGCCTATTTCCATCAATGAAAGGCCTTATGATGTTTTAGTCCACCAGATTTTATCTATTGTTAAAGGTACATCGGGAATCTCTTTGTCTAAACTGTTGGAGGATATTACAACGAATTCTGTTTTCATAAAGATAAAAAGAGAAGAGGCAGAAGAGATTATCACTCATCTTATTACGCTTGATTTTTTGGAAAAGTTGGGAAATGAGCTAATCATCGGAATAGAAGGCGAAGAAGTTGTTAATAGCAGAGATTTTTACAGTCTTTTTGAAACACAGGTTTTCTTCAAAGTTTCCAGTAATGGGGTTAAGATAGGGGAATTGCCTTTATCTCCGCAAATAAGAGAAAATGAAAATATCTACTTGTCAGCAAAGATCTGGAGCATTATTGATATTGATTTTAAAACAAAAAAAATAGAGGTAATACCCGCCAAAGATGGGAAAAAGCCAACATTCTTCGGAGATGCAGCTGATACGGCTCACCGAATCCGGGAAAAAATGCTTGAAATACTTATTACAAAAGAAACATATGACTTCTTGGATGATATGAGTAGGGAAGCTCTTAATGATTTAAGGAAAGAATTTTGTGTGTTTACTCTCAATGATTTTAAAACGGAGAGGCCTTTATTGGTTAGCAATGAGCATCTTACTTTTTATTCCTTTACCAGTTCTAAAATCAACAGAACTTTACAGTTTATTCTAAACCTATCGGAAGTTAAAAGTATCCTTCATGATGAAGAGAGTCTTTTTGAAATAGAAAATTCTGACGGTAGTAAGTTTATCACTATTTTGAATGATATTAACAGGAATCAGAATATTGATCAGGAGCTTATCAATTTACTGGAGAACACTCCTGAAATGATAGACTTTTCGAAATGGGGGAAATACCTGCCTATTCAATATCAGGCTGCCTTATTAAAAGAAAAATATTTTGATTTTGAAGGGTGCTATACCTATATTCAGCAGTTGAAATGCATAGAAAATAAGTTGGAACGATCCAATTAAAATACTCCGGATATTTATCTTTAAAAAGTTATAAATATCCGGAATTTAGCGATTTAATAATAAATTTTCCTTTTCTCAAGTTTGACAATCTTATCTTTTTCCATTTGTTTGATCGTTCGTATCACAGTTTCTACACGAAGCCCGATCAATGATGCCAATTGTTGTCTGGTAAGTGGGATCAGGAAGGAGTATGGTGCTTTATCATCATGATAACTTTTCAGATAATCTAGCAGCAATTTCAGTTTGGATGCCGGATTTGAAACGAAAGATTGTAGAACATAATATATTTATAATACATTCTTTCTGCCAGGCATTGGTAAATATTCAAAGAAATCTCAGGATTGCTTTGTATCAGATCCAGAAAGCTGGATTTAGGCAATCTAAAAACAGAAGAATCTTCTATACATACGGCGTTCATAGGATAGGGACGTTCTACGAACAAAAGAGACTCTCCAAAACTATGGCCATCGGAGAATATATTTTGAATAAATTCCTTTCCATCCTCAGTATAATTGTTGAGTTTAATTTTTCCTTTTTCTATCTGGTAATAATGCAGAGGAATATCTTCTTCCCGAAAAATGATTTCTCCTGCTTTATAATGTTTTGTTTCTGCGTTAAATGAAAGTAATAAATCTTCAGTGATCATATTTGTGATTTTGTTATCATCTTAAAACATTGATACATTTCTTTTCATCATTTAATATCGATTTGTTGCAATATTTTCAAAGAATAAAGAAACGCGTATTTCAATCACTGACCATAGAATAAGGTACCATTCAGATACCACAAAATGTTATATTTCATACTTAATCATTTTAAAACTATTGATTATAATCATAAAAAGTGAAGCCATAACCTCCTACATTTATCCCTGGCAAAAAAGAAGATAAACTGTGTGATAAAAGCTGTTATGATATTTTATCTAAAAATATAACGTGGTATGTATGTGGTACTCTATTTTAATAGAATTTTAATCATTTTTTATTTCTTTGCCTTATACAAAAATGAATAAAAATTCAGATTTGTGAATGTTTTAACCTAATCATTATAAGAAATGAGTAGAGATGAGAAAGTATTATGAAAAATAAAAAACCTGAACTGAACTTAGAGGATTTGAATCAGAAGATTCTTGTACAAGATGAGATTATGGCATTAGCCAAAACAAATTCTCCCCGTTTATTAAACAAATTCAGATTGGTCTATCCGGATTTTTTTGAAAAGTTATCTGCCATACAGCCTGGCCTTAAAAATTCTGAAGTGATCTTTTGTATTTACCTTAAGCTCAATATGACAACAAAGGAAATAGCAACCTGTATCTTTGTCACCCCAAAAGCTATACAAAACCGGAAAAACAGAATCAGAAAAAAACTTAATATTCCTTCTGAATTTGATATCTACAAATGGTTTAATGAAATTTAAACCATTTTTTAAGCTTTAATAATGGCTTTATCCAGATCATGATAAAGAAGTATTTTCCAGTTATTCTCCCTGGCTTCCTTTTCCCATAAAAGTCTTAGTTCCATCGCTTTTCTGCCATCAAAATCGCTTTTGTAGGCAAGGTGGTATTTCAAATAGGAAGCCTGTGGAAGATCATCTGCTCCGTAGAAAACAGTATCTTCATTTTCCTTGATCCAGAAAACCTGCATAAATGGAGTATGCCCACCTACCACTTCATACGAAATCTCATTAGTGATCTGTCCCTTATCTTCGTTCATCCAAACAATATTGGGTAATTGGATTAGTTGGTCAAGGATATCAAAATCAAAAGAGGGATTCCCTTTATTTTTCATGGCAAAATCCAATTCACGTTTCTGAATATAGATCTGTGCATTTGGAAAGGTTGCCTCGTACCCGCGGTCTGTAAGTTGTAGAGCACCATCAATATGATCTTTATGGAGATGGGAGAGAAGAAGTTTTGTAATCTGTTCAGAACGTACATTTTCCTTCTCAAGAATTGTGGAAATAACAGTTCTACCAGCTTCATTTTCCCATCCAATTCCAGCATCTAAAAGGATATAATCGTTTTCAGTAATGATAAGAAAAGGCTGAACAGACATTTTGATCCCGGGAACAGTATCAAAGTTCTCTTCTGTTAAAAGGGTAAAATCTTTGGTTTTGCTTGCTGAGAAATTGCCTTCTTTGAGTGGAATGATTTTCATGCTGCAAATTTCCTGAATATTTCCAATATCCAAAAGGTTTTTCATCAATATTCATGATCGGCAAAAACAATTGAAAAGCCGCTACCAATTGTTCAGACCATCATCCAATGCTTTCTCGTAATTCTCTATATCAAAGGAATAAAGATCGGGAGATCTGTGAGCTCCTACACGTCTCTGCTCATCAAGTTTTTTTAACACATTCAGATTTTTAATCTTTCTATAGAAATTTCCACGATTAAGCGATTTATCCAAGATGGCTTCATATAGTTTCTGTAATTCCGGAAGAGTAAATTTTTCAGGCATCAGATTATATCCGATGGGTTTGGAAGATATTTTTTCTCTTAAAGTCAGCAATGCCTTTTCAATAATCTCACGATGATCCATCGCAAAATCAATTTCAGGCAGCTGGCGCAAATATACCCATTCACAGGCTTCGCTCACATCATCAGCGACAGGATCTATCTCAGAAGAATTATAAAGTGCATAGTATCCCACTGAAATAAACCGCTGCTTTTGAAAAAGGGTTTCATCAAACTCCTCAAAATAAAGCTGACTTCTGTTTTTTCTTCCAAAAACACCAAATTCCTCCAGAAATACATCGGTAACTCCAGCTCTGTCTCCCAATACTCTTACAACGGCTTCATCCAAATCTTCATCTCGCCTTACATAACCTCCCGGCAACAACCATTGTTTCCTGTACTTCATCCTTACCAGCAGCACCTTCAGTTCATTTTGATCAAAGCCAAAAACAACCGGATCCACTGAAATATGGGGAAGATAAAGTTCTTTTGCTTCAGCAGATTTCTGTAAGATCTGTTCCTTGGAATCTATATAATCCATAAAATAAAATGTGTGTTATTACAAATGTAAAAATAAAATCGGACAATCCTTAAAAAAACTCTTTATTGGAGCAGGCTGCGAGTCAGTAATCTATAACACCTACAGGTGAAATCTATCATAATAATATATCTTTTTTATGAAAATCCTTACCTTTGGGGACGTTAAAAATATATCCAAAATAGGTAATCATCAGGATATATTACCATTCAATAAAAATTTTAAGATGCAGGTGAATTCTACCAACGGTATTTCCAGAACAGTAGTCTGGTTAATGGCTATTATTTCAGGACTTGTAGTGGCCAACAATTATTACAACCAGCCTTTGCTGGCATTGATATCAGAGGATCTTCACGTTTCTGAAGCAGCAGCCAGCAAGATTTCTGTGCTTACCCAGATTGGCTATGCACTCGGATTATTACTGATCGTACCACTTGGTGATAAATTTTACCGCAAAAAACTAATTCTGATGGATCTGTTTTTGGTTTTTGGGTCTCTGCTTTGGATGACTTTTGCCAATCAATTATGGATGCTCTATGCTGCCAGCTTATTGATTGGAGCTACTTCTGTAATTCCGCAGCTGTTTGTTCCTATTGCCGCAGAACTTTCATCGGATAAAGAAAAATCGGCTAATATCGGTCTGGTGATGTCAGGTCTTTTATTAGGAATCTTACTTTCTCGTTTCATTGGAGGCATTGTGGGGGAAGTATGGGGATGGAGAGCCATGTTCGGAATTGCTGCAGGATTAATGATCTTAGTATGGCTCGCTGTTTACAAAATGCTTCCGGAACTACATCCTAATTTAAAGGGACTTATAAAGAGTTGATGCGTTCTGTAGCTCATCTTGCAAAAACACAGCCTATTCTTCAATTGGCATCATTCCGTGGAGCAATGGCTTTCGGATCTATGTGTGCTTTATTCACAACCTTAGTTTTTCACATGGAAAAACCACCTTTTAATGCGGGTTCATCTGTTGTGGGGAGTTTTGGATTGGCAGGAGCAGTAGGCGCACTGGCTGCTGCAAAAGTAGGAAAACTTCAAAAGTATCTGGATATCAACAGGATTATATTATATTCATTACTGATCCTGATCGGAAGTTGGGGATTCACTTACTTTGCAGGAGAAACCTACTGGGGATTGGTTGTAGGAGTAATTCTTGTAGACCTTGGGGTTCAGTCCAGTCACATTATGAACCAAACTAATTATTTTTTGATCAAGTCCAATGCGGTCAACAGATTGAATACAGTGTATATGGTTTCCTATTTTATTGGAGGCTCACTGGGAACATGGCTGGCTTCTATCGCATGGCAAAAGGCACAGTGGACTGGAGTTTGTGCGGTGGGAACTGCATTTGGAATCCTTGCTCTTATTGCCCATGTTTTGTTTTGTAATAAAGTAAATAAGCCGTAAACTTTGTTGGACAGGGCAAAGGTACAAGACGTTATTATGATTATATATTTTTAAGACGCAGGAAAATCAAAGATTTTCCTGCGTCCATTCTATTTTGCCATGGATGCACAAATACTTTTAAGCTTGTTGTTGTATTATATATTATAAAGACTTTCTTTTCTAACTCTAGCTACACATTACCTGACAACTCATCACAGCCTTCTTGGACTTCAATAAACTTCCGGTGTTTTCCGCCCCATTCGTTCAATGCATCCCATATAGGAATCAGTTCTCTGGCAATCTCTGTAAGCTCATAATCTACTCTTGGCGGAACTTCTGCATATACCGTCCTTTTTACCAACCCTTCTTTTTCAAGCTCTCTAAGCTGAAGAGTAAGCATCCTTTCTGTAATTCCTGAAATTGATCTTTTGAGTTCACTGAAACGTAATTTACCTTCCTTTAATTGGCTTAAAATAAACAACTTCCATCTTCCGCCAATTTTACATACGGCATAACTCAGGTCGCATTCATAGATATATTGTTTATTGATATTATTTGTTGAGTTTTCTTTTATCTTTCCCATTACTTACAAATTTGTTAGTACCATACATTGGCCTGTGTATAGTGCAAATGTAAGGGATGCAAACTAAATTTGCCACTATAAAAGCAGATAAAATAACAATAGCGCTACTGTTCACTGCAAAACAATATTAACTTAAAATTAAAACAAAATGCAGTTGACTCCTAAAATCAATCAGATTTTAACCCATTTAGAAAAAAT
This sequence comes from Chryseobacterium tructae, assembly GCF_030409875.1. NCBI lineage: Bacteria > Pseudomonadati > Bacteroidota > Flavobacteriia > Flavobacteriales > Weeksellaceae > Chryseobacterium > Chryseobacterium tructae. The sequence continues at coordinate 2,687,279 of NZ_JAUFQR010000001.1, read as the reverse complement.
ACAGTCTTTTAATCCACAAAATCCATTAGATGATGCCCGTAAATATCTTGAAGTAATGTCTTTTCAACTCAGTGGAAAAAAAGAAACTGTTGCAATGATTGAAGAACTGAATATTCCAAATGAAAATCATCAGATTCCAGTCAGAATATATCGTCCCAAAGGAAAAACAGACAAAAAATCACCCGCTATTATCTATATCCATGGCGGATGGTTCATTGCCGGTGGTTATGAGACCCATGATGCCGTTGTTCGTAAACTAGCTAATAAAACAGAAGCTACTGTAATTTTTATCGATTATCGTCTTGCTCCTGAACATCCTTTCCCTGCCGGATTAAATGATTGTCTTGATGCGGTACAATGGGTCATTCAAAATTCGGAATCATTAGGAATTGATAAAGATCAGATAGGGATCATAGGAGATAGTGCCGGAGGAGCTTTATCAACAGCCGTTTCTACTCAAATTGGAGAACACTTTAAGTTTCAGGTTCTGATTTATCCTGCAGTAGATAATCAGCTCAATACAAAAACCTGGGAAATCTATGAAAACGGACCAGTACTGAATAAACAAGGTGGGGTAGAAGCCTGGGACGGATACCTTCCCAAAGAAGAAGCCAATAATCCATTGGCAATTCCGATTTTAATAAAAGATTTTAAAAATACTCCCTCTACTTTAATACTTATTGCTGAACATGACCCATTAGCTGATGACGCGAGAAACCTTGCTGAAAATATGAAAGCAGCCGGAGTATCCCTTACAACAAGCTTTTATAAAGATACCGTTCATGGCTTTATGCATATGGGAGAAATCTTGGAAGAACCTCAATTGGCCGTTAATGAAATGGCAGATTTTGCCCAGCATCATTTTAAATAATCCAAAGGAAATACCATGAAAAAGTATGCCTACATTGGATCTTTAGGTTTTATTGCGGTTATTACTACAGAATTCGGAATCATTGGAATTCTTCCGCAAGTGGCAGAGTATTATAAGATCAGTATAGACAAAGCTGGTTATCTTTTAAGTGCTTTTGCATTGGTGATTGCGCTTACAGGACCTTTTATGACGTTGCTTACGTCAGGTATTGACCGTAAAAGAGTAATGACAGCCGCCATTATTATGTTTCTGATCACAGGAATTATCTCTTCATTTTCGCCTCCTTTCTGGCTGCTTATGATAGTGAGAGTTCTTCCAGCGTTTTTACAACCCGTATATATTGCGACAGCGCTGTCTGTAGCAGTAACCGGGGCAGATCATACTAAGAAAAACGAGTTGATGAGTATTGTTTTCAGTGGGGTAGCCATTGCAATGGTGACTACAGTACCGTTTGCGACCTGGATTTCAGGGCTTTATTCATGGGAATACTCATTTATGATACAGGCTTTCATAAGCTTAATTGCTCTGATGATTATTCATTTTCTTCTTCCACCAATGCCTGTACATGAGAAAAAGTCATTTGGAAGTCAGGTCAAAATCCTGAAGCAACCGTCATTCATTTTGAGTACTCTCACTAATTTTTTTATGATTACAGCCTGGTTTTCCACGTATAGCTATTTTGCAGATTATCTGGGCAAAGCAAAAGGAATGGATACTTCAATGATAAGCTATATGCTATTTTTATTTGGGATCATAGGGATTATAGCTAATAGAATTGCAGGTAAAATGCTCAATAAGAATGTAACAGTTACTCTTGCCTTTTTTCTTTCCGGAACGGTTTTGATTCCGGTATTATTATCCCTTTCAGAGGATAACCTGCTTGCTACAATCATCGTCATAGGAGTTTGGGGGTTTCTTTATTCACCAAGTTTCCTGAATGCATCTACCTATATGATCTCTGCGGCACCTAATGCGTTAGAGTTTGCCAACAGTCTGGCTACTTCGTTCGGAAATTTAGGAGTCACTTTGGGAACAACCATCGGAGGCTGGATCATTATCACAAAAGGAGTAGAATATACACCTTGGATAGGCTTTGTTTTTGGAATTCTGGCCTTCCTGATGATGATATTCAGATATCTGTTTGAAAGAAGAAACCAGTTATTACCAGAGTGTCCGGAATAAATGTAACAAATTTTATTACATTAAAATAAATTCGTATCTTTGCTATACTTAATTCGAATTAAAATTAAATAGAATGAAAATAGAAATCTGGTCGGACGTGATGTGTCCGTTTTGCTATATTGGAAAAAATAACTTTGAACAGGCATTAGAAAAACTGCCATTTAAAGATCAAGTGGAAGTAGAGTGGAAGAGTTTTCAGCTGGATCCAACTTTAGATGCTAAAGGAACTCAGAATACCATTCAGTATTTCAGAGAGAAAAAAGGGGTACAGGAAGCTCAGGCTACACAAATGCTTGCTCAGGTTGCTCAGATGGGAAAAGGTGCAGGAATTGATTTCAATTTTGAAAAAGCATTAATTACCAATACATTCAGTGCTCACAGATTGCTTCATTTAGCTAAAAAGCACAACAAATCGAATGAGATGGAAGAGGCATTGTTTATCGCTCATTTTATTGAGGGTAAAAATGTAGGAGATACTGAGGTATTGATTTCCCTTGCTGAAAACTTAGGGATTGATAAAGAAGAAGCGAGAGAAGCAGTTACTTCCGATCAATTGGATTATGAAGTGAATCAGGATATTATGGAAGCAAGAAACAATGGGGTTTCCGGAGTTCCTTTCTTTGTCTTGAACGGTAAATATGCAGTTTCAGGTGCTCAACCAGTTGAAGTTTTTGAAAATGCACTGCAACAGACTTATAAAGAAACAGTGAGTCCTTTTAAAGATCTTTCAGGAAACAATGGAGCTTCCTGTGATGCGGATGGATGCAGCATTTAAAATTTAAACCCCAAGCTATTTTAGTTTGGGGTTTTTTAATGATTTAAAAAAGTTTTTTTAAAGTAATGGAAATAGTTTTATATTTAAAAATGTCAAATTATTAAAAGCTAGTCCATTAATGAAAACTCATGGTACGACGCAAAAGTATGAATATAAAAAGCATTAACTTTCTGAGATATTTTTCAATCCTTTCTTATGCATTGATTATTTTAGCAGGACAAATGATTGGTATTCCTTTTATTGGTTGGTTGTTATTTACAACATTTGATTTCGGAAATATTGAACAGTCTTTTGCCATTCTTGGGCTTTTAGGTATTATACTGAACTTTACCAAATGGAAAAGCAGAAATTTAATAACCATTTTAAGTTATCTTCTAATGCTTTCACCTTTAATTAGCCGAATGATTCAAATTCCTCTGACAATGTTTAATTATGCAGCATTTAAAGTTCCTTTATTTATTTTCATTACAGGGTATCTTATATTCATTGTTCTTAATGTCAGAAATAGAAAATCACAAGTTTTATAATCTTTCTGAAGTAAAACAAAACTCTTGTATCTTTGTAATACAGAATAAATCTATATTTTTCAATGATAAAAATTAATAATGACTTTCATTATCCTATTGCAGATATACTTTTTGTTTTTGCACTGGATTCTGAAGCAGGAACAGTATTTGATGATAAAAATAAATTGATCACAGGGATCGGGAAGGTGAATGCAGCCATAGAACTGACTAAAGAAATCCACACCAGAAAGCCGAAACTAATTATCAATTTAGGGTCTGCAGGAAGCAAAGGATTCCATAAAGGAGAAGTGATTTGCTGTACAAAATTTATCCAGAGAGATATGGATGTAAGAGGCTTAGGGTTTAAAATGTACGAAACACCCTTATCCGGAGTACCGCCTGTTTTGGAATACGGCTTGAAAATGGATACTTTGAAAGAAGGAATCTGTGGAAGCGGCGATAGTTTTGAAATGAATCATTCTGAAACGGATTATAATATTGTAGATATGGAAGCTTATCCTTTAGCTTTAATTGCACAACAAGAAAACATCCCGTTTCTATGCCTAAAATACATCTCTGATGATGCCGGGAGCGATGCCGCTGACGACTGGAGCGAACAGGTACATTTAGCTTCAGAAGCGTTCAAAAAGATATTATTTTCTTAAAACATATCTTTACTAAAAGTTATTTTTAATCGCCACAAATGCACGAATACTCTTAATGTGCCGATGTAGTTTTTAAAAATAACTTAATTTTTAGCAATAGATACAGAAAATTTAAAAGCCGCTTATCTTACAACTGTCTAAAAACTCTATACGGTCCACAAGCAATCCTAGCAATGAGCAATTCCGAATTTTTAAAGCAAATCAACACCTATTATCCACTATCAGCAGAGACCACCGAAGCATTACTGGATATCTGCAGCGAAGAACGATACCAAAAGAATGAGCTTCTTCTGGAAGCAGGGAGTATGGCCAGGTATTACTATTTCGTAAAATCCGGACTGATAGGGTATTATACTATTGCTGAAGATGGGAGTTCTATTTATAAAATTTTCTTTGAAGAAAACAGTTTTGTGGCTTCTACATCAGCTATCATCAAAAATGAACCAAGTGATTTCAATATTATTGCTCTGGAAGATTGTACAGTGATTAAATATCCAGTTAAAGCCTATCGCGCATTGTTAGAAAAATACCACGATCTTGCTCTTTTTCATATTCAATATTTGGAGACAAACTGGGTTGTAAAAAAAGAACCTCTTGAAGTTTCTTTAAAATTTGAGACCGCAAAACAAAGGTATTTATTATTGCTGGAAAATAAGTCTCTCTATGAAAGATTGAAACAACATCACATTGCATCTTATTTGGGAATTACACCTACGCAATTGAGCCGTATACGAAAAGAGATTAATAAGCCTGTTTAAGCTTTTGTGCACTTTAAAAAAGCTTTAATAGATAATATTTTTGATTTTTATTTCCACTATTTCTTACTTAGACCTTCCAAAATAACATACCGTATAGAATAATTTTTTGCAATACAATTTTTTGTATAGTATATTTTCCTAAATTTACAATAATTCCCATTAAAGAGAATTATAAAAAACTATAACCAAAATTCAATTAAATATTTAGACGATTATGAAACTTCATCACACTTTTTTTTATCATCCGGAACATGCGGAAAGCAATGAATTTGTTATTGAACAATTTGAACAGCAAAATGTATCTATGCAAAAGATCCAGAATGTATTAGGACGCGGCAATCGTTTTATTGTAACTGAAGGTTCTGAAGAGACAACACTTTCTATGGGAATAAATGCAGCAAGAGGAGTGCTCAGAGAAAGCAATATTTCCATTCTGGATATTGATATTATCGTATTTGTAACCAGCACTTCAGAACATCTCATCCCTTGTGATGCGATCAAAATTCATCAGGCATTACAAGGAAAGGCAAATACATTATGCTATGACATCAATGTCAATTGTATTGGTGCTTTTGTTGCCTTAGACCAGATTACAAAATATCTATCATTAACCGATACTACCCAAAAAGCATTGATAATATGTTCCGAAAAATTTTCTGTTATATTAGATTCCGAGAACCCGGTAACAGCATTTTGTTTTTCGGATTCATCTTTTGCCTTTATTGTAGAAAAAGATGAATCTAGTTCAGGATTAATGGATGTTCTTTACCATACAGACAGTAGTATCTGTAATACCGTTTTGTTTCCCCCTAAAGGATATTCCTGTTATAATTCCAGCGATGTGATGTTATGGGATAACAGTTTTGATGGAAGTGGCAGTGTCAATTTTGCATTGAATGATATACAGGGATTTTTAGAACGTAATCATTTAAGCATTGAACAAATCGACCTGTTTTTATTTTCTCAATTTTCATTAAAAAATATCAATATTATTTGTGAGCATTTTAATTTATCTCCGGAAAAGGTTCCGTTCTACTCAAGAGAAGTAGGATATACCGGTTCTTCTAGTCCTTTTCTCGCCTTGCATCAATATCAAAAGAATGTAAGAAACTTCAGCAAGGAGAATATATCTTGTTATGGACATTGGGGACAGGTTATCAGGCAGGATTGATGTTATGGAGATATTAATTATTCAATAAGAATATGTAAAAAATAAATGAACAAAAGCTTCAACATTTGTTGAGGCTTTTCCTTTTTTTTCAGTGCAATTTTGCTCTGTTATAAGATCATTGGTATTCTTAGATTATTTGAACAAAAGATCTTACATTTATACAATAGGTATCGATGATTATACAGTATTAATTAAACATTTTTAAAGCATGAAAAAGCTAATCAACATTGTTGTTGTCTTGACTGCCTTTGCACAGTTCTCAGCACAGAAGATCATTCATCAGGAAATTTTCAGTCCCAAAATGAATAAAAAGATCAAAACGATTATCATCACTCCCAATCTACAAGCCAATACAACGTATCCATCGGTATATATTCTTCATGGTTTCAGTGGCAATCCGGACAGAATAGTAAAGGAAGATATTCCAGATCTCGTTAAAAAAGCTCAGGAGTATAAAACCATTTATGTACTGCCTGATGGAAATTACAGTTCATGGTATGTAGATAGTCCAATCGTAAAAGATTCTCAATACCAGACATTTATTGGAAAAGAACTCGTTGATTTTATTGATAAAAACTATCCGGTAAAAGCTGAAAAGAAATTCAGAGGAATTTTGGGCTGGAGTATGGGTGGTTATGGAGCTACAAATATTGGTATTACTTATAATAAAACATTCGGAATTGTAGGAAGTTCTTGTGGAGCGTTAGATTTTAATTCATTCGGAGAAGGGTATCATAAATACATGGTCAATAAAGTACTGGGCCCTTTAGAGACCATAAACCCTAATTTTCTTACAGACAGTAAGATTAAGTTAATGGCAACCGCCGATCAACGCTATATTTTTGACTGCGGAACGGAAGATGTTCAGATGATCGGGCAAAACAGAAAATTTCACACCAAACTTACTGAACAAAAAATACAACATTTGTATATAGAATCTTTAGGAGCTCATGATACTCAATATTGGAGCCGTTCACTTTCTGAACAACTTACTTTATTTGATAAATATTTTAAATAATACACATCATTAAAAATCTTATTAAACCCTTTCTAAGCATTGTTCTTAGAAAGGGTTTTTTATTGTAAACAGAGGGTAGTATTTTCAAAACTCATACAATAGTTCTATAATTCAATTAAAAAAGTAGAGTAATCACTATTTATTTTTATCTTTGTTTTTAATTATTCCAAATAAGAATAAATCAAGACCAATGAAAACTTTATTTCCAAAAACACATACCAGTCTATTGATTTTACTTGATCTACATTTCAATAAACAAGAGATCAATTCCACAGATTTACTTTAAAACACTTTATAGAACTTTTATGAATAACTCCTTAAATCCACCACATCAACCGGCAGGAAAGATTATGCCGTTGCTGTCTGTGAGCCATTTACTCGTTAACCTAAAAAATAATAATTAAAAAAATGTAAAAAGAAACACACGGAAGATCTTTATGAAATTACAACCTAAAAATGAAAAACTTTATACTGTTACAAAAACTCTAACATGAAAACATTTAAAACCCTTATTATATTTTTTATTCTCATCAATTGTCCTGCTCTTCTTTTGGCACAAAGCGAACGTATTCATGGGAAAATCTTACTTTCCGAACAAACTCCTGTGAAAAATGCTATTCTAAGGCTTGTTAATACCTCATATCAAGCCAAAACCAATAATCAGGGAGAATTTTACTTTGATAATGTTATTCCGGGTGAATATACACTTCAGGTAGTTTTAAACGATTTGGAACTCATGCGGAAACAGATCAGCATTGAAAAAGAAGTCTATGAAATTCCCACGATTCATGTCTCAATACAAAATAATGAGATTGAAGGAATAACGATTTATGCATTTAGTAGAAACAAATTCCTGAATAAAGACAGTACTTCTGTCTCAAAAATGCCTTTGAAAAATCTGGAGAATCCACAAGCTTATACAAGTATCAATCAACAAATTCTGAAAGAACAACTTACATATGATGTTTCAGAAGTGGTGAAAAATGTTCCCGGTATGGTAAAAATGCAGGGAAGTCCGGGGAGAGGTTCCGGAGATGGAAGCTTTTATTATAGTCTTAGAGGATTTCCAACAAAAATTTCAATGGTAGACGGAGTTCCTGCCACTACTAACGGAGAAATTGATCCTTCGGATATTGAACGTATTGAAGTTATTAAAGGGCCATCCGGAACTTTATACGGCGGAGCTGTTACTTCTTTTGGTGGGCTTATAAATCTCGTTACCAAAAAGCCTAAAGATTATTTTGGTGGTGAAGTTTCTTATATGTTGGGCAGTTATAACCTAAATCGTGCTACCGTTGATGTTTATGGACCTGTTACAGATTCAAGAAAGACATTATTTCGTTTGAATGCCGCTTATCAATACCAAAATGGGTTCAGGGATTCAGAATTTAGAAAATCTTTCTTTGTTTCACCCTCATTAAGCTATCAGGTAAATGATAAACTGAAATTTAGTTTAGGTGCTCAAATTTACAATTATGAAGCAACAAATACCCCTATTATTTTTCTTCCAAGAGGGCGTGCATTTGTTGCACATACTCCTCATGAACTCGGTTTTGACTGGAAAAGATCGTATTCCAATAATGATATGATCTTAAAAGCTCCGTCTACCAATGTAAAGGCTGAAGTTAACTATAAAATCTCAGATCACTGGACTTCACAAACCCTTATTTCAAGGAACTACAGAAAAACGGAAGGTCTATACCAGTATCAGTTTATCAGAGGAAAAGACAGTGATGTTTCTCTTGAACGTAATGTACAATGGCAGAATTCAGAAGCCTCTTCTACAAGTGTTCAGCAAAACTTTAACGGTCAATTCAATATCGGAAAAATCAAAAATAAAGTTCTTATTGGATTGGATTATTTAAATCAAACCCTGAATAACAATCATTCACCTATTATCAAGTATGATACGATCAACGGGCAGAATCCCGGTGCTAAATATGGTTTTATTTCGAATGATCTGGCTTTAAGAAAAATACAGGCGTCAAAAGCAGCTCTTACCAGAAATACCACATCAAGTAATATATATGGAGCTTACTTTTCAGATGCCCTTTACATTACAGACCGATTGATAACTTTATTAAGTTTGCGTGTTGATTATTATGAAAGCAAAGGACAGTTGGATCTAAATAAAAATACCCGTTCCGGAGATTTCACCCAAACAGCATTATCACCCAAAGTGGGAATTGTCTATCAGCTCTTTAAAGATCGTTTATCAGTATATGGTAACTATATGAACGGATTTAGTTATACTCCTCCGGTGAATCAGGAGCTTCCGGACTACAGTGGAGATATGAAACCACAAAAAGCCAACCAATGGGAAGTTGGTTTTAAAGGAAATCTTTGGAAAAACCGATTGAATTTCACTGTAGGATATTATGATATACTGGTAGATAATATATCAAGAGATATTGCAGTAACTCGAAATGGTGAAATATAGAGTTACCATTCAGGACGGGGAACAGAGAAGCAAGGGAATTGAAGTTGAAATTATTTCCAATCCTATTCAAGGCTTAAATATTATGGCCGGATACACTTACAATGACAGTAAGTTTGTTAAAGCAGATCCTACGGTAGACGGACTTCGTCCTGGTTCTGCCGGACCTGCCAGTGTATTTAATTCCTGGACAAGTTATGTGCTTCAGTCTGGCAAGCTGCAAGGACTAGGCTTTGGAGTAGGAGTGAATCGTGTAGGTCATCAACTCAGCGAAAATAAGACAGACACGGGAAAATTTACTTTCCCAGCTTATACTCTAGTGAATGCGTCTGTTTCTCTTGAAAAAGAAAGATATAGAATTGGTTTTAAAATGAATAACCTTGGAAATGTTCAATATTTTGCAGGACAGGGAGTAATCGTTGCCCAAATGCCTCGAAATTTTGTTGCTGAGGTAAGTCTTAAATTTTAATCATGAAGCTCACATTGAGAAAAGCAGCCCTTCAATTACATCTATGGCTCGGATTAACCTCCGGGCTTGTAGTGGTGATTATGGCAGCTACCGGATGTATTCTTGCTTTTGAAGAGGAACTAAAACATCTCGTACATCCTGACAGGTATGTTGTAAAAAACATAGGAAATAAAAAATTATCTCTTTCTGAGCTTTCATTAAAAGCTGAAAAGGTTCTTCCTGACGGGCTTACAATCAAAAGAGTTCAGATTTCTTCTGATCCATCCCGTACATATGTGTTCCGAACTCTTAAAATGGATAATGATGCATTAACCTACTGGGGAACTTATCTTTATTATTATCGAGTTTATATTGATCCATATACGGGAAAAGTTCATGAAGTGGAAGATGCCAAACACGACTTTTTTGAAATAGTACTGGATCTCCACAGAAGGTTGCTATTGGGAGAAAAAATAGGAAAAACCATTACAGGATATTCTACACTCATGTTGGTTATTATTCTTTTTTCCGGGCTGATCATCTGGTATCCGAAAAAGATGAATAAAAACATGCTGAAAGGAATGTTTTCCATTAAAACTTCAGCCAGCTGGAAAAGAGTGAATTATGATCTTCACAATGTCTTAGGATTTTATGCTGTAATTCCTTTGATTCTCATCTCTTATTCTGCACTCATCTGGAATTTTGAAAACTTCGATAAGTGGATAAAAAATACCTTGAATGGAAACGCTCCAATTGAACAAAAAGTAAAAAGCAGTATTCCTCTAGAGCAGTTTACAAACCGCAAAATTATTTTGAACAGCATTGGTAAAAAAGTGGAAAAAGATCTGATTGATAAAAAATCAGCACTTATTAATTTCCCAAGAACGGATGAAGGGACTTACTATGCAGAACTCACCTATGGAAATAAGCAGTATCAGAATGAACAATATAATTTTGACCAGTATTCCGGAAAAATCTTAAAACACCAGGTATATAAAGATGAAAGATAGGGTATGGTACCGCGTTAAGAGAAAGAAATTACGACCTGCATACCGGAAGTATTTTCGGTGCCACCGGGCGAATCCTTTACCTTTTAGCAGGCATTATTGCGACTTCACTTCCTATTACAGGGCTCATCATTTATTTAAACCGAAAAAGGAAGAAGCCAAAGAAAAAACTTCAGATCAGCAACAAATAAATACCATTAGCCTCTATCATCATAGAGGCTTTTTTTATCTTTATTTAAAATGCAGGATATTCTGGGAAAGAATCTCAATACTTTTGTCCATTTCATCAAAACTCAGATCTCCAAAGCCCAGTCTTATCGCGGTAAGATTTTTATTCTGATAGAGCAGGGTTTTGGGAATAAAAAGATTATCCTGGGCACATTTCCGGCTCAGTTGCATCAGATTAACAGGAATATTCCATTCCATCCAGATGGCAAGACCTCCTGAAGGCTTTTCAAAAGTGATCACATCACCAAGATTTTCTTTAAGCAAAACGCTGAAATAATCCCGTCTTTCCTGATATACCTTTAAGGATTTTTTCAGATAACGGTTGATTTCTCCTTCCTCAATCATTTCTCCCAATGTTCTTTCCATCAAATATCACCTTGCCTATCAATAATTCCAAGATGCTTCCGCATTTCTACCATCAGATTTTCAGGGGCTACAATAAATCCGGTTCTGAATCCCGGTGCCAGTGATTTTCCAAAAGACCCGATATAGATCACCATTCCATTGGTATCAGCACTGGCTAAAGGAAGAATAGGACTTTTATCATAATGGAATTCATAATCATAGTCGTCTTCAAGAATGACAAATCCATATTCATTGGCTAATTCCAGTAGCTCCATTCTTCGTTGGACACTTAAAGCCACTGTTGTTGGGTAGTGATGGTGCGGAGTAAGATAAAGCATCCTTATTTTCTGCTTTTGACAAGCTTCACGGACACTTTCTACAATAATTCCGTCTTCATCAATGGGAAGAGTTACAATATTGACTCCAGCTTTCTGGAAAATCATATTCACAGAAAAATAACTCAGATCCCCAACCAGAACGGTATCTCCTGGAGACAAAAGGATTTCGGAAACAATATAAATACTCATCTCCGTACTTCTGGTAATCAAAAGATTGCTCTTGGAAATTGGTAAACCACGGGATAGATTAAGATACTGGGATAAATGCTCTTTGAAAAACTCACTTCCGTCCTGGTTATAGTGACCGAGCCCTTTTTGATTGGACTTCCGCTTAAGAATAGAACTGTAAAATCTGGAATGCTGTCCGATTTGAGTCAATCTGATATCCGGAACTCCATCATTAAAAACATATTCACAATCCGAATGCTCAAACGGATTATCCAGAATATTAGAGGTTTTAAAAGTAAACCCTGTTGTTTTGGGATAGTTTTGAAGACTATTATCTTTGAAATCCCTTACCTGAAGAGGTTTTTCCTGATCCTTTCCAATAACAAAAGTTCCTTTATTCGGAAAGCTTTCCACCCAACCCTGAGCAGATAGTTCGTCATAAACGGCTACTGCTGTATTTCGATGCACTTCCAGTATTTCACTAAAAGCTCTGGTTCCGGGAAGCTTCGTTCCAAAAGGTAAAAATCCTCTTTGAATGGCATTCACCAATTGATTAGCAATTTGCAAATAGATAGAAGTCTCTGATTTTCTATCTATTTTAATGAAACTTTCATAAGGAATCTTAACCGGACTATCCATAATATAAAAACTGGCACCATAGAACCATCCGGCAATATACTACTTTTGACATCAAAATAAAAATCTATGGAATTTCATCATCTGCTCGAAAAAATAGTAAAAGATGGCAGTACACATGCCAAATGGCTGAACACCCTTTCTTTTATGGAAAATGCCGGGGCAAGAAAAATATCAAAGTGTGAGCATCCGGCTTTAGTTACCCAAATTCAGCTTAAACATGCTGCCGAAGAACACCGTCATGCTTATTACCTTAAAAAACAGATTGGAAAAATAGATCCGGAACTTTGTAAAACTTATGAAACAGAGAGCTCCTTGCTCCCATAGCAACAAGGCAATATCTGCATTCATTGGATATTAAGGCCTGCAGATATCTTCAAGATGTATTTGAATTGACAAAAGAAGATCTTAAGTACGCTGCTTATCTCTTTGTTACCTATGCTATTGAGGTTCGTGCTGATGAGCTTTATCCTGTTTATCAACAGATCCTTACAGAAGAATCTTCAAAAATCATGGTAAAATCTATTATCCTGGAAGAAGAAGGCCATCTGGAAGAAATGATTAATCAGCTCAATGAATTCTCTGAAAACTGGCAACTCCATGCAGATCACATTCTGCAAATAGAGAAAGAACTTCATGAACAATGGATCAATGCCATTGCAGAAGAAGTAGCGCAGCTGAACTATGCTTAAAAGGATGAACTATTTTCAGGAAGCCCTGCATAAAAGAAAGCAGGATGGTACATTAAGAACTTTAAAGCCGAAAATCGAAGGAATAGATTTTTACTCCAATGATTATTTGGGACTTGCCAGAAATAAAGATCTTCAAAATATATTATTAAAGACGATGAATGCGAATCCTCAACTGATTTCAGGAAGTACAGGCTCCAGGCTGATCAGTGGGAACAGCAGCGTAGTAACTTCTACAGAAGACTTTATTGCTGAAAAACATCAGTTTCCTGCTGCTTTGCTATTTCCATCCGGTTATAATGCCAATTTAGCTTTATTTTCAACGCTTCCCAACCGTCATGATACTATTATTGTAGATGAACAAATTCATCGCTCTGTACATGATGCGTGTCAAATGTCAAATGCCAAAAAAGTCAAATGTAAACATAATGACACTGAACATCTGGAAAGCATTTTAAAAAGACAGAAAGGACATTGTTATATTGCTATAGAAAGTCTTTATTCCATGGAAGGAGATTTTGCTCCAATCAAAAAAATTGCTGAACTGGCAAAGCGATATGAAGCTGACCTAATCGTTGATGAAGCCCATGCGTTTGGAGTTTTTGGAAAAGGTTTAGTTGATGAGTATGATTTGCAGGATCTGGTTACAGCCAATGTAATCACCTATGGAAAAGCATTGGGAGCTCATGGTGCTGCCATTCTTTGTAATGATATTGTAAAGTCTTATCTGGTCAATTTTGCTTCACCTTTTATTTATTCTACTTCTGCACAAGATTTTCAATGGGTGAGTATACAAGCCGGATATATTTATTTAGAAAAACATAAAGAACTATCCATACAGCTTCAAGAAAATATCAAACTATTCCGAAGTCAGGGATTATTATCACCCTCTTTTGAAGAAAGCCCGGTTCAGGCTATTATTATTCCTGATAATCTAAAGTTAAAATCTTTACAAAATACATTATCAAAAGAAGGATTTTTAACCTATGCCATTTACAGCCCTACAATAAAAGAAGGAACAGAAAGACTTAGAATCTGCCTTCATAGCTTCAATACAAAAGAGGAGATTATCAGGCTTACAGAAATTATTAAAGATTTCATTTAGAAAAAGACAAAACAACCAAAGCCAAATCCGTCACATACTGTTTTACATTTTGTATTACATAAATCAAGAATCCGAATGAAACTATTTATAACAGGCATAGGAACAGAAATTGGAAAAACCGTTTGTTCTGCCATTTTAGTACAATATTTTAAAGCCGATTACTGGAAACCTGTACAATCGGGGGACCTTCATTTTACAGATAGCCATAAAATTGAGAGCTGGACTGATCATACGGTGTGTCATCCCGAAACGTATCGTCTTCAATTGGCAGCGTCTCCACACCAATCCGCAAGAGCAGAAAACATACAGATCAATCTTGATGATTTTCAACTCCCAGATACTCAAAACACTTTGATTGTAGAAGGAGCAGGAGGACTCATGGTACCTCTTTCAGATCATATTTTTATGATTGACCTGATTGAAAAACTGAACCTTCCTGCTGCTCTCGTGATACGAAACTATTTAGGATGTATCAACCATACCTTGCTCTCAATCTTAGCTCTACAGCAAAGAAATATCACATTGGAATATCTGATTCTCAACGGAGAATTCCCTGAAGATACAGAAAGAGTGATTTCCAATTACATCACAAAAGAAACAAAAATTATCAAAATTCCTGAAATACAAAGTACGATTAAGGAACACATTACAACTACTGCAAAACAATTAACGATAACAAAACTATGATAATGGATACAACAACAATCAGAAACAACTGGACTAAAGAAGAAATAGAAGAGATTTATCACTTACCTCTTATGGAGCTTATCTACAAAGCGGCAACCGTACACCGTGAATGGCATGATCCTTCAGAAGTACAAATCTCTACTTTATTATCCATTAAAACCGGAGGTTGTCCTGAAGACTGTTCATATTGCGGACAGGCAGCCCGATATCACACCAATATTAAAGTACAGGCTTTACTCCCTACAGAAACCGTTATTGCTCATGCACAAAAAGCGAAAGACAGCGGTTCCTCCCGTTTCTGTATGGCTGCCGCATGGCGTGAAGTTCGTAACAACCGAGATTTTGACAGAGTGATCGACATGGTAAAGGAGTGAATGAACTCGGACTGGAAGTATGCTGTACTTTAGGAATGCTTACCGAAGAACAAGCGATAAGACTTCAGGAAGCAGGATTATACGCTTATAATCATAACCTTGACACTTCTGAACAATATTATGAGGAGATCATTTCCACCAGAACGTTTGATAATAGAATCAATACCATCAACAATGTACGAAAAGCAGGAATTACAGTCTGCTCCGGTGGAATTATTGGACTTGGAGAAACCCACAGAGACAGAATCTCTATGTTGTTAACATTAGCTACGATGCCTAAACACCCTGAATCTGTTCCTATCAATGCATTAGCAAGGGTAGAGGGAACTCCATTAGAAGATAATGAAAAAGTTGATCCCTGGGAAATGGTAAGAATGATCGCTACAGCAAGAATTGTTATGCCTTCTTCCATGGTAAGATTAAGTGCAGGAAGAATAGAAATGACTGAAACAGAACAAGCCTGGTGCTTTATGGCAGGAGCCAATTCTATTTTCACCGGAGAAAGAGAAACATTACTGGTGACTCCTAATCCCGGAGTTTCTGAAGATATGCAAATGCTGCAAACTCTTGGATTAAAACCTATGATGAAAAGGGAAAGCTGCTGCTAAAAATTGAATAATGAGTTTCTGGATTGTAATTATGTATATTTTGAATTTTGTTCAAGAATTACTTATTGAGTTCTTTGGGTCTTAGTTTTTATAGATTTAAACACCAGGATTGCAAGAGAAGCATTATTAAACTGCAGATTGTTTCGTTCGCAAGGGCGTTGCATTCAGCAGAGAAAAGTACATTATTAGCCTTAGCTGAGTGAAATGCCTTTGCGATCTTAAAAATTATACGGCATGATTATAAAACCCTAGCGAACACTGTGTTAAAAAAAGAAACTCTTACTTATTATAATTTAAACGCCAAGATCGCAAGAGAAGCATTATAAAACTGCAGATTGTTTCGTTCGCAAAGGCATTGCATTCAGCAGAGAAAAGTACATTAATTAGCCTTAGCTGAGTGAAACGCCTTTGCGATCTTAAAAATCATACCATATGATTATAAAACCTTAGCGAGCATTGCGTTAAAAACAAAAACTTTCACCTGACTTCAAGAGGTCATAAATACATTTTATATCAATACATGAATACAACAACACCAGCCAGCCTCCAAGAAAGGGATAAAGCCGTTAACTGGCATCCTTATACCCAGATGAAAACCGCAGACAACATTATTCCTATTGTAAAAGGTAAAGGACTTTATCTTTATGATGCGGAAGATAAACAATATATGGATGTCGTATCTTCCTGGTGGGTAACCCTGCATGGCCATTCTCATCCTTATATTGCTCAACGTATATTCGAGCAACTCAACACTTTAGAACAGGTTATTTTTGCCGGATTCACCCATGAGCCAGCCACCCAACTTTCTGAAAATCTATTGAAACTTTTACCTAATAATCAAAATAAGGTTTTCTATTCTGATAATGGTTCTACAGCAGTGGAGGTAGCTTTGAAAATGTGTATTCAATATGCACACAATCAAGGAAAAGAAAAAACAAAAATTCTTGCCTTTAAAAATGCATACCATGGTGACACCTTTGGGGCAATGTCTGTAAGCGGAAAAAGTTATTGGACTAAACCTTTTGAAAGCAGGTTGTTTGAAGTTATTTTCATCGATACGCCTAATGCTGAAATTTGGCAAGTATACAAATGCAGATTGAAGAAATTGCAGATGAAGTAGCTTGTTTCATTTATGAGCCATTAGTTCAGGGAGCCGCAGGAATGTTAATGTATAATGCCGAGGATTTAAATAATCTAATGGAATTCTGCAGGCAACAGGGGATTCTTATGATTCAGGATGAGGTTTTTACAGGATTTGGAAGAACTGGAAAGCTCTTTGCAGCCCATTATCTTACCGAACAGCCCGATATTATGTGTTTTTCTAAAGGGTTAACTGGTGGAACAATGCCTATGGGAGTTACCACCTGTTCTAAAGAAATTTATGAGGCTTTCTGGTCTGATGACAAGCATAAAACTTTATTCCATGGACATTCTTTTACAGCCAATCCTTTAGCCTGTACTGCTGCTTTAGCAAGTATGGAATTATTACTTAAAGAAGACACCCAAATGAATATCAAACGTATTTCTCAACAGCACTCAGAGTTTTTAAAAACTTTAGCTGAACACCCTCAGGTCGAAAATCCCCGCCAGATTGGAACCATTCTGGCTTTTGATTTTAAAACCGGACATGGTACTTCGTATTTCAATGAAATCGGAAAACAGCTTTACAATGAATTTTTAAAAAGAGGAATCATTATGAGGCCATTAGGAAATGTAATGTATTTGGTTCCTCCATATTGTGTTACATCCGAAGAATTGGATTTTGTATACCGGAATATTCTGGAAGTTTTGGATGAGTTTATCGGATAAACGATTCTTTCAAACAATATTTTTTAATATACCTTATAGGTTTTAGGAACCTATAAGGTATCTATATTCATTTAATTGATGTTTTTTAAGCCGTTTGAGCAATCATGCATAGGAAATCAAAATAATGATTCTTTCATTTGTAAAAATTAGTATTTTTTTAAATAGAGATTTCTTACTTCTTAATAAGTTTTTTTGTGACAATTTTTCCATTTTCAAAAATTGTTTTCACAAAATAAATTCCATTAGAAAGTTCAGAAACATTAGAATTGTTTTCTTTTACGGTTTTTAATAACCTTCCATCAACAGAATGGATCTCTATCTTACCGATTTTTTCTTTCGATTGATAAATTAAATTTTGTTTTACAGGGGTTTCAAAAATAATTTTAGGATCATTTTTTGAAATTTCTGTTGTTGATAATGTAGCTGGGGCACTTAAAAGATATTTAACAATTTCTTTTGTGGTTCCATCTCCGTAAACAATTATACTATTATCAAAAACCTTGAGCCTACTAACATTATGATATAATAAATTAGAATCGTTTTCTATATATTCTCCAAATATAGTATCAGTAGTTCCATTTTGATTAAGTTTAGAGATATAATAACTAGGTGCATTATTAAAATCAGCAACCCCTCCGATATAATAAGAACCGTTTTTTTCGTAGATATCCCAAAATTCAATGCCAGAAACACCATTATAACTGAATGTGGTATCCTGCGTACCGTCAACATTCAGTCTTTTTATGGCAGGAGGCTCTAATACTCCAAATCTTGCGAATATAATTCTATTCCCCGAATCTACTTTTACAACAGTAACATTTACCTCATTTAATGAAGCCTGACCATTGTTACCAAAACTGGTTATAGGCTGCCCGTCAGGAGAATATTTTTTTATTGAATTTTGTACCCAACAAAAAATATTGGACTGGTTATCTAACATGAAGCGGGGAATTCCATATGTTGACAGTTTTCCACTATTTCCAAAGCTGTTATCTGATGTGCCATCAGAATTTAATCTGAATGTATGCGTGTACCCATCAAAAAAGCCTACAGAATCTATACCTGTTCCTGAAATAATCATTTTATTTCCTTGTTCTATGAGGTTGCTTTTTATATCGAAGTTGTCTTGAGAAAAATTGGCTAATGCCTTTATTCCACCATTGGAAAATGAAGGGTCTAATTGTCCATTGGAAAGCAACCGAACTACATCTAAATAATGGATGTTATTGAGAGTGTCATCTCTCCTTAATAATAAAGTCAATTGATCATTGGAATGTCTTATAAACCCAACCAGAGTGCCTGATCCATAATTCAACGCAACCTTACCATTGGTTCCAAAAGTAGGATCCAAAGAGCCATTATAGCTTGTCATTTTAGAAACAATTATCTGATTAGTGTTGGAATCAAAGGATTGGTAAAATACGGTATTGTTTGTTTCTGTTAATTCTCCTAAATAAGAGCTTCCTGTTGGGAGGCTGTAAATTCCGTTTGAAGCAAACGTAGGATCTTTGGAGATAATTTGTGCAAAAGAAGTTTGCATTACAAGAATGAACACAAGTAATAATTTTTTTTTCATTGTTTGTTTTTTTAAAAAATTTGAAGTTATATTATGCAACCCCCTATATAAAAGCGTTTTAGATTTTTCCCAAATGTATGATAAAATTTTGAAAGAACAAGGAAATGCTAGGGTTCTGTTTTCACTCTAAAAGATGGAGAAACGATGCATCTATCTTTTGCTTAAAATATCAGGGAATTCGGTCAAGATTTCTCAATCTCTTAAACCTTATAGCTTTCGAAAACCTACAAGGTTTATACACATTAATACAATATGCTACATTCCAAAAAAATGAGGCCTTTTCAATCAGAAAAGACCTCATTATATTTTAAAATAAAACTCAGTAGTATTAATCTTCTACATATTTATTTCTTGCAGCTCTTAATCCAAAGAAAAGCATGATCAATACTGCAGCACTCAGAAAATAGAATGAAGTGTTCCAGGAAATATCCCAATCATGCAGTTTTCCAAATACCGGTGGTCCAAATGCTGCAATCAGATAGCCCACAGACTGTGCCATTCCGGAAATCTTCACAGCATTGATACTGCTTTTCGTTCTTGTAGAGAAAAACAGGATAGACAAACTGAATGACAATCCATTGGAAATTCCGATGATAACAGCATTCACATAGATCCATTGAGATTTTAGAAAAACAAACATCATTGTACTTCCAAACATCAAAGCACATATAAAAAGGATCATAATTCTCTGATCTTTCATTTTACTGGCAATAATCGGGCAGCAGAATGTTATAGGAATCATAGTGATCTGAATAACAAAAAGTACCCAACCTGAACTTTCACCAGGCATATGATAATCTGTCAGGAAAGAAGGCAGCCAGGCCACCATACAATAGTAAAATAGAGACTGTAATCCCATGAAAATACTGATATTCCATGCCTGAGACGATTTAAACATATTAAAATCAGAAGTTCCCAAAGCAGGCTTAGGCTGATCGGAGTTCCTTTTATTAAAAATCATTTCAAGAATCAATACCAAAAATCCTAAAGCGGCGATCACCAGCCAAATTCCCAGGGAACCACGCCATCCAAAACCTGTCCATTCTCCGATTCTTACACTGAAACCGGAAGCCAGAGCAGCAGTAAGGTTCATAGAAACGGCGAAAATACCCGTCATCAAGCCAATTTGTTTCGGAAAGTTATTTTTAACATATCCGGGTGTTACTACATTTCCTATACAAATTCCTAAACCAATAAATACTGAGCCAGCAAACAACAACCACAGAGAGCCTGTGATCCTCAGAAATAATCCAAAACTTAGAATAACCAATGAATACATCAATAGTTTACTGATTCCAAGGGTATTAGAAAATCGACTCACCAAACTGAGCAAACGGCAAACATAAAGAGTGGAATAGAGGTAAGGAGGCTTACCTGGAAATTATCCAGCTGTAAAGCATCCCTCACATCACCCAATACGGGAGATACTGCAACAATAGGAGAGCGTAGGTTACTGGAGATCAAGATAACAACCAGTACATTTAAAATCATTAAAACATAAGAAGCATTCTTTTTGACTTCGTTCTTCATCATATTAAAAACTTTTGCACAAAATTAGTATAGTAATTTTGTTTAATTTTGCCAAAGTTTTAACCTAAAACGACATGAATGACAATGACAGTATAAAAATAGATGAGCTTCATAAACCTTATTTTGTCTGGTTTGAAGAAAACTGGATCCATGATGATGTTCTCCATAAGCACCAAAAGGGGCAATTGGTCTATGTAGAAAGTGGATTTCAATATATTACCATTGAAGGGCGGATTTATCTTCTTCCCCAGAATCATGCGGCCTGGATCCCATCCAATGTTATTCATAAAACCAACTCCCATTCTGAAAAGATCAAGCTGATGATTATGTTTGCTGATACGGATCAGAAAAATTCCTTTTATGATGAGGTCACTGTATTTTCCGTTCCTCCTGTATTGAGGGAAATGATAAAATATGCTGAAAAGTGGTCTAAACTGATGAAAAAAGATTCTGATGAGACCCTATTTTTAAAAGCCCTTTTCAATGAACTTCCTCATTTTGTAGAACATTCCCTGAAGCTTCACCTTTGTCTTCCCAAAGATAAACGCCTGGAGAAAGTCATTGAATACCTTCATGATTATTACAATACAGAAATCAAAATAGACAATCTCGGTGAGCTGGCGCTCCTTTCTTCCCGAAGTCTGGAGAGAATTTTCAAAAAAGAAACGGGTCTTACCCTGAGCAAATATCAACAAATGCTTCGTATTATTAAAAGTTTAGAATTTCTGAGCGCAGGAAATTTAACCATTTCAGAAACGGCTTATGAAATTGGATACAAAAGTGTACAGGCTTATACCCGAAGTTTTCAGGCTGTGATGCAATTCAGACCTACGGATTTTATTAAAAACATTAATTTAGGTCTAGGAAAGGGGATTTATTAAAAGTTAAAAATCACTGTAATCAGCTATAGGAATATATTACAAATTTACTTTCATGTACATAATTCCCATTTCGTCCATTTATTACATCCGCAGAAAAACATCGGATATAAAGCTTATTAAAGCAAAAAGGCCTCCAAGAGAGGAGACCTTAAAAAAACACAAATGATGAAAAAAAATTATTTCGATTCACAAATATAAGCAAAATTTATATTATGCATCGCATTGGATGAGCATTTTTTTTAAAAACTATTTATTTTAATTAAAAATTACCTTTTATTAAAATATTGTGATTTTTCTTAACATTTTGAAATTTAACCCTATCATGTAAATTACTCCACCAAATACGACCCATTCTATAATGGCACTTACTACGTAAATACTTCGGATTCCATACAACATCGGAACAATAAGCAGGGCAGGAATATATAATACCAGCTGTCTTAAAATACTGATCACAGTAGCTGGCCGCGCATTTTCCACAGAAGGAAACCAAACCATAGCCATAAAAATAAACGGTAAAGCAGGTAAAACGCTCATATAAATCCTGAAATCAGTAAGCTGACTGGCCTGAAAAGAGACATTCGGGATCATTACAGAGAGTACTTCTGCAGGGAAATACATCACAAAGAGCCAGAAAGGAAGTAGAATAACCAATCCTGTAAGAGAAAAAAGCCGATAGGCTTTGATACTTCGTTCATATTTCTCTGCTCCGAAATTCATCCCTGATACAGGTTGTAATGCTCTCATTAGTCCCCACAACGGAGTATTTAATAAAATATAAAACCGATTCACTGCGGTAAAAAAGGTAACATCTGCCTCTTTGCCATATTTAGCAATCACATTGAAGACCACAATATTTTGAACCACAATCATCACCATCATAATAAAACCGGGCATGCCCAATGAAATAGCTTCTTTAATAATAGCTTTATCATACTTTAATGACCAAAAATGGGTTTTAAAAGAAGATTTTCCGGAGGCATAATACCAAATGCCCAATACCATATAAATTATCATGGAAACATTCGTTGCCCAGGCAGCTCCACTTACTCCACCACCAAAGAATCAATAAACAATGGCTTTAATGCCACATCTACAATCAGTCCTACTGCAATCATCCAGGCAGCAGTCTTCATACGGCCTTCAGCGCGAATCAGCATATTAAGTGCCAGCCCGTGAATCCAGAAAAAGCTTCCCAGAATCGTTGATCTAAAGTATTCCACTCCCAATGTAAGGATTTCACCTCGTCCCCCCATCATATAAACCAGTTCTTTAGCGAAAATATAACAGGGGATTGTGATAACCAGAGAAAATAGTAATGTGAGAAAATTTACAGTTCCCATTGCCCTGTTGAGCTTATCTTTATCTCCTGCACCAATCCAAATACTCACGGCAGATCCTACACCAGTTCCTATCAGAGTTCCAAATCCCTGTGCAAACTGTGCCAAAGGATAAGCCACTCCTACAGCAGCCAAAGCGGTATTGCTAATCAGATGACCCACAAAAATTCCATCCAGAAAATTATTCAATCCATACAGCACCATAGCAATTACTGCAGGCCAAGACATCTGCCACATTACGTTTCGCATATTCCCGTTTAAAATAAGCTGTCTTTGTTTTTCCATTGTATATCGTAAACTATTGAATAAAGGAGTAATAAAGGGAACCGGAGAAAGAAGAAAGGAATTATAAGAATCTTAGTGATTCACGACACCCGCATTATTCATTACCCACAAAAATAAATTCCCAACTGCTTTCTACCGGCTTCCCACGAACACTCACTTTAGCATTAATAATGTTTTAATTAAATTGTAGACAAACTTACTAGCTCCAACTGTAAATCAAGATCCTTGAAAAGGAATAAATAGTCCGTATAACGGAATAATTTTAGTCAACGAAATGTCTTTCATTGTGACGCTACTCATAAAATAAGAGATATAAATTTCTTTAATTTGAATAAAAAGAGGTATGAAACCAAAAGAGATTAGGGGAGTTCCGAAGCAAAACTCAGGCGGATTCCATGATACTGAAAGTGGAAAACCATTGACCAAAGTGATGATTCCAGTGAAGTTTGAAGAATTAAAGGAGAGATTTTTCTCAATCAATACTTGGAACAGCTATTGTGGAGAGGCATTTGCAGATTTAAGCTCTATGATGTTTCAGGAAATCCCGTGCATCGGGAACCTCAGAAAGGAGATTATATCCGCATCAATATTCCTGGTCCGGGAGAAACAGAAGCTAAAGGCTATGACTGGGTTGAAGTGACAGATATTTGTTATTATGAGGATGCTATTTCAGAAAGCATCACAATGACCTGTAGACCCTCCATAAGTCCTGTAGATAAGAGCCATCATATTGCTCATTTTTACAGTTCAAAAGCAACTTCAACCTTTATGATTAAAAAAAATCCCTCTCATTTAACAGCTGCTGTATATGGAAGAAATGAATCTCCAAATTATAACGCCAGCTTTATTGATATCCTCAGAAACATAGCTATAGCAGTAGGAGGTATGATAGGCATTGCCAAAATCCAATGGAAGAAGCTGGCAGACGGACTTCTTGATTTTGAGTAAATCTACAATACGCTTTTTGATCTAGATCATAGTTTTGCCTGTAAAGGCTCTTTAATTTCGCTGCTTATTATTAAGCTATGGCAGAACTTGAAAAAATAATCTGGATATCCATCATTTTAATGATCCTCATTTCGGTAAAAGACAAAATAAAACTTGAACTTCCTATTGTATTGGTATTGGCAGGGCTTATATTGAGCCTTACTAAGGTCGTTCCATCTATTGATATGAGCCCGGAAATGATTTTCTATGCTGTACTTCCTCCTATATTGTTTGATGCAGCCTGGAATACATCCATCCCTGATTTCAAAAGAGAATTTCCTACAATTTCACTGATGGCTGTAGGTTTGGTGTTTCTTACCACTACCATTATTGCCGTAACTGTTCACAGTATTATTCCCGGTTTCACCTGGCCGTTATCTTTTGTACTGGGAGCTGTTATCTCGCCACCCGACGCTGTTGCAGCTACAAGCATTACAAAGAACCTTCCGCTACCTCCAAAATTAACGACCATCCTTGAAGGAGAAAGTCTTCTAAATGATGCATCAGCGCTGATTGCTTACAAATGTGCCATTATCGCTGTTACCAGTGGAGTATTTTCTTTCTGGAATGCAGGACTCCAGTTTGTTGGGATCAGTATTGGTGGAATATTCATTGGACTGGTGATAGGTTTTATATTCTTAAAATTACACAGGTATTTTAACGGAGACAGCAGTGCAGAAACCTTTGCTGTTATCCTTCTTCCTTTCGCTGCATACAGTTTTGCAGAGCATTTGGGGTGTTCCGGTGTTTTGGCAGTCGTAGTATTGGGAATGTTTCTTTCCTGGAATTCATTTTCTTTATTCAGTGCGGGCAGCAGGATACAGATGAGTCATTTCTGGGATGTTATTATTTTTATTCTGAACGGATTGGTATTTTTAATCCTGGGAATGCAACTGCCGATAATTATTTCAAATATACCTAAAGACGAGCTGCTTATCCTTGTTTTCTATGGCTTTCTTCTTTTTATTATTCTGGTCATCGTAAGACTGGCTGTACTTGCTTTATTTCCTGCTTTTTTCCAGCAGGCTCCTAAAAAAGGAAGTTGCTTTATGACCCAATCCAAAAAGGAGTATATTATATTATCATGGTCTGGGATGCGTGGAGTAGTATCCCTGGCGGCAGCTTTGGCTTTACCGATTCGGGACAGTCTGGGAATTGTTATAGAACAAAGAAATACTCTGTTATTTATTTCATTTGTGGTAATCATTTTTACATTGGTTATTCAGGGACTTACACTTCCCAGGCTTATTCGTATGATAAAACCTTCTGCTCCCGTCAAACAGGAAGAAAAAGAACTGAACATACTTCTGCTGAGACAATCAAATATTTTTTTAAAAAATTTGAACCGCAATAACAGTATGGTTGGGGCCGCCATAAAAATCATGTCTGAAAAACTGGAAAAAGAAGAAGACCAGCTGCTTCATGCTGCCCAAACATTTTCAAATTCTGGCAATACCGAATGGAAAAAAAAATATTTCCATTTAGAACTTGAACTTGCAGATTATCAAAGAAAAGAACTGATGAAAAATTATCATAAAGGTAACTTTTCTCTTGAAACCGTCCGCAAAAAAGAATGGGAACTGGATTTCTGGACAGCAACCGTGCATCAGGAACTCAAAACGTTACAACATTATTCCGAATCAAAAGAGTAACTTTTTTTCATTTTTTGATCTAAATCAAAGTTTCGTGTTGACTGTTCAGTGACATTTGTACCCGAATATTTTAAACAAAATTTATGAGTATAACATTAGAAAAAGGACAGACTATTAATTTCTACCAGGCGACTGCTCCCATTATCATTTCGGTATTCGGAGTTTACCTTACGATAGGAATTGCACTGGGTGTACTTCCCGGATTTGTCCAGAACACATTAGGTTTTGACAGCATTATTGTAGGACTTGTTATTGGTCTCCAATCATTGTCAACACTTTTAACCCGTGCATATTCCGGAAAAATCACAGATACCAGAGGTGCCAAGAAAAGTAAAATGTCTGGTGTGGTATTAGCTGTTATTGCCGGGGTTGTTTATGTACTTGCAGTACTATTTCAAGCTCATCCGCTGATGGCACTTATCTTTCTGTTAGCAGCAAGAATCATTCATGGTATTGGCGAAAGCTTTCTGGTTACCGGAGCATTAACGTGGGGAATAGGGCTGGTAGGACACTCTAATTCTGGAAAAGCGATGACCTGGAACGGTATTGCTATGTATGCAGGAATTGCAATCGGAGCTCCTGTCAGCATCTGGTTGAGTAAAGAATTTAATATGTTGCCTGCTTTTATCCTTATAGCCTTGCTTCCCCTTATAAGTTGGCTTTCTACTGCAAAACTTCCTTCTATTCCTGTAGATAAAGATCATGTGCGAACGCCTTTTTACAAGGTGATCGGTGCAATATCAGGCCAGGGGCTGAGCCTTGCTTTTTCATCAATGGCTTTTGGATGTATTGCTTCTTTTATTGCTTTATTTTTCTCACAAAAGAATTGGGGAGATGCTTCACTTGCTTTTATAATTTTTGGAATATGCTACGTTCTTACCCGAGTATTATTTGCTTCATTTCCTGATAAATACGGAGGTCTTAAGATTGCTTTCATCTCTTTGATTATCGAAGTGGCAGGACAACTACTGATATGGATGTCTGCTTCCAAAACATTAGCCATTATCGGATGTGGGTTGACCGGGGTTGGATTTTCATTGGTCTTTCCGGCTTTGGGAGTTCTTGCCATTCAAAAAGTAAAACCACAAATGAGAGGAACAGCATTGGGAGCGTACGTTGCTTTTGTTGATCTTTCATTAGGATTAGCAGGGCCAATTGCCGGACTGATTGCAGGCTGGTTTGATTATCAGACAGTGTATCTTTTCGGGGGTATCAGCTGTATTGTATCTATGATTATTCTACTAGGTAATAAAAAATAAAAATGGAAAATTCTATCATCACTCAGGCAGAAAAAACGAAAAAAATACGTTCTGCATTTATCATTAAAAGTAAACAGTATCTCACTCCACATCTTATCCGTGTGGTGTTTGAAATCAATGAAGATCAGATTGGTCTGTTAACCCATGTGCACTCTGGTTCTAATAATAAAATATTTATTCCTGTTGAAGAAGGAAATACTCCTTTAATCAGAACATATACTAACAGAAAAATTGATCTTGAAAACCGGGAATTAACTATAGATTTTGTTGCCCATGGTGATAACGGGCCTGCATCTGCATGGGCATTACAAGCGAATCCTGGTGATTCTTTGGAAATAGGGATGAAAGAAAGTACAAGACCTTTAGTTCCCGATGCCGATTTTTATCTGCTGGGGGGAGATGCAACAGCATTGCCTGTCATTTGTGCTGTTGCTGAGCAGTTTCCTTCTTACGTATCAGCAAAAATACTATTAGAGGTGGCAAGCAAAGAAGATGAACTTATTCTGTGTTCTGCAGCAGATATATCAGTAGAATGGCTTCACAATCCTCATCCGGAAGAAGGAAGCAAACTTGCAGAAGCTGTGAAATCTGTTCAGTTTCCACCCGGAGTTTTGAAAGAATATGTGTATATCGCCGCAGAATACACAACGGTGCATGAACTTCGTAATTATTTTAAAACAATCCTGCAATGGGATCCTCATGGTTTATATATATGCTCATACTGGAAAGCCGGACAGGCAGAAAATATCCGGACAGTTTAGATAAAAACAGCAAGCAAAACCTTTTTATCACTACTTTTGCTTACATGCAGGAACTTTTAGCTTCATATATTAAAAATAGAATATCAGTAACGGATGAAGAATTGAATACCATTCTTTCTTATTTCAAATGTGTTCAATTAAAAAAGAATGAGACACTCCTTACCAACGGACAGCACAGCCAACGGACATTTTTTGTCGTAAACGGTTGTCTTCGTATATTTTTTATTAATGAAGAGGGACAGGATTCCACAAGATATTTTGCATTTGAAAATCAGTTTGCAACAGCATTAACCAGTTTTATTACTTCTGAGCCCTCCGACGAATTTATTCAGGCCGTGGAGGATTCAGAGGTATATTACATTAGTCATGAAAGTTTTTACCATCTCCTGGATATTATTCCGCAATGGGAAAAATTTTACAGAATATATCTGGAAACAGCTTATGTGAGTAATACGAAGAGACTGATGTCTTTCCTTGTTCAGGATGCGCTTGAAAAGTACCGTCAGCTACTGAATGAAAATCCTGTTGTGGTAAGACGACTTTCTAATAAAATGGTGGCTTCTTATCTCAATATTTCACAGGAAACTTTAAGCAGACTCAAATCTAAACTTTAATGATTCTGGTTTTCCTAAAACTTAATATGACTATTCTAAAATTCTAAAAAAGGAAAATTTTAAAGGAAATTAAGATTCAATTAAATTAGGTTTAAAAGCATAAAAACCTTCAGGATAAAATGTAAATTTGCAGCCATAAAATCTATTGAGATGATTGAAAGAATAGCAACCTATTGGGATGACAGAAGTGAATCATGGCGCAAGGAAAAAGAGGAAGCCTGGTCTCGTCCTGAAACGGAAAAATGGTTAGATTTTTTTAAATCGGTTAGAAACCGTACAAAAGGGAATAAAGCGCTTGAAGTGGGTACTGCCACAGGATATTTTGCCCATATTATGACTTTAGCGGGCTTTGAAGTCATCGGTGTGGATCTTTCTCCACAAATGATTGAAGCTGCAAAACAAGTCAGCGAAACGCTGCAAATTCTGTAGAATATGATGTAATGGATGCTCACTCCCTGCAATTGGAAGACAATACCTTTGATCTGGTCTTTACACGTCTTATGACATGGACGGTTCCGGATTTAGAAACATGTTATCTGGAAATGGAACGCGTTCTGAAACCTGGAGGGATACTGCTGAACTTTGATGCCGATTTCGGAAAAACAGTTTTTAGTACAGATCGACATGACGAATGCCCATCCGGAGCCATTCAGGAAGTAAATGATATTAAATCCGAATTGGAAATCAGCAAACATGAACGTCCTGCAAAAGATATAGAAGTACTTCAGACTATAGGATTCAGCTCAGTAAATATAGATATGAATGCACAAAATCACATCTTAGGACTTCCCGAAGAAACAGAGGGACTTTTTATGTTGGAAGCTACCAAAAAATAAAAAGGTATACCTTCAGACATGTGATAAATACTTCAAAATAAAAGTCCTTAGTTTTTAATAATTAAGGACTTACTTATATCTTTCTAATACTATAAAATAGCTAGAGGCACCAAAAAACGACTGATCTTTTTAAAAAGGCTCAGACTTCACCCGTCAAAAACCTCTTTATTAAACAAAAATTAATGTTTCTCTTTTTCCTCAGGAAAAATTTAAGCCTTATATTTGCAGAGATGTTAAAATGGTTCTCCATAATATGTTCAATGATGTATGTACTGGCTACCACCAATGCGGGGGAAGTACTCAAGGTGCCTATGTTTGTAGAACATTTTATGGAATATGAAGGAAATTTTTCAGAGTTTGTCATGGAACACTATGACAACCATAAAAAAGATTCAGACTGGGATCTTGATCAGAAATTACCATTCATCAATCCACCTATTGTACTCACTGTACATGCCCAACTTCCTGATTATATTTTTGAAATCAAGAAACCTAAGGAAATTAAAATTCCTCAAAAAAACAGCATTTACCAGGAAAAAGACTTCTCAAATCTTTATCTTTCCAATATTTTCCAGCCTCCACGGCTTTCTTAATTGATTTAAAATTTAGAAATCAATACTTTAAAATTCACTTAAAGTATCAGACTCTTATTACCTATCAATCAACTTTGTAGTAGTATTATTCTACTTGTATTTTACGTTAATAGATACTTTTCAGGTTTTATTGTAAACTCAAATAAACATTCTATAAAGTATTAAAAAAGACTTTTGTAGGCTTTTGTGATTAACTATTACAATACAGGCAGTTTATAAAACACTACAGATCAAATTAATAATTTTTCATGTTAAACAAAATTATTGAGTTTTCTGTAAAGAATAAACTCATCATTGCTCTGTTCACCATTGGTTTGGTTCTTTTAGGAGTATATGAAACCACCAAACTTCCCATTGATGCACAACCTGATATTACCAATAACCAGGTACAGATCATTACCACAGCACCATCGTATGGGGCAGCAGATATTGAACGTCTTGTCACATTCCCCATCGAACAGGCCACCAGCAACATCAGCGGAATTACAGAACTTCGAAGCCTTTCCAGATTTGGATTATCATTAGTAACCGTAGTTTTCGATGATAAAACGGATGTATATTGGGCACGCCAGCAAGTTCAGGAACGTTTACAACTCGTTCAGGATAACATTCCTGCCGGAATTGGAAAACCGGAACTGGGGCCTATTTCAACCGGATTGGGAGAGATTTTTCAATACGTGGTAAGAGCCAAGAAAGGCTATGAAAATGTGTATGATGAAACTGAACTGAGAACCATTCAGGATTGGGTTGTGAGACGACAGTTACTGGGAACCAAAGGAGTAGCAGATGTCAGCAGTTTTGGAGGAAAGCTGAAACAATATGAAATTGCTATTAATCCTAATAAGCTTCAGGCCTTTAATATCAATATCAATGATGTTTTTGCAGCATTGGAAAAAAATAATCAAAATACCGGTGGGGCTTATATCGAAAAGAAAGAAACTGTTCTTTTTATCCGAAGTGAAGGACTTTTAGGAACAAAAGAAGACATAGGAAATACTCAGGTAGCCGAAACCAAAGAAGGAATTCCAGTTCATATCAAAGATGTAGCTTCCGTAAAGATAGGGTATGCGACAAGATATGGAGCCATGACTTATAATGACACAGGAGAAGTATCAGGTGCCATTGTATTAATGCTTAAAGGAGAAAATGCCAATGAGGTCATCGGTAATATTAAGCAAAGACTTGAGAAAATTCAGGAATCTTTACCTGAAGGAGTTGTCATTGAACCTTTCCTTGACCGCGCTAAAATGGTAAATAATACCATTAGTACTGTAAAGACAAACCTTATGGAAGGTGCTTTAATTGTGGTTTTCATTCTGGTTTTATTCCTTGGTAACTTCAGAGCCGGATTATTAGTAGCATCCGTAATTCCCTTAGCGATGTTATTTGCCATTATCATGATGAATATCTTTGGCGTTGGCGGAAACCTGATGAGTCTTGGAGCATTAGATTTTGGTCTTATCGTAGATGGAGCTGTAATCATTGTAGAAGCCGTTTTACATCAGTTGGCTCATAAAAAACACTTTGGTAAAGACAATATCTTGAGCAAAAAAGAAATGGATGATCAGGTTTCAAACTCTGCTACCAAAATGGTAAACAGTGCCGTTTTCGGACAAATTATTATCCTTATTGTATACCTTCCGATCTTTACACTGCAGGGAATTGAAGGAAAAATGTTCAAACCAATGGCACAAACAGTTGCTTTTGCATTGATTGGAGCATTTATTCTTTCCCTTACTTATATTCCGATGATGAGTTCACTGGTATTAAGCAGAAAGAAAAAAGAAAAAGACAATATTTCAGACAAGGTAATGGCCAAAGTGGAAACAGGGCATCAAAATCTTCTGATGAAAGCTTTAAAATACAGAAAAACAATCATTCTGGGCGTTCTTGTTCTTTTTGCAGGCGCTGTTTTTACACTGTCAAGAATGGGCGGAGAATTTATTCCCTCATTAGAAGAAGGAGATTTTGCTGTTGAAATGAGAATCCTTCAGGGAAGTAATATTAACGAAACCAAAAAGGTGACGACACAGGCCTCAGGCATCCTTTTAAAACAGTTCCCTGAAATACAAAAAATCGTCGTAAAGATAGGAAGTGCAGAGATTCCAACGGAACCTATGCCGATGGATGCAGGAGATATGATTATTGTTTTAAAACCCAAGAAAGAATGGACATCTGCAAAATCATTTCCGGAACTTTCTGAAAAGATGAGTAAAGCACTCACTGTTATTCCAGGATTAACCACCAGTTTCCAGTTTCCTGTACAGATGCGTTTCAATGAGCTAATGACAGGAGCCAGACAGGATATCGTCTGTAAGATCTACGGTGAAGATTTGGACAGCCTTACCACCTACGCCAAAAAATTGGGCAGTATCATCAATACAGTAAAAGGAGCACAGGATCTTTATATAGAACCCGTTGAAGGTGCTCCACAAGTCGTTATTGATTATAACCGTTCCGAATTATCAAGATATAATATTTCTGTTGCAGAGATCAACAAAGTGATCAATATGGCTTTTGCAGGACAAACAGCAGGAGCGTTATATGAAGGAGAAAAGAAATTTGATATTGTTGTCCGTATGGATAATGACTACAAGAAGGACATTACCAGCATTCAGAATCTATTAGTTCCTACCGCTTCCGGAGAACAGATTCCCTTATCACAGCTAGCAAAAGTAGAGCTTAAAGAAAGTCCGAACCAGATTCAGAGAGAAGATACCAAAAGAAGGATTATCGTAGGATTTAATGCAAGAGACAGAGATGTACAGAGCCTTGTGGAAGAGCTTCAGCAGAAAGTAGGTAAAAAACTAAAATTCTCACCAGGCTATACGATTGCTTATGGTGGAACTTTTGAAAACTTAAATGAGGCCAAAGCAAGATTAGGTATTGCAGTTCCTATCTCTTTAGTAATGATTTTCTTACTGCTATTCTTTGCTTTTGGTTCTGTAAAACACAGTTTATTGATCTATACAGCCATTCCATTATCAGCTATTGGAGGAATCTATTTCCTTGCCTTGAGAGGAATGCCTTTCAGTATCAGTGCCGGAGTAGGGTTTATTGCCTTATTTGGAGTTGCGGTACTTAATGGAATTGTTTTGATATCAGAATTTAACAGATTGAAAAAGAACGGAATAACAAACACCAGCAGAATTGTGCTGATAGGAACAAAAATAAGACTTCGTCCGGTTCTCATGACTGCTTTTGTGGCTTCATTAGGATTCCTTCCTATGGCAATAAGCGACGGAGCAGGAGCCGAGGTACAAAGACCATTGGCAACTGTAGTAATTGGTGGGTTAATGCTTGCCACCCTTTTAACCTTATTTGTCCTTCCTATTCTTTACGTCTTATTTGAACATATTAATAAAGATAAAATGAAATTCTCAAAAAAAATAAACTATAAAAAACTGTCTGTCTTCTTGTTACTGATTTCTTTCGGAAGCATTCAGGCACAGGAAAATATTACTTTTGAACAAGCACTCGAAAAAGCATACCAGCAAAACGGAATCCTTAAAAATTCAAAATTAATCTCAGATTATCAGGAAAAATTAAAAGCCAGTTATCTTGATCTTCCCCAACTGGAGGTTACCGGAGCATTTGGGCAGATTCAGGGGGAAGAGACCGATAATTCATTTGGGATTTCTCAAAGATTCAGTTTTCCAACCGTATATTCAAAAAGAAAGCAGATGCTGGATGCGGAATGGACATCAAGTGTTATTAATCAAAATCTTACCAAAACACAGCTTACCAAAGAAGTTACAGATGTTTTTTACAGAATCCTAGTGCTTCAGGAGAAGAAAAAGGTATTGGAATACATTAGCCAGATGTACACTAATTTTGCAAATAAAGCTGGTTTAAGACTAAAGAAAGGGGAAGCTAACATTTTAGAAGAGTCCACTGCTGAAATTCAAAAAGAACAAGTGAAAGTACAGCTAAACTCTCTTGAAAATGACCTTAATATTGCAAAATTACAGCTACAGTTACTCCTGCAATCTGATATCCCTTATCAGCCCATTGCTGATCAACCAACAATGAATGTAAAACTTCAGATTTCAGAGGAAATGGTAAACAACATCCCGAACTTCAGTACCTGCAACAACAGATCAAAGTGGGAGAAGCTGAAGTACAGCTTGAGAAAAGCAGACTGTTACCTGAACTTCTGATAGGATATACCAATCAAAGTATGAAGAATATTAACAATAATCGTTTTAATTCGGTTCAGGTTGGAGTAGGAATCCCGTTGTTCACCAAAGGACAAAGAGCATTAGCCAAAGCAGCACAGGCAAAAATTGCGATCTCTGAAAATCAATATCAAAGGAAAGAAATTGAACTTAAAAACAGATTAGGGCAGCAGCTGAACAATTACGTGAATCAACAGAGAATCATTGAAAATTATGAACAGAAACAGCTTCCAAAATCTGAAACGATCTTAAAAACAGCCCAAAAACAAATGGATGTAGGAGAAATAGATTACCTGAACTGGGTAATTCTAGTCAACCAAGCCGTAAAAACCAAGGCAGACTATATTGACAGCCTGGAAAGATTAAATCAAATTGGAGCAGAACTTAATTTCTTAATTTCAAAATAACAGCATCATGCAATTCAAAATAATATCAATATACAGTCTGGCTTTAGTATTGGCCTTATCATCATGCTCAGGCAAGAAAGAAGAAGAAAAAACGGTCTACGAAAACACGAAATTTACAAAAGGTACTGAGAATACCGTTCATCTTACCAATCAGCAAATTCAGTCTGTAGGAATTACCACGACTTCTCTTCAAGACAGAAACATGGAGAAATTGGCACGTTTGAATGGAAAAGTAGAAATTGCTCCTTCTCATATCAGTTCTGTTTCAAGCATTATGGGCGGACACATCAAATCTATCAATGTAATTAATGGAAGCCACTTCAGCAAAGGTCAGGTGCTCGCTGTTGTGGAAGATCCGCAATTCATCCAATTGCAGCAAGACTATTTGGTAACAAGAGCACAACTTGAAGCTGCAAGGCTGAACCTTAACCGCCAGAAAGATCTTAACACCAGCAAAGCAAGCAGTGATAAAACCCTGCAAACCGCTCAGGCAGATTATTCAACCTTAAATGCGACGTTGAGAGGACTTGAAGAAAAGCTAAGAATCATCGGAATCAACGCCCAAGGTCTCAATACCGGAAATATCAGAAGTAAGATCAATATTTACGCCCCATTCACAGGTTTTGTAAGTAAAATACTGGTCAATAACGGGCAGTACATCAACCCGGCAGATACTTTATTTGAATTGATCAATCCAACAGGATTGCTTTTAGAATTAAAAGTTTTTGAAAATGATATTAACGATATAAAAGTCGGCCAGGAAATTTTGGTGTATAACAATCAAAATCCTGACGTGAAATCCAATGCTAAAATTGTAAGTCTGGTTCCCAGTATTGAAACCGGAGGTTCTGCAACAGCTGTTGCTAAATTGTCATCTGCCAATTCCGAATTTGTAAAAGGCATGTACATCAATGCTGAAGTTAATATCAGCAATCGATATACTCAGGGACTTCCCAACGATGCTGTTGTTTCTTTTGAAAGTAAAAATTATGTTTTTGAAGATCTGGGGCAATCAAAATATAAAATGATCCCTGTAGTAACCGGAATTGCTGATGATCAGTTTACAGAAATTATAAAAGGAGACCTTTTAAAGGATAAAAAGATTGTACAAAAAGGAGCATATAGCCTTCTGATGATGCTGAAAAATAAAGCGGAGTAATCTCTTACTCCCCATATATTTTACATAAAAGGTTTTGTTTACTAAGGTAAATGAGACCTTTTTTATTTTTGAACTTAAGAGTTTTACCTTAACTTTCCTTAATAAGCTCAGTATTATTATTACAATTGAACTATTTTTTGAACCATTAAGAATGGTTTAAGAGGATATGAGTATTTAGCGGTGAGCTTCACTCTAAGTATATTTGCGAGGGTTTGGTTATTTAATCCAATTCTTTTAATTTTAGAATATGAAAAAAAGTATAAGTTTAATTTTATTACTTCTTTTATTTTCATGCCAAAATATTAGTAATGAAGATATATACGGGAAATATTCGCCAATATCATACAAGAATACATATGACACTCTAACAATTAACAAGGATGGGGTTTATAACAGGGTAATTTACAATATAAAAGGGAAGAAATTGTTGAATTACGATTCGAAATATAAATTAGATGGTTCTTCAATAAAGTTTTCTGATTTTTATTTAAATTTAGATAAAGATTTAATTGCCTTTCCAGAAGATGTGAATGATATTGATATGACCTATACCAATTCTTTCAAAAAAAAGGATGGAAATGTTTTCCTATGCTTTGGTCACTATGGAGAAAATTGTTATAAAAAAGTAAAATAACAGCCCCCTTCGCTGGCGCGAGCATCTTGCTCGTGTCCTAAATGGAAATAACAATAACAAAGCTAACTTTTATGAGTTAGCTTTGTTATTTAACCCAATTCTTTAATTTTATAATATGAGCAGAAAATATAAATTTCATGAAATATATCCATCAAAATCCCGTTGAAAGTGGTTTTGTTATGGAACCATGGGAGTGGAAGTATAGTAGTGCTAGAAATTATTGCGATGATTATCAGGAGATCTTGGAAATAGATGTAAATTTATAAAGATATTTGATTAGCACGAGCAAGATGCTCGCGCTAGCGGGGGACGAAGATCTTTATAGGAATAGGTTACACGTCATATTTGTCATTCCAATAACAATCGAAGATTCAACATAGTCAATGACAAAATATAGTTCTTAACATCATTCCAAAAACATTCGTGCATCCGTGGCAAAAATAAAGTATACACTCACTGAAAATCTTTGATTTTCTTGCGCCTTAAAAACGTCATAACACTAAAGATCTTTGTGTCTTAGTGCCACCCCAATAAAGCAAAAAACCCCATTCTAATCTTGTAATTCCAAACCGTGGCATAAGATGATTTTTAGCATATTTTCAATATTACAGATATTATTTAATGCATAATTAATTAAAAAAGCAATACTTTTAAGCAGTGAATTAGTTGAAAGAATTTTTAGTTGCATTAAGTAAAAAACTTTTATTGAAACATAATGACAACTAAACCGTTACACAATTTCCATATTCCTGTGATGGGATTGGCTTATACCATAGACAGCCCAATCCGTGTCGCACAATATGGAATTTCTTCTGTGATTTCGATCATTGATGATGAGATTCTGGAAAAAATGAAGAACTTCTATAATCAGAAGTTTAATCTTGATTATTTAGGAATCTCAACAAAAACAGAAGATTACAGAGCCAAAAGAATTACTGCTTATCTGGACATGGTAGATGATATCGTGAATGAAAAATTCGAATCTTTCAAACAGGAAATCAGTAAAAATAAAGAGGCTCTGAAAGACTTTATGGCTATACTGCCCAATACTTCAGATCTGAAGAACAGTCTCCAAAATATTATAAACCAAAAAGATAATTGGAGCGAAAGCATCAAAAACTTTATTGAAAAAAATCTTTTACCAGGCAGCATTGATGTCAATATCATGACGAAAGTAGATAAAGACAACTATAAAAAAAGTGAGCAGCTTCCTGTTATGTACAATGATGCACACGCTTCACTCCGCGGGTTTGCAAAGAGTAAATTATCTTCTTCTATGGTTTTGTCCGCAGGAATGAATCCTCGTCTGTACAGTTATATGGAAGAGTTCGATGATTTTTACCCTGATGAAAACGGATATCTGAAAAAGAAAATCATTCTTAAAGTGAGTGATTTCCGTTCTGCCATGGTACAGGGAAACTTTTTAGCCAAAAAAGGATTATGGGTTTCTGAGTACAGAATAGAATCCGGATTGAACTGTGGTGGTCATGCATTTGCTACAGAAGGAATGCTTTTAGGC
Organism: Chryseobacterium tructae; assembly: GCF_030409875.1. Classification (NCBI taxonomy): domain Bacteria; kingdom Pseudomonadati; phylum Bacteroidota; class Flavobacteriia; order Flavobacteriales; family Weeksellaceae; genus Chryseobacterium; species Chryseobacterium tructae. The sequence continues at coordinate 2,649,243 of NZ_JAUFQR010000001.1, read as the reverse complement.
CCTATCATGGAGGAATTCAGACAGAAAAAGAGTGATCTCATACAATCGGCTCATGATTTAATGAGCAAGGCTTTAGAACAAAAAGGGAAACCGACTGTTTCTAAGCCTTTAGAAATGAAAATTACCGTACAAGGAGGTGTGGGTACTTCTGAAGAGCATCAATTTCTATTAAGCAATTATCACGTAGACAGTGTAGGCTGGGGATCGCCATTTTTACTTGTTCCCGAAGCGACTTCCGTAGATACCGAAACAAGAAATCTTCTTTTAAAGGCTAAGGAAAAAGACTTTTATCTGAGTCAGATTTCACCTCTTGGAGTACCTTTCAATACAATAAAGGGAACTTCCAATGAAATATTAAAATATCAAAAAGAAGCCCAAGGAAAGTATGGAAGTTCTTGCCCTAAAAAGCTGTTGGCCTTAAGCAAAGAATATTCTCCGGAAGGAACCTGTACAGCTTCCAGAAAATATCAGGATATTAAGCTCAATGAACTTTATACTCAAAAGGAAACCCTTTCTGCAGAAGAGTTCAATAGGAAAAAGACTGAAATTACAGATAAAGCCTGTCTTTGTGTTGGGCTTGTGAATGCCGCCTATATGGAACAGGGAATGGAGATTAAAGGCGAGAAACAGGGAGTGGTTATCTGTCCGGGACCTAATATTGCTTTCTTTGATAAAGAAGTTTCCCTTTCGGAAATGGTAAAACATATTTATGGAAATACAAATATTCTACCCGATAACAATCGCCCCAATATATTCATTAATGAGTTGAAAATGTATGTTGAGTATCTGAAAAAGGAAGTCGAAAATACATCAATACAAATTAGTCAATCTCAAACAAAGAAATGGAATGCATTTAAAAAGAATATGCTGGAAGGCGTAGAATATTATCAAAATCTATTCAATACATCAACATTCTTCAAGCAGGGATTACAGACAATTAATCACCAGCTTCAAGAATATAAACAAATGCTTGTGGTACTTGAAATTCCTCAGGTCGAAAAATAATTAAATATGTTGGTAAACGCAAAGACGCAAGTTTTTTTACCTACATAATGCTTTAAGGCGCAAAGATGTTATCTATGATAAAATTGAGTTCTGTTAAAAATATTAGTCCATTAGTGAAAAAAAAATATCAACGTTACCCTTTCTGAAAATCTTTGATTTTCTAGCGCCTTAAAAATATACACAATAGAGATAAAACTTGCGACTTTACGTTAATCCAGCCATTCAGATAGAGCAGCCTTTTATTAAGGCTGTTTTTTATTATTGCATTCAGCAAAATAAACGAGTAGACATCGGCTTTTCCATTTATAATAACTATAGGTCATATGGCTATTTTGAATAGTTATACCGTATAATATTCCTTACCTTAGATTTCAGTTAGTAAAATTATTTTTATGGAAAAAAGACAGATCAAAAACACTGATTTAGAAGTAGCTCCTATTAACTTTGGAGGAAATGTTTTCGGATGGACATTGGATGAAAAGCAATCCTTTGATATACTGGATCAGTTTACTGAAGCCGGGTTTAATTTTGTAGATACTGCAGATACCTATTCATGGTGGGTAAATGGAAAAGGAGGACAATCTGAAGAGATCATCGGAAAATGGATGAAAAACCGCAACAACCGTAAAGATATTGTTTTGGCTACTAAAGTAGGCTCTGAAACCAAGGAACATGGATTTGACATCAGTAAAAAGCATATTCTAAAATCAGTTGACGAATCTCTGCAAAGACTTCAGACGGATCATATTGATCTTTATTATACGCATTTTGATGATCATACAACACCGGTAGAAGAAACACTTTCAGCGTATAATGAAATCATTAAAGCCGGAAAAGTACGTTATATTGCAGCTTCTAATCTTTCTCCTGAACGTTTAAAAGCATCTTTTGAAGCCTCTGAAAAGAACAATCTTCCTAAATATGTAGCATTACAACCTCATTATAACTTATTGGAAAGAGAAGGCTTTGAGAAAAACTATGCTCCTTTGGTAGAACAGTTTGACCTGAGCGTATTTCCTTATTGGTCATTAGCAGCAGGATTCTTAACCGGAAAATATCGTGATGAATCAGATCTTGCTAAAAGCGCCAGAGGAGAAGGTGTAAGAAAATATTTAAATCCTAAAGGCCTTGAAGTATTAAAAGCTTTGGATCAGGTAAGTGAAAAACATCACAGCAATCAGGGAACTGTAGCATTGGCGTGGTTATTATCCAACCCATTGATTACTGCTCCAATTGTAAGTGCAACAAGTTCTTCACAGCTTGAAACATTATTTAATGCCCCTAAACTTATTTTAGATCAGGAAGATATTAATTTGCTTACTAAAGTGAGCAATTAATTTTCAATCATCATTATTAGATTAAAAAAATCCGTTCAGTGTAGTGCTGAACGGATTTTATTTTTCTCTATTTTAAGAATAAATAATTAGACTATTTATCTTTGTCATTCCGTAGGATCTCAGTTTATTTTTAAGTGACAACTAACTGTTTTTGAGAAGTACACTTAAGTTTTTGAAAATCCATGATCTCCAATTTCCATCAAATATCACAATTGAAGACGTGATATTCCATCCTTCAGAGGGTGTCAAATCATAGATTTGACGGGTTGGTTCAACAGCTATTAATCCGAATAATCTTTCAACAACTGTCTATAACTCATTAAAATAGAAGATTTGGAAATAAACCCTATAAATCATTACCTGTACTCACAACAGGAAGATTCCATACTCCGGTATCATCAAAAGTTTGAAGAATTTCCAAAGGTTTATTTTCCGGATGAACTATGGCTGGCGGGGTTTTCATAATCTGAACAACCGCTTGTGAAGTATCAAATTCTTTGTTAAAAAGATAAGGTCTTACATCATCCAGCGTTAAGACTCCTTTTAGCTTTCTCGAATCATCTACTATCGCAAAAATATTTTTATTTCCGTTTTTCACCAGTTCAAAAAGCTCAGCAATAGAAGCACTTTCCTGAATAGTTTGAGAATATTTATCAATAAAATCGTCAGTTCTTAGGGCAAAAAGAAGGTTTTTATCATGCTTATTGGTAAATATCTTTCCTTCATCAGCAAGAGATTTCAGTTCCGGAGAAATAGGAGAGAACCATTTTGCAATAAGATAAGATATAATGGATACAATCATCAATGGGATAAACAAATCATATCCAAAACTAGATTCTGCAATCAGAAATATGGCAGTAAGCGGTGCATACATAACGCCACTCATGGCTCCGGCCATTCCTACCAGCACAAGATTAGTTACCGGAACATCCGTAAATCCTATATGCTGACAAATTAAGGCAAACAAATAACCTAATGTTCCACCAGCAAAAAGAGAGGGTGCAAAGTTTCCTCCGTTTCCACCACTGAATATGGTAAATGAGGTGGCAAAAGCCTTTAATAATAATACCAATATTAAAAAGACAATAATTGTCCAATCACCAATTTCAAAATATCTGAAAAAACTGTTTTCAATAATAGAATGCGTATTTCCGTTGGTGAAAGCTTTCACAGTATCATATCCCTCTCCGAATAATGGCGGAAAAAGAACACAAAGCAAAGAAAGCACCGCCCCTCCAAACATGGCCTTACGCATTTTTGAAAGTTGAAGCTTTTTTATAAAATGTTCTACCTTTTGAGAAATAATCACAAAATATCGGGCATATAATCCAGTGACAAGACCTAAAATTAAATAATAAGGTAAGTTTTTATAGTTAAAGGCATCTCTGGTATAAAATCTGAAAAGCACATCCTCCTGAAGCAATATCCTGGACAAAAGACTTCCACAAACTGCTGCCACTACCAATGGAATAAAATCAGTAAAAACCACACCAGTTAACAATATCTCAAAAGCAAACATTATCCCAGCAATGGGAGCATTAAATGCAGATGCAATTCCGGCAGTAGCTCCGGCAGCAAGTAGTAAGGTACGTTCCTTATAATTAAGCCTGTAAGTCTGTGCAAAATTAGATCCAATGGCAGCTCCGGTAACCGCAATGGGCTCTCCAATCCGGCAGATCCTCCTAATCCAACAGTAACTGCACTTTGGATCACCTGAGAATACATTTTCACGGAAGCTACAATACTTGAATTTTGGGCAATTTCATAAAGAATGGCACCAATACCTTTTCGATCTTGTCCTTTAAATAATGTCAGGACAATCAAAGTAGTCAGGACAATTCCTAGAAAAGGAAAAACGATATAGAATAAGATCTGATATTCAAAATGAACCTTATTGGTAATGAAATAGTGAATGTTGTGCACCAACGTTTTCAGAATCACTCCTGCTAATCCGGCTGTACATCCTACCAAAATTCCGGAAAGCACAAGGAACTGATTCCGGCTCAGTCTATTATTCAGCCAATGCAGGATGAGCTCATAACTGCGGGCTTTTTCCAATCCATATTTTTGGAAATCTCTTTTAAATTTTAGAAAACTTAGGTACTTTTTTTTGTTGTGAATTTTCACCTGGGAAGAATTTTAATACAGGTCTCAATTTGAAACTGCTGTGTAAATTTATGAAATATATGATAAAAACTCCCTCAAAATATCCTTTTAAAGTTTTTCGAGGGATAAATAGTGCAAAAATCAAATTCTTTTTTGGTACATTTATTCTCAGGATTATTTATTTTGAAGTTCAAAATTTCTTCAAAATTTAATGATAGATTTATCCCATGAAAATTCTAATTGTTGAAGACGAAGCCGAACTCGCCAAAAGTATCGCCGAATATTTATCTGAGGAAAATTATCTCTGTGAAAATGCGGCCACCTTTAGTGAAGCCATGAGTAAAATAGAAATGTTCGAGTATGATTGTATCCTATTGGATATCATGCTTCCTGATGGAAATGGTCTCAGAATTCTGGAGGAATTAAAAAAGCAAAATAAGCAGGATGGTGTGATCATTATTTCGGCCAAAAATGCTTTGGATGATAAGATTGAAGGCCTGAAGCTGGGGGCTGATGATTACCTTACCAAACCTTTTCATCTTTCTGAACTTATGGCAAGGATATATTCCATTATCCGAAGAAAACAGTTCAGCAGTTCCAATGTGGTTAAACAAAATGAACTTCAGATCGACCTTCTGGCTAAAACAGTGGCCGTTAATGATGAAACAATTGCGCTCACCAAAAAAGAATTTGACCTCCTGATCTATTTCATAGGAAACAAGAATAAAGTTATTTCTAAAAGTACCTTGGCAGAACACCTTTCCGGAGATTTTGCAGATATGCTTGATAATCATGATTTTGTTTACGCTCATGTCAAAAACCTTAAAAAGAAGTTATATGATGCAGGTTGTGAACACTATCTTAAAACAGTCTATGGAACGGGGTATAAGTGGGAAGCTTAGATTGATTATGAGGTGATAGAGACGGAATCTGGATTGTTAGATGGTAAAGTTTGAATGTTTTACAAAACAACTTTCTTACTTCGGTCGAATGACAAAACAATAGAGAAATTGCCTCATTATTTAAGCATAAAATTGCAATCAAATAAATACTAAATTGCAACAAATTACAATAAACTACCATTTTCTAAATACATCAACTTTAAACTCAACCTATTAATTTGAATCCACTTTTAAACAAAACCACCAAACCTTTTATCATCTATGTTCTTATCGTTCTGATGATAAGTATTCCTGTGTATTACTTTGTTGTGGATAAAATCTGGCAAGATGAGTTGGATGAACATAACCAGATCATTGTAGAAAAAACAGCTTATAAATTCAATCATTTAAAGCTTTCTGATGAAAGCTTGAGCAGAGTATCGATCTTTGGAATCATATTCAGCCGGAAACAGATATTGAAAGGATCTCTCCGGATCAGATAACCAGTGATACCGTTTATATTGCTGAAAAACATCTTCCGTTTATTTCAGATCAGAAGAAAGAACGTTACCGATGTCTCAAAAAAGTGGTTTATATTCAAGGGAAACCTTACTTGTTTACCGTAGAAACCAATATTGAGGAATCTCATGAAACCATTGCTGTAATTGCCATGATCACTGTTTTCTTCTTTACAGTGATTGTAATAGGACTTTTGTATTTAAACAGAAGGCTTTCTGCATCTATTTGGAAGCCATTTAGAGATACATTGAACCAATTAAAGACTTTCAATCTTAATAGCCAGACGAAAATCGTTTTTCCGCCCTCTGATACTTTAGAGTTTGACGAACTTAATCAGTCTCTTGATAAACTGATTGAACGAAATGTTTCCGTCTATAAAACCCAGAAAGAATTTACAGAAAATGCCTCTCACGAGTTACAGACTCCGCTTGCCATTATTAAAAACAAACTGGATCTTTTACTTCAAGACCGGGATCTTACTGAAAAACAATACCGTATTGCTGAAGACATGAACAAAGCGCTTACGAGAAGTTCAAGAATCAATAAGAACTTATTACTCCTTGCCAAAATAGATAATCATCAGTTTGATAATTCTGAAACAATTTCCTTTGATCAGATGTTACTTCAAAGCATAGATATTCTGGAGGAACATTTTGAACAGAAAAATATTACTGTAGAGAAAAATATACAGCCAGACATTAAAGTAAATGGCAATAGCAGTTTGACAGAAATTATGATTAATAACCTCATTATTAATGCGATCCGTCATACGGCTTCCGGAGGTGTCATTTCTCTTCAGTTAACTCATTCTGTTTTCGAAGTTTCCAATTCTGGAACACACCAACTGAATAAAGACTTACTCTTTAAAAGATTTTCCAAACTATCTGCAGATACCAATGGAAGTGGCTTAGGATTATCTATCATACAGGAAATCTGTAAATTTCATCATTGGACCGTTAATTATAGATTTGAAAATGGCCGTCATATTTTCTCTATAGGTTTATCATTTTCTTAACATTTAAGATCTAAAAAATTCAAAATTTATTCTAAATCGGATTGCACCTTTGTACTGAAAATATACGTACTGAAGTGTAAATTTTATTTAGAAATGATTTTAAAAATTGCCCTTTTATTCGCAGGAACTATTCTTGCATTTTGGATCAGCGCTATTTGTGGAGGCGGTGCAAGTCTTATTTTGATCCCAATCCTGAATCTTTTGCTTCCTACTTCATTGGTTCCTTTTTCTTTAACGATCGGAACCTTTACAAGCTCAGCTTCCCGAATTGCTGTATTTAAGAAACATATCAATTGGAAAATATTTTTATGGTTTGTACCATTTTCTATTCCGGCTGTTTTGTTGGGAGCTTATCTGATTAAATATGTGAATCCGAATTACCTGCAGTTGATCGTTGCTTTCTTTCTGATTGCCAATCTTCCACAGCTTTTCACTTCCAAAAATAAAATTGAAGAAACAGAAAAGGAATATCCAAAATCAGCTTTGGCTCTTATTGGATTCTTAGCTGGTTTTATTTCAGGAATTACAGGTGCTGTAGGCCTTCTTTTTAACCGTTTTTATTTAAAATTCGGGCTTAAAAAAGAGGAGATTGTTGCTACCCGAGCTGCCAATGAAGTGTTTCTTCACCTTATTAAGCTTGTTATTTATATTTCATTAGGATTATACTCCAAGACAGCTCTTTGGCTGGGAATAGCGATTGCAGTGGCTGCTATTGTCTCTTCTTATACGGTAAAATATATTCTTCCCCATTTAAGTGAGAATCTGTTTAAAAAAATAGGGTATAGTGCTATGGTTATTTCGGGAATTACTTTAATGACCAGTACTTCAGGAAAGATCATTCAGCAGGATCAGATCGTAATTAATTCTTCATCCACTGTGCATAAAAATGTCTATACCATGTCCTGGCGAGAAACCCGTCTGGTCGTGGAATATAAAGCGCATGAAGGAATAGAAATAGAAAAAAGTGTACGCCCTGATGACTTATCAGAAAATCTGAAAGAAAAGTATCATATACTCATGGAACATTACGACGAAGTTCGTATTGAAAAAGTATATGTTTTAGGAAAAAAGACCTCTCATGAATTTTATTGCTACAAGGATAATGTACTGACAAAATTTAAAGCTTAGCATAGCTCTAAAAACTATGTAATCTATGTTGTAATTTTTTAAACCACATAGAAACATAGAATAAAATTATTCGTGCATTCGTGGCAAAAAATAGGTATTAGTAAGAAAAAAAGAAGAGTGTACAAACATTAATCTTTTGAAGTTTAAACCAATAAAAAAAGATACAATGAGAACAGCAAACAAAGTAGCAGCAGTTACGATCCTTTTCTGGCTTATGAAAATTGTAGCAACCACATTAGGAGAAACTCTTGGAGATTTTATTTCCATGACCCTGAATTTGGGATATACCAAAGGGATTCTCATTACCTTATTCTTTTTCATCCTTATTCTCTCCATACAGCTTGGTGTCAAAAAGTATATTCCAGCTGTCTATTGGCTGGTCATTATCGGAACGACCACTTTAGGAACAGAAATTTCGGATTTTATTGACAGAACATTGAAAGCAGGATATCTAGTAGGGAGTTTAGTTCTTCTTTCCGGCCTCTTAATTTCACTTTTCTTGTGGTATAAAAAATATGGAAACCTTGAAGTCTATCCCATTTTTGAAAGAAATAAAGAGTTCTATTACTGGACTGCTATTTTATTTTCCAACAGCCTTGGAACTGCATTTGGAGATTTCCTGAGTGACAATATGGGATTGGGTTATATGACGGGAGCTTTTATCACCGGACTTATTATTCTGATCGTTGTATTACTCCATTATTTTACAAAGATCAATCATGTTCTTCTGTTTTGGATCGCCTTTGTATTTACCCGACCCTTTGGAGCTACTTTTGGAGATCTTTTGACGAAGCCGCTTACCAAAGGAGGTCTTGATCTCGGAACCATCAATGCTTCGCTAGTATCTTTTGCTTTAATGATTGTTATGATTCTTATTTCACAACGAAAACACAATAACAAACAAGCTCTTCAAAATTGAATTCTAGACGATAAATAATCAGTAATTAAAGCTTAAACTATATGAACAGATCGAAATTCTTCCTTTTTCCGGCCGTTGCCATTTCTTCTATGGTGACAGCACAAGTCACTTCAGTCACTTTTTCCGGAAAAGTTACTACTAAGGACAAGGAAGCTCTTCCTTATTCCAACATTATTTTAAAAAAGGAAAAAGATACAGCGTTTGTTTCCGGAACAATTACCAATGAAGAGGGCCGATTTTCAATTAGCGGAGTTAAACCGGATCATTACCTGTTGGAGGTCTCTATTCCAGGATATCATATGCATAAACAATCTGTTTTTATTGGAAGCCTTTCTGAATTTCTGGAAATTCCATCTATAGAGCTGGCACAAAAACAGGAACAGGAAACAAAGATCGAAGAAGTGGTTGTCTCTGCTTCTAAAAAAAATGAAATTGATAACAAGCTTGACAAAAAAACGTATTCTGTAGCAGATAATATCAGCCAAAGTGGAGGTTCTGTATTACAGAGTATGCAGAATCTTCCCGGAATCACAGTACAGGACGGGAAAGTACAATTAAGAGGAAATGATAAGGTAACCGTTCTTATTGATGGTAAACAAACCGCTCTTACCGGATTTGGCAGTCAGACAGGACTTGATAATATTCCGTCTTCAGCTATTGAGAAAATTGAGATTATCAACAATCCTTCTTCAAAGTATGATGCCAACGGGAATGCCGGAATCATCAATATTATCATGAAGAAAAATAAACAAAATGGATGGAACGGAAAGCTCGGCTTTACGACAGGTCTGGGTTCATTATGGGTAAGAAAAGAGAACTTACCAACCATAAGACTTCAATATACATTGACACCAAAAATTAATCCATCGCTTTCTCTCAATTACAGAAAAAATAAGGTCAATCTATTTCTACAAGCTGATAATTTATACACGGAAACACTGAATAAAAATGAATTTGTAACCCGTACTTATGATAATGGAACAGTTATCAATTCTCAGCTGAAAAGAAACAGAAATACCAACTTCTTTACCACAAAAGCAGGATTAGACTGGAATATTGATGCGCAAAATACGTTAACGGTTTCAGGAATGTACGGAAGTGAAAAAATTATTGATCGTGGAGATCAGCCATTTTTTAATGGAGACATGTCTCAGCGTCTTCGTCTGTGGCAATTTTTAGAAGATGAGCTCAAAACCACCATAATGGGGAGTGCTTCTTATCAGCATAAATTTAAGGAAGCAGGTCATTTATTAAATGTTGGATTCAATTATACGTTTCACAGGGAGGATGAAAAATACTTCTATGATAATTATTTACCGGCTTCTACAGGAACTGATGCCTTTAAACTCTTATCAGATGAGCAGGTTTATGATTTTAACGTAGATTATATCAACCATTGAAATATGGTAGAATTGAAACAGGTATTAAACTGAGAAGCAGAAGTATTCCTACCAATATGAATTTCATTCCCGGAGCCAATTCTGTACTCGATGTATCTGCCGGTGGTAAGGCTGACTATAAAGAATTTATCCCTGCTGTATACGGAAACTATATTTTTGAGAATGAAAAATGGGAAGCTGAGCTTGGACTAAGACTGGAATATGTAAGAATTGAATACGATGTAAATCCTAATCATCCTACTTATAAAAGTGATGGATATAATTATACCCAGCCGTTTCCCAACTTTAGATTAGCTTATAAACTTGATGATCATAACAAGTTTTCGGTATTTTATAACAGAAGGGTAGACCGTCCGAATGAAGTAGATATCAGAATATTTCCAAAATACGATGATGCTGAAATCATTAAAGTAGGAAATCCGGCATTAAGGCCACAGTTTACCAATTCTATTGAGTTGGGATATAAATACAATTGGGATAACGGATATCTGTATTCTGCTCTCTATCATCGTTTTTCCAATGGAACAATTACCCGTATCTCCAGTATCGTACCGGGCAGTAATCTGATCTATGCCATTTTTCAAAATGCAGGCAAAAGTTATAATACAGGACTGGAAGCAATCTGGAATCAAAAGGTTTCGGATGTATACTCATTCAATATCAATGGGAATATCTATCGCAATCAAATTGACGCTTTTACAGTCCAGAATTTATATCCTCAACCCAATACATTTTCTGCAGACAGGCAGACTGCTGTTTCCGGAAATATAAAGCTGAATAATATCCTTCGTTTTTCAAAAGGCCTGAATGTTCAGCTTACCGCGGTTTATCTGGCTCCGGATGTTATTCCTCAAGGAAAAATAAAGGCAAGATTCACCATGGATGTTGGATTGAAAAAAGCCATTCAGAAAGGGAAGGGAGAACTATTCTTAAACGCCTCTGACCTCTTGAATACGATGGTTATTAAGAAAAACATTCAGGGGATGGGATTTGCTTATACCAGCAATGATTATTATGAAACCCAAGTAGTAAGACTGGGTTACAATTATAAATTTTAATATAAAACCAATCTATGTACAATGAAAAGATCTTGTCAAAAATTACTGATCTATTTACTGGTTTTCACTTCAGTTATCAGCAAAATTAAAGCTCAGAACAATGATACTATTGTTGTTAATGAGCCTAAACAAGATAGTTTGTCTATTATTCGGCCAGGTAAGTTGAATTATAAAAGTCTGATTATTCCTGCAGCATTCATTACCTATGGAGTAGCAGCTTTAACAACAGATAAACTTAAACAACTGAATTTTTCTACCCGTACAGAGATCAATGAGCACCAACCTGCACAGATGAACCTGGATAATTATACCCAATATGCTCCTGCAGTAATGGTATACGGGCTGAATGCGATAGGAATAAAAGGGAAACATAATCTGAGAGACCGCACTATTATCTGTGCTTCATCACAATTGATTTCCGCAGCATTTACGATACCCTTAAAGTATCTTGTCAAAGAAGAAAGACCCGATAAGTCTAATACGCTTTCTTTTCCTTCGGGACATTCTGCTACAGCTTTTTCTTCTGCACAATTTATGTTCAGGGAATATAAGGACACCAATTTCTGGCTCAGTCTTTCCGGATATCCATTTGCTATTTTTACAGGAGTATACCGGATGTTGAATGACAAACATTGGCTGGGCGATGTTGTTGCAGGCGCAGGTTTTGGAATTCTTTCTACAGAATTGGCCTATTGGCTTTTCCCAAGGATTGATGGGATGTTGCGCGGAAAGAATAAAGCTAAGAATCTGTCAAGTTCTACAATGGTTATGCCTTTCTATCAGAATAAAATAGTAGGAATAGGATTGGTTAAGAATTTCTGATTTTATCACATTTAACTTTTAAACCATTAGGTTGTATTAAGATTTTAAAAAATTATTTATAAATGGTTTCGGCGGCCTTCGGCCGCCGAAACCTCATATTCAGATTAAAAACACTGCGTATTGATTGAAAAAATGTCTCAACACCAAAATTTTGATGAATCTTAAAAAAAAGAAATGATTCCCTTCCGGTTCTCTAAGTTAAAGTATGTTTTTCCAGCGCAAAGTTTTAAGAGGCATATGTTACATGTTTAAGGAGACAAAGATGGAATCAACTCCACTGATTCTATAAAGCAACTGGATAACATTCGCTTCATCAGAATCGATCGACAATCCTCCAACCTTTAACACCAAGTCCAGCATTCTGCTACAGATTTTCCTGATAGAAAGGAATCAATTTGTCTAATGCTATTTTTACGGGTTCCGGCTGATCATATAATTCATAATGCGACCATCCTTCTGCAATAACAAGCTCTTTTTTCTCAGATCTAGCTCTTCTCATAATTTCCAGTCCATCTCTGTAAGCTCCAAAACCTCCGGGTTTATCACCAATTACAACCATTAATGGCTGACTTAATAATACTTCTGCCAAATGAAAAGCGTCCCAACCCACTGCGGCACTGCTTCTGGAATATAAATAACTTGTTGCTCCATGAGGTTTTTCACCTCTAGGAGTTTTGTAGTACTCTGTAGCTTCCAACACGTCAATATCTTTAATTCCTGCTGCTTTTCCTGCCTCCACAGATGACGGTAAAAACTGGCCAATAAGACGTTCTGTTCCTCTTACTTCTGCAGTACGTTGCTCTGCAATTTTCTCCAGCGCTTCAATAGGACTCCAGTTTCCAAATGCTTCTCTCCAAAGTCTCCCATAGTTAACCCCTGTAACGCTTCCAATAGCTTTGATACGGCGTTCTGTCATTGCGGCATTCATTGCATAACCGCCGCCGCCACAGATTCCTAATACTCCAATACGTTTTTCATCTACATAGGGAAGAGTGACAAGATAATCGCAAGCACAACGGAAATCTTCTACTCTTAATGTAGGATCTTCAATGAAACGGATATCTCCGCCACTGGCTCCCTGAAATGAAGCATCGAATGCCAATACTACAAATCCTGCATCTGCTAATGCCTGTCCATACACATTTCCGGAGGTTTGTTCTTTGCAGCTTCCTATCGGATGAGCACTGATAATGGTTGCATATTTTTTATTCTCGTCAAAGTTAGGTGGGAAATACAGGTTTGCTGCTACGTCCCAATTAAGGTTTTTAAATGTTACTGATTGAATCATAATACTTGTTTTTTAGTGATGAACACTGTGATTATTTTATGATACAAATGTACAGGCACTCTATTTCAAAACAGGTAGACATATTACTTTAAAACGGATACATTTTACTGATAGAAGAAGCATCAATTTCATAAAGTCCTAATTATTTTAGGCAAGCCATTAAAACTATAATTTCACGAACTATTTATTCTTTATAAAAAAAATTTCAGACTACCTTTGCTTTTCGGATGATTTTTGCCAACAGGGCAGGGAAGAATCTCTTCAGATAAACCCCCAATACTTCTTTGCCGCCGATGGCTTTTTGGTTTTTCTTTTTTTCAATGGCATTCAGCATTTTTTTAGCGAAACATCTACCGGCATACCGTTATTCGTGGCATCATCCATCGTTCCTTGTGTTGAGCCATCACCCGTTACCGCATGAATGGAAATGTTGGTTTGTATAAATCCCGGACAAATTATCGTTACCGAAATACGTTGAGCATACAATTCAGCCCGTAAAGCATCAAAGAAACCATGAAGAGCATGTTTAGCCGCAGCATAGCCACTCCGCATTGGTGCTCCGAATACACCCATAAGACTTGAAACTACCGCAATCTGCCCGCCTTGATTTTTTATCATATAAGGAATTACAGCTTTCGTTAAAGCTACTGTCCCGATAAAATCGACATCCATTAAACGCTTATCCACTTCTATATCTGTTTCCATGGCCAGAGAACGTTGGGATAATCCTGCATTATTGATCAGAATATCAATTTCCCAAAGGCTGCTACAGCTTGAGCTGCGATAGTAGGCATTTCTTTATAGTTCTTCAGATCCAAAGGAATTACTGCATATTGATTAACGGTAAGTCCAATACTTTCGGCCACTTCATACAACTGTTCCTCGTTTCTGGAGGAAAGAATCACTTTTGCATTGCTATTCTCTGCCAGTTCTTTTACCAAAGCTTCACCAATTCCTGATGACGCTCCTGTAATCCAAACGACTTTGTTATTATAATAGTTGCTCATTCCGTGGCTTTATAGATTTGAATTATCCTTTTTTAATCCGGCAATATACTTTCCGGCTTTCATTCCTGAGAAAATACATCCACCAAGAAATGTTCCTTCTAAAGCGCGGTATCCGTGCATTCCGCCACCACCGAAGCCAGCCACTTCACCAGCAGCATAAAGTCCTTCAATAATGCTATCATCTTCTCTTAAAACCTGTCCGTTAAGGTTGGTTTTTATTCCACCCAATGTCTTTCGGGTTAAAATATTCAGCCTAACTGCAATTAAAGGGCCATTTTCAGGAGAAAGAATCTTATGTGGAGTTGCCACTCTCCCCAATTTATCCCCCAAATAGCTTCGGGTACTTCTGATATAATTAACCTGGGTATCTTTTGAAAATTGATTGTCCAGTTCTCGATCTCTGGCTTCGATCTGAGATTTTATTTTTTCATAATTCAGAAGGTGATTGCCTGTCAGTTGATTCATTTTTTCTACCAGATCTTTAAGGTTGTCAGAAACAATAAAATCTTTACCATGCTCTTTAAAAGCTTCAACGGGACCGGGAGCTTTTTTACCAAATATTCGTTTCAGGAAAAGAATATAATCCTTATTGGTAATATCCGGATTCTGTTCAGAACCAGAAAGTGCAAATTCTTTTTTGATGATTTTTTGAGTCAGAATAAACCAAGAATAAGAATATCCTGAATCCTGAATATACTTCAGAGTACCCAGAGTATCAAATCCTGGAAGAAATGGAGCAGGGAGGCGTTTCCTTTGGCATCCAACCATAGGGAAGAAGGGCCGGGAAGTATTCGAATTCCGTGATTAGGCCAGATAGGATTCCAGTTTTGTAAACCTTCTGTATAATGCCACATGCGATCACGGTTGATGATATTGGCTCCTGCATTTTCAGCAATACCAATCATCTTCCCATCTACATAGGCAGGAACTCCACAAACCATATTTTCCGGAGGAGTTCCCAGTCTTTCGGGCCAGTTTTTCCTTACCAATTCGTGATTGGCTCCTATACCTCCTGAGGCAATGATAATATGACTAGCAGAATATTCAAATTGTGAGATTATATTTCTGTTGGTAGCAACGCCTCTTTCCTGAGCATCATTTTCAAGAATATCACCTTTCAGACCTGTTATCTTTCCGTTTTTAACGATCAATTCTGTTACTCTATGCCGGAATTTCATTTGTAAGAGACCTTTTTCTTTAGCTTGATAGGCTTTTTTCACAAAAGGTTTTATAACGCCTGTACCTGTTCCCCAACTTACATGAAAACGGGGAACAGAATTTCCGTGGCCGGTGGCCGATCCGTCACCACGTTCTGCCCAGCCTACCATAAACATTAGTTTAATACCAAGTTTAGAAATGTATTCATATTTTTCACCGGCTGCAAATTTCAGATACGCTTCTGCCCATTTACGAGGCCAATAATCTTCTTCACGGTCGAAACCTGCCGTTCCTTTCCAATCTTGTAAAGCCAGTTCATAAGAATCTTTAATCCCCACTCTTCGTTGTTGGGGAGAGTTAATGAGGAAAAGTCCACCAAATGACCAGAAAGCCTGTCCACCGATATTTTGTTCGGTTTCCTGATCCAGAAGCAATACTTTTTTCCCGACATCCGTGATTTCCATCGCAGCAGTAAGTCCAGCTAAACCGGTTCCAATAATAATAGCATCAGGCTGGAATGTTTCTTCCATGATAAAGGTCTTTTTGATTCACAATACTTTATATAAATGTATAAAATATTTGTCTTTAAATAGATAAAACGCCTTTAAAAACAATAAGAAATTATTGTGATACCAGAGACTGAAAATCTTGGATAATTATTAATCCAAGATTACGAATTCAACTTTCGCACCGAGCTCTTCCAGTTGCTTACGGTCATACTCCAGCCATTTACTATACCCGGTTCTGAACAATATTTTAGGTTTTTTACTGAGCTCCAGAGCTTCTGTTCCGGAGAGACCGAATTCTTTTTTTAGTAATGCAATAACCTTCATTTTATTAGGTCCGATATCGGTAATGTACAAATGGGCTTCTGAACCTATTGATTCATATGGTTCTATTGGTTCTGAATCACATTCATTCTCGTCTTCAATACTTGCGTATACTTCCTTCCAGAAAGGGTTTTCAAGATCTATATTTTCATCGAAATAATCAATTAAACTCGTTTTATCGGTTCTTAAGCTTTGCATTACATTTAATATTTTCTGAAATGTTTTTAAACTTTCAGCAACTTTTAGAGGTTCCCAATTTCCTTGTCCTTGATAAGCAAAATAGACGGGAAAATCATTTTTAGCTTCATTCAAGTCTACAAAAAAAGGATCTGCAAAATAATTGGAGGCCAAGACAATCCAGGTTGGCTTAAACTCTCCCAGAGCATCACCTGTCAGAACTTTATTCTCAACAGAATTATAGTGATACCCATCCTGAAAATAATAGATATGCTCTGCAGAAGCAAAATTCTCAGGTAACGCAAGTCCTTCAATGCTGATTGGTACTTTCAAAAACTCTATAATGAAAGGAAATGATAAAATCTTTTGAAACCATAAAGTATTGTGTTCTTCTCTTTTCTTAATTTCTGCAGCTGATATTGTCTTTTGCTCTCTATCAAAAGGAAATTTCCTCTGCATCCAGTGGAATAGGTCACGATCTAAAACTTCAAAATACTGTTCCTGCAGTGTTCCATATGAACTTAGATATACTTTTGTATTACTGCCATCTTTCGATATGACAGCAACCTGCCCACCGGAATCATCCACTACAGGAATATATCCCGGAAGAAATTCTTCAAACCCATAAGTATCATAGCGTTCCTGAATCTCTTCTTCGGTTCTGAAAACACGTACTACATCATAAACAATGTCATCTTTGAACTTGTTAGTAAAAACCTTTATAAAATTTACCCAATGATCTGGAGGATTGATTTTCATAGAATGAAAGAATACTTTAAAATTATTGAAATTACCGTCAATTATTGACTGTTATTCATTTTTCACTACTAAAATACAAAAAGTGGATTCATTTGAAATTTTATCTTTGCTAAAAATCATATTACATGGAAGAAACTAAACCTTATCCGGTATTTGCAATAGCTAAAGATGGAACCCGTCATCGTATTGATGCAACTTCCATTGTTATACAGCTTGAAGAGGAGGAAATTGAAATATCATTAATTCCACCACATCCGGTTTTTAAAGGAAAATTGACACTAGCAACAGGTTCTGCCATCCAGGGACGTGAACAAGAAAGGGGATTGGGAACCCAACTGATTATAGAACCGGGAGCGGCCAATGTAGTTCATATTACTCCTAAAAAGAATAAAATCACTTAATAAAAGCAAAAGAACACCTTCAAAAACCTCTTTAAAATTAAGCAAATCATTTATATTTGTGAAAAATAGAAGCATGAAGTATTTATTTATGATGATGTGTTTTGTCTGTTCCATTTTCAGCCAGGCACAACAAACACAAGATCCATGGAAAGAGAGCCAACTGATGGATCCGGCATTATTGGCATCCAGAATAGTAAAGCACAAGACTAAGGATATATTGATTATTTCCGTAGGGCCAGAGGCGATTATAAAAGGGTCTGTAGATATAGGTCCCACTCATGAGCCTGAGAATCTGGAAAAATTAAGAAATTATCTTAAAGACATTCCAAAAAATAAAGAAATTGTGATCTACTGTGGATGTTGTCCTTTTGTAAAGTGTCCAAACATTCGACCTGCATTTAACTTATTAATGGAACTGGGATTCAAAAATGCAAAGCTTTTAAATCTTCCTAAAAATATCAAAACGGACTGGCTAGATAAAGATTATCCTACAAATGATTAATATGAAAACCGGTTTTATAATAATATTTTCAATCCTGTTTTCAGGATATTCATTGGCTCAAAACAAAATTGAAGTAGGGAAGAAGGCTCCGGAGATTACCATGTCTAGAGCAGATGGAACCTCATTTTCGCTTTCAAGCCTAAAAGGGAAACTGGTTCTTATTGATTTTTGGGCTACCTGGTGTGCTCCATGTGTAGGAGAACAACCTCAACTGAAAACTTTATACGATACTTATTCGGATCAGGTGAAAGCGAACAAGTTTGAAATCATTGGTGTTTCTTTAGATAAAAATAAAGACAGCTGGCAGAAAGCCATAGACCGTTTTAACATTAACTGGATACAGATCAGTGATTTAAAATTCTGGAAAAGTCCTGTGGCAAAAGCCTATGAAATTGATGAGCTTCCTTTTAATGTAATCATTAATAGTGAGGGAACAATTATCGCTAAAAATCTCCATGAAAAGGAACTTGAAGAATTTGTAAAGAAAACCTTAAGTCAGAATTAAAGGTAAAAAAATACATCTATAAAAGAGTGGTCACGACGGCCACTCTTTTGTTTTTTAGTTGGAATTTGTGTATTAGAATCGATACTGAATAAACTTGTCACTCGTCAATACTAATCAGAAGAAGCCTTAGAGGGAAGATGGTTACTTCAGATCAGGAAGGATGGTTTTCTTTAGTCTGGTTTTACTGATTTCTTTTAATCTAATGTTGCAAAAATAATAATTATATTTTAAAAATCACAATTAAGGGAATAATCTAAATGTTAATTTCTATGTCATGTCTGTAACAAATACTTAATAGTTGGATGCCCGTAAAAAAGTATTCATATAATACTAAGATCTAATTGTAGAGTATGTTAACTACAATTTAAAGATAATACATTTATTTCAATAAAAAAATAAATATTATTTAAATATAAATAACTATATGTGAATTTTAATTAATTATATTTACATGATAACACCACAACAAAATGAAAATGAAATTTAAAATAACTCCCTCTATGATTAAAGAGATTCCTTTTCGGAGTCTGAATCTCAATCATCCTGCCTGTTCTGATATT
The DNA here is from genome assembly GCF_030409875.1 of Chryseobacterium tructae. NCBI lineage: Bacteria > Pseudomonadati > Bacteroidota > Flavobacteriia > Flavobacteriales > Weeksellaceae > Chryseobacterium > Chryseobacterium tructae. Next base: position 2,629,866 of record NZ_JAUFQR010000001.1, on the reverse strand, counting down.
GAAGTATTATATAATCCTGCATCAAAAACACAGACTTGACCTGATATATATAGACCTAATACTATTTTATTAACACATTCCCGGCTCTCTTTCTGTAGGTATGAATTCTATGAATTTGTAGCAGGAAAATCATTAGCTCTCATTTTTGGGCAGCATACTCCACAAAAAACACCTAAATCATTCAAATATTATGAACACAATCATTCATGAATTTCCATTGTCGGAAATCAAAAAACCAGAAACCGCCTTACAGGAATCAATAGGCTGGTTAAAAAAATACCAACTCATAGAAAATGGATATCAGGCAGCCAATGCCGGCGCTTATTTTACGGCACTCAGTTATCCTGATATCAAAAATTTTCAGGTGAGAGATATCACAGATTTTTGCTCTTGGGTATGCCTTTTAGATGATGTAGGAGAAGAAATTCTTCTTCATAAAAGCCTTCCCGAATTTATCATTTCTTTTACTGGTTTAAAATACATTTGCGAAGAACCCTCCTATCAGAATTTTTCTCACCTTGGGCTCCTGCCTGAAAACCCCATTGTAGAGGCTCTTTTAGATCTTAAAGCCAGATTAAGTTCCTGGGCAGAAATCCCTCAAATCAATAACCTGATGAAAGCTGTTGGATCCTTTACATCCGGGATACAATGGGAAAATGCATATAAAATTCAAAATAAATATCCGGATCTTACTACTTTTTGTGCCTTAAGAATAGCCAGCGGCGGAATGGATATCCCGTTTGCTTTAGCACAATGTGTAAACAATGTACAACTAAGTACTCTAGAATCTAACAATCCTGTTATACAGGTTTTAACCAAATCTATTGCTTTTGCTGCACTTCTCGATAATGATATCTATTCTTATGAGAAAGAGAAAGCTTCTAATACCGGATATTACAATAACATTATTCAAATTTACCTTATTACCTATCCGGATCTTAATGAGGAGCAGGCTATATCTAAAGCCATAGATCTTCGTAATCAGATTTTGCTTTTGTATCAATCTTTAAAACAGAAATTTCCATACATCTACGAACCCGTAACTTTATATTTTAAAGGTTTGGAAGATGTTATCTCAGGAAATCTTATTTTTTGCAGTACCAATAAACGATATAAAGTAGCTAATGACCAAAAAGGGCGTGACTTTACAATCACAAGGAATTGTAAACAGTATATAAACCCGCCGAAAGAAATTTCTTCCATATCATGGTGGTGGTCTTTATTAGATCTCAAACATTCTATGGTGGATTATCCAGCTACACAATTCAAGGTAAATACCAAAGATGATCAGGATATTTTTAATCTAAAAAATCAGATCATGAACTTTACCAATTTATTATACAGACAAGAAGGGCATATTGGTATTCTAACCATAAATCGTCCTCAAGTTTTAAATAGTATCAATAAACAAGTTTTAAATGAATTAAAGTCCTTTGCCGAGCAAATCAAAAGAAATAAAGAAATTCGCGTATTGATTATTACAGGAGTAGGAGAAAAAGCATTTGTTTCAGGCGCAGACCTCAAGGCAATGCAAGAAATGACATCGGAGGAAAAAAAAGATTTCGGTGAAGCGGCACAAGCAGCAATCAATGCAATAGGAATGTTACATTTTCCTGTCATTGCAGCGGTAAATGGAGTTGCCATAGGAGGAGGGTGTGAATTGGCGTTATCTTGTGATATAATTTTGGCCAGCGAAAAAGCAAAGTTTGGATTACCAGAAGCTATGTTTGGTATTGTACCCTGTTTAGGAGGTACTCTCCGCTTACCTAAAGCCATTGGCCTATATAAAGCAAAAGAAATGATTTTCTCTGGAGAACTTTACCCTGCACAAACTTGTAAAGAATTTGGATTTGTGAATCAGATTGTACCCCAAGAGGAATTAATGAATGAGGCTTTAAAATTAGCCAATACAATTGCATCCAGAGGCCCTTCTGCAATTACAAAAGCGAAGCAATCACTAGACAAAGGATTGGAGCTATGCATTGCTGATGGTTTGAAACAGGAAGCATGTTTATTTAACGAACTTATCAAAACTGAAGATCATAAAGAAGGTATTGTCGCTTTTATTGAAAAGCGAGTTCCTTATTTTAGAGGGATATAGAAGTTATATTTCATTAGTTAACATCTTTGTCATGAATGATAAAGATGTTTTTATATATACTTAAGAGCTATTAATAGACATCAGAACACACTCTATAGTTCTGATGTCTACTTTTGGTTTCATGAAAAAGAATTTCTTCCTTCGCGTTGCGCTATCAGTCATTTTACTGATGCATAGTGTAGTTTCTATCTTCAGTGGTGATGTCAATGATTTTGGGCTTCATTATCTGAATGTAATAGGGTTTAGTCCCATAGGTCTTTATTTGGCCTGGGGAATTAAACTTATTCATCTTTTTTCAGTTCCGGCACTTTGGTTTGATCATTATATCAGGCCTGTTGCCATTTGCAATATCCTGATCTTTGTTTTTGGAATCTATTACGTTCACTGGGATAATGGCTGGTTTGTTGTAGGAGGAGGCACCAATGGTATTGAATTTAATATTTTGCTTATTTTTTGTTTTCTGAATCTCATGATTCCTGAAGTTCATTTACGAAAAAGAAGTCAATAATCTTTACTAATAGATCTTAATTAAAAGCCGTTTGTAGATAAAAGAATAGTTTTTATAGCCTTTATATTTTTATATTTGACTAAACAGTATTAATTTGTATTTTTAAATCATAACAAGCTTGAGATCAAATAGAAAATCCAAATTACAGACTCATTCCCTTTTTTGGGTATTGTACTTTATACTGGAAGCTTATCTTGATTTTTATTGGTCTCGGTATCAGTTTCCTAATTTCAAATGGCAAATACGGCTTCAGAATACTCTTATTCTGGAACTAGGCTATCTTCTGGTTAAAATTCCGTTAGCCTATTCCTTATTGTATATCTATGAAAAAATATCCATCAAGAAGATTTTCAGATACTTGATTTCTATTTTCATTATTATTGTTGCGGTTTTAGGGCATCGATTTTTTACTCATTATATCATTTACCCTTATATCTATGGAGTTACAGAAATGTTAGATAATAAGCAGCCATCGGGATACATTAATGGTTTAGTAGCCTTCAATTCCTTTATGGATCTTATTTTTATGGTAGGACTTATTTTCGGGGTTGAAATTACAAGACAGAAAAATCTTTTGAAAGAGCAAATTTCCCTATTAAAATCTGAAAAGCTGGATCAGGAGCTTACCATGCTAAAAGCACAAATTAATCCTCATTTTCTGTTTAATACCTTAAACAATATCTACGGAATGGCTCTTAAAAAAGCGGATGAAACTCCTGATGTAATTCTAAAGCTTTCAAAAATTATGCGCTACAATATTTGTGATGCTGCAGAAAAGAATATTTCCATAGAAAAAGATATTGAAAATATAAAGGATTTTATCCAAATTCAAAAAATACGTTACCATCATCTGAATGTCAGTTTACAGGAAAATATAGATGATCCTTCTCTGGAAATTTCACCTCTTATTCTTATTCAATTTGTTGAAAATGCTTTCAAACATGGTGTTTCCGAAAGTTTGGGCGAATCTTTCATCTCTATTGATATCGAATTAAGAAATAGTATCCTCATGTATCGTATTGAAAATTCAAAGGAAGAAAAAACTCAAATTCATTCCACGAAAATAGGACTGAAAAATATCCGCCGACAGCTTGAACTGCTTTATCCTAACCATACATTGACTGTAGAAGATAAAAGCGACAGATATATTGTACAACTCAACATTGATTTCAATGATACATCAAGCTCTTAAAAAGTACAACTGCATTATTGTAGAAGACGAACCGATCGCCGCAGAAATTCTCGAAACTTTTATATCCCGGGATCCTGAACTGAACCTTATAGGCAAATGTGCTGATGCTGTTCATGCAATCAGTCTTTTGGGGCTTCATCAAGTAGATCTTATGTTTTTAGATCTGCATCTTCCCGTAATAAAGGGCTTTGATTTTTTAAAAAAGCTAAAGAATCCGCCATTGGTTATAGTAACTACTGCCTATCATCAATATGCTTTAGAAGGCTATGAACTGGATATTACAGATTATTTGCTTAAACCTATTCCTTATGACCGCTTTGTGAATGCTGTTGGGAAATTCAAGTATCTAATGGAAGCTGAAGATGCTTTATTGGAAATTGCGGAACGAGATTACATCTTTATTCATAGTGGTAAAAAACAGGTAAAGATTATTCTTCAGGATATATTTTATATTGAAAGTTTAAGGGAATACATTCACATTCACACCAAAACGGATACTTTTACCTTTAAAATGCCAATCAGTAAGATAGAAGCCAGTCTCAATCCAAGTATATTTACCCGTATCCATAAGTCTTATATTATTTCCAAACCTAAGATAGAGGTGAAATCAGCAACCATTGTACAGGTTAAAGGGAAAAGGCTTCCTATTGGCCGAACTTATAAGCCGTTTATTGATTTATAATGCCTGTGATGGAGTATTGTATTTGACCACCGCTTCAAAATTCAAATAATTTTTGATACCCCTACAGGAGAAGGGAATGCTTAGTTCTTCAATTCGAAATCACCGGCCTTATTTACAGAGGAATACAATCAATATTTTAGGGAAGACTTATTTCATTTTCAATCTAAGTCTGAATAGCAAGAATATTTGATACCTTTAAGCTGTAAAAATAAAATGGATATATTCAATTATGTTAACAGATATCATTACTTCTAATCTCGATGTTATTTTTTGTGGAATTAATCCAGGTCTAAAATCATCAAATGATGGCCATCACTTTTCAGGGCGGAGCAATCGTTTCTGGAAAGTCCTCCATCAATCCGGATTTACTCCTTATGAAATTGATGCTGTAAATGATACTGTTATTTTAGACTTCAAATGCGGCTTAACAACAGCGGTTGCACGAGCAACGTCCCGGGCTGATGAACTTTCAAAAGAAGAGTTTGATGATGCTCTTGAGTCTTTTAAAGCCAAAATAACAGAATTTCAGCCTAAATATGTGGCTTTTCTTGGTAAGGCTGCCTATAAAGCCTTTTCTAAAAAGAAAGAAATTCAATGGGGTTTACAGCCAGAAGACTTTTGCGGGGTACAAGTTTGGGTGTTGCCTAATCCCAGTGGTTTAAACCGGGGATTTCTCTGGATGATCTTGTTGTTTATTATAAAGAACTTTATTTGACCATTCATCCATTGTAACCTCTATAGTGTATTCGGTTTACTCACGTATTTATTTCCTTTTACAAAAAAACGCCATGGTAACAATGCATCTTCTTGTGCATAAGCAACTCCTATGCGAGATCCGGCAATAATATCATCAGAAGTATAACGAATTCCATGATCTTCAATCCAGATTTCATGTCCCTGCAGATCTTTTTTATTAAAGGAACGATCAATTCCCAAAGCTTTCGCAGCAGATCCGGGCCCAGAAGAGATTGCAGCTTTGGAAGCCGGCATGTTTCTCCTGTGTTCCATAATTTCACTTCCGATTAAAGGTTCAATCGCTCTCACCAAGACGGCATGAGGCTCATCCACCACAGAAGTCACTACATTAAAAAGGTGATGGATTCCATAACATAAGTAAACATATGAAACGCCACCATGGCTGTATAAAGTTTCTGTACGATCTGTACGTCTGCCCCCATAAGCATGAGATGCTTTGTCTGAGATTCCCCTGTACGCTTCCGTTTCTACAATGATTCCAGCAGTTATTTCGCCATCAATTTTGGTAAAAAGTACTTTTCCCAGAAGATCCTGAGCCAGAAAAAGAACATCCTGATTGGAATAATAGGTGAGTGGTAGTTTCAATTGATAGTGTTATAGGTAATCAAATTTAGTGATAATTTGTTAAATGAGAGGCTGGAAGATGGGAGAGGGAAGCTGGAAGTTACTATTTCGTATATAACCTCTGAATCACATTTTTAACTTCTTCTTAAAAGTAATAAAAAGAAATGATATTGCTTTCTCACTTCAAGTACTTCCATCTTCCAGCCTCCAACTTCCTTACTCAAAAAAAAGCCCCACATTCCTGTGAGACTCCTATTGCATAACTTATCTTCCTCCCGGAGGACAATGTTCTTTCAAATATTTGGTAAACATGGTGGCTAAATGCAATGATGTTCCTTCTCCTTCACTGATAGAGTGAGTTCTGTTAGGATAAGACATCAACTGAAACTGTTTGTTGTATTTTACCAGTTCATTAATATAAACTTCTGTATTTTGGTAATGTACATTATCATCACCTGTTCCGTGAACCAATAAAAGATTTCCTTTCAGGTTTTTAGCATAAGCCAACGGAGAGCCATTTACAAAATCTTCTCTGTTTTCCTGTGGAAGCCCCATATAACGTTCCTGATAGATGTTATCATAGAATAATTGGTTAGCCACCGGAGCAATGGCAATTCCGGTCTGGTAAATATCGGGGTATTGTCCTAAAGATTTAATGTGGAAGAACCACCACCGCTCCAGCCCCATACAGCCACTCTGGAGGTATCCACATACGGCCATTTTGCAAACAGAGCCTTCGCTCCCATAGCCTGATCACGAATGTTAAGTTGTCCTATTTTACGGTAGATAGATTTTCTCCATTCACGTCCTTTAGGAGCTGGTGTTCCACGGTTTTCAAGGGAAACGTACAGATAACCATCCTGAGCCATATCGCCAATATATAAACCGTTTCTGCCTGTATAGAAATTATCTGTTACCGTCTGTGAACCAGGTTCACCATACACCATGAAAACAATCGGATATTTTTTGTTAGGATCAAAATTTTTAGGTTTTACGACCCATCCATCTAAGGTTGCTCCATCCTGTGTTGCTATCTGGAAAAACTCAGCTTTAGATCTTGCCGGATCAGTTTTTGAACTACTCTTAGCAGCTACAAGCTCTTTATGTTCAGGCAATGATACCACAGCACCTGCTGAACGCGAACTTACACTGCTGTTATTAAACATGGCAATTTTCCCGTTGGGAGAGATCATGTATTGATTGGATCCGGAATAGGTATCAGGAGTTATTCTTTGAGCCTTTCCGCCCTGCATACTTACTTTATACAGATACTTCTGAGTTGCATTATTAGGCGAGGCTAAAAAGTAGATTTGCTTATTGGGAACATCAAAAAACTCGGGCTTTATAACATCAAAAGCATCTTTTGTAATCAATGTTTCATTACCATTCATATCTATTTTATAAATATGCCTCCAGCCGTCTTTTTCGGACAGCCACAAAAACTCTTTCCCATTATTGATCCAGTCCCAACCACTTGGGTCATTCTCATTCCAACGGGATTTGATATCAATCCATGCATTATCTGTTTCTGTATAAATGGTTTTGCTGCTTCCAGACTGAGCATCCGCAACAATAATTTTACTTTGATTCTGTTTCCTGTTCAATTGCTGCAAAATAATAGATTTAGAATCCAATACCCATTCCATTCTGGGAATATAATGTTGTATTGCATCACCCGCTATATCTGCTTTTTTAGAAGATTTTGATGCAAGATCATAGAACCATATACTGCATCCCGAAGGATTTTCACCTACTTTCGGATATTCTACAGGAATCGTAAATGAATACAGACTGTCTGTATTATTGATCATCAGGAAATTTTTTGTACCTCGCGCATCCAGCTTCCAGTAAGCAATTTACTTCCGTCAGGAGACCATCTGAAGCCATCCTGAGTCCCGAATTCTTCTTCATATGCCCAGTCGAAAGTACCATTAATCATCCCATCTGTACCATCGGAAGTAATCTTTGTCAGTTCATGGCTGGAAAGATCTTCAATATACATATTATGCTTCGATACATAAGCCACTTTTTTGCCATCAGGAGAGAATTTGGCAAACATTAATGATGCAGTGGGAAGGCCTTTCCCGAGCTGAGTAAGCTTTTTAGTGTTCTTATCAAAGATCCAATAATCTCCTCGTGTATTGTCACGCCATACTTTCTGGGTATTGGTAAAAAGCAATAAACTTTTCTCATCCGGTGAAACCTGAAAGCTTTGTACTTCTAAAGCAGTAGAGCTTCCGGCAGGAATCAATTCATTATTACTTAAAAAAGCCTGATCTTTTCCAGGATTCAGGACATCAATAATCCCGACACCATTCTTAGTAAATGAGTAGTAAGCATTGCCGTCAGGAGTCCATTGTGTTTTTTGAGCGGCCAATGGCGACAGGCACAAAAAGTATAAGGCAATAGCCGTTATTTTCTTTATATTCTTCATGTTTGTATCTGTTAAGCTAAATATTCTGCTCTGTAATTTTCAATTTCCTCAACGGTTGTAATTAATCCACCTCCAAGGAGTTGGTACCCATCATCAGTAATCAGGAAGTCGTCTTCTACACGAACGCCACCGAAATTTCGGTATTCATTTACTTTATCATAATTAATAAATTCTGCATTTTTATTTTCAGCCTGCCAGATATCAATCAGTTCCGGGATCATGTAAATTCCTGGTTCAACAGTTACTACAAAACCTGGTTCCAAAGCCTTTCCTAAACGTAAAGATTTAAGACCAAATGTTTGGGTATCTTTGGGCTCTTCTTCAGTATACCCAATATACTGCTCGCCAAGATCTTCCATATCATGTACATCCAATCCCATCATATGTCCCAATCCACATTGGAAAAACAGAGTATGAGCGTTATTTTTCACCGCCTCTTCAGGATTACCTCTCATTAACCCTAAATCAACAAGTCCCTCTACCAAATACTGAGATGCTTTCAGATAAATATCTATAAATTTAACTCCAGGTTTCAAAAGATGATGAGCATTATTGAATGAATTCAGAACAATTTCATAGATCTCTTTTTGTTTTGTGCTAAAGGCTTTGCTTACAGGAAATGTTCTTGTTAAATCTCCTGCATATCCCATAGCTGTTTCTGCTCCGGAATCATTTAGGAAAAGATCTCCATCTTTCAAGGTATTCAGACGATAATGATTGTGAAGTATGCCTCCATTGATGGTAACAATCGGCGGATAAGACATCTGGCACTCCTTATTAGCAGCAAGATATTGAATAGCATTGGCTATTTCGTATTCTTTAATACCCGGTTTAGCCATTCGCATGGCCAGTAAATGCATTTCATTAGAGACATTCACCGCTTCTTCGATCTGCACAATTTCCTGGGCTTCTTTTATGGAACGTTGCTTTACAACAGCTTTAATCATTTCCACAGAAGGCTGTAATGCTGCAATATTAATCCCTAAAAGGTCTGTTAATAAGATTTTGTTAGAAGGCTGATAAGGAGGAAGATAATGTACCTTTCTTCCGGATGCCTGTGCTTTCAGAAGGTATTGAGAAAGTTCCGAATAGGGTAAAGTTTCCTGTACACCAGACTTTTGGCTCTTTTCTTTTAATGTTTCCTGTCTTCCCATCCATACGATGTCATCAATACTCAGTTCATCTCCGAAAACAATGGTTTTATTTTCATCAATATCAATAATAGCAGCAATCTTTGGCTCCTGAATTCCAAAATAATACAAGAAAGTACTATCCTGACGGAAATAATAAGGATTATGCTCAAAATTTACAGGATTTTCTATATTTCCTAAAAACAATAGAATTCCACTAGCCACATTGCTCTGTAATACGGCTCTTCTGTCTTGATAAGTCTGTGCTGAAAACATATATTATGAATACTTTTTATTTTAAAAGTTTAAAGTTACGATTTTGTACTATTTATAGCCATTTATTCATTAAAATAATAAATATGTAAAGGTTGTATTTTAATATCATACTTAATGTTCATATTTTGCTTAAATTCGGCAATATTTTAACATTCCCATTCATTAATTTCATAACATATTGATTGTATGAAGAGTCTTCAGTTCTCAGTTCCTGCCGATACCAACAAAAGTATCCGTATTCAGGAAGATATTATGCCTAATTTCTATCCTTATTTCCATCGGCATACGGAGACACAGATCATGTGGATCCTTAAAGGACATGGTACTCTGGCGATAGAACAAAACCTCTTTACCTTTGAACCCGGAGATATTTTTTATCTGGGTGCCAATCAATCCCACGTTTTCAAAGGAGATTTTGATGAAAATGAAAAGCAGAAAGTTCATGCCATTTCTATATTTTTTGATCCTGATAAAAAAATAGCTGCTTTTTTTGATTTACCTGAATTTGAAGAGCTTAAAAACTTCATTGAACACTCAAAAATAGGATTTCAGGTGGCATCAAAATTAAAAGCAAACGTGGGTGAGAGCATGGCAGCCCTGCACAAGACCCAAGGCATAGAACAGATTCTAGACTTTATAAAGATTCTTAATCACCTGATGCAAAACAGGCATCTGCATATTCCTTTATCTTCAGAAAAGAACCTTCCCAATCATATTTCTGACAATGACCAGAGAATTATTGATGCCCAAACTTATATTAAGAAAAATTTCACCCAGCAGAAACTTACTCTTGACGCGATTGCAAAAAAAGCATGTATGACACCACAGGCATTTTGCAGATCTTTTAAAAAACGTACCAGAATTACCTATATTCAATACCTTAATGAATTACGGGTGCAAAGAGCCTGCAGATTATTAACCTCCAGCAGTATGTACAGTATTTCTTCTGTTGCCTTTAACAGTGGATTCAACAGCCTTACCAATTTCAACCGGGTTTTTAAATCTATTATGAAATACTCCCCAAAAGAATATCTGAAGCATTATAAAGAAGCAACTATGGATCATGAATAACAACATGTTAAAATACGGTTAGAATACATTAAAATATTAACATTTATTATTTTAAAATTCACTTAGTTTTGAATAAATATTATTTGATATGAGTACAAAACTAAACTGGGAAGGGATTTATCCTGCTGTATTAACTCCTTTTACAAAAGAGGGAAAGATTGATTTTGAAATGTTTGCAGTCAATACAGAAGCCCAGATTAAAGCCGGAGTTCATGGAATTATCCTTGCCGGAACATTAGGAGAAGCCAGTGTCTTGGAAACCGAAGAAAAGTTTGAACTTCTCCAATATGCAAAAAAAATGACACAAGGCAGAATTCCCGTTATTCTTAACCTTTCTGAAAATACTACCAAAAATGCAGTAGGCTTTGCCCAAAAAGCAAAAGAACTGGGAGCGGATGGATTAATGCTTCTCCCGCCAATGCGTTATAAAGCAGACAGCCGTGAAGTGGTAGAATATTTCAAAGCTGTGGCTAGTGCTACAGATCTTCCTATTCTTATTTATAACAATCCTGTTGATTACGGAATTTATGTAACCTTAGAAATGTTTGATGAGCTTATTGAATATCCAACCATTCAGGCAGTGAAAGAATCTACCAGAGATCTGGCGAATGTAACTCGAATGATCAACCGTTTTGGAAAAAGGATTAAAATTCTTGGTGGTGTAGATACTATTTGTCTTGAAACCTTACTACTTGGTGCTGATGGATTGGTTGCAGGATTGGTAGATGCTTTTCCCAACGAGACAATGGCCATGTATAATTATGCTAAAACAGGTCAATATGAAAGCCGTAGCTATTTACAGATGGTTTATGCCATTGCTAGAACTGGATATTCATCCAAAGCTGATCCAATATATTAAACTGGCTGCCACCGCTGAAGGAATAAGCAATCCATATGTAAGAGCACCACGTCTTGAGCTTCAGGGTGAAGAAGCAGAAAGAGTTAACAAGATTATTGAAGAGGGCAGAACCAACCGTCCGGTATTGAATTAACATCAGAATAAAGCTATGATCGAAGAAACATCAAAACAAAATATTGATCTGAGCATTCAGATGGCTTCTGAAGCTTATCAATTCCTTAAAAATACAACGATAAAAGAACGGGCAGCATTTATGAATACTGTTGCCGATCAGATTGAAGCTTTAGGTGAAGAACTTTTAACTACCGCTCATACTGAAACCTCATTACCTCTGGCAAGACTTACAGGTGAAAAAGCAAGAACAGTAGGCCAATGGCGAAGTTATGCGAAAGCGGTAGCTTCCGGAATATATACAGAACCAAGAATTGATCTTGCCCAGCCTGAAAAACAGAAAGGAGATCTCAGAAAGTATACTATAGGATTAGGGCCTGTAGTGGTCTTTGGAGCCAGCAATTTTCCGTTTGCTTTTTCCACCGCAGGTGGTGATACTGCAAGTGCCATAGGAGCAGGATGTCCTGTGATTGTAAAAGCTCATCCGGCTCATCCTATGACCTCTCAAATCATGGCTGATGTTATAACGAATGCTGTAAAAGAATTCGGATGGCCGGAAGGTATTTTTAGCCATATTACCGGAACAACCTATGAGATTGGCGCTTATTTAACGCAGCATCAGGATATTCAGGCAGTAGCATTTACCGGTTCATTCAGTGGTGGCAAAGCATTGTTTGATATAGCCAACCGTCGGGAAACCCTATTCCGGTATTTGCAGAAATGGGAAGTATCAATCCGGTATTTGCACTCCCATATCTTCTTGAAAATAAAGCAGAAACCTTAGCCAAAGAATATGTTTCCTCATTAACGTTAGGAGCAGGGCAATTTTGTACCAATCCGGGAGTATTTATTGCAGTTAAAGGAGAATCATTGGATCGTTTTATTGCTGCAATAAAAAATGAAATTAAAGAAATTATCCCCTCCAATATGCTTCATACAGGAATATATGAAAGTTTTGAAAAACATAAAGCAATCGCAGTAGCACAGCCTGATATTGATGTAATCGCAGCCATAGAAACAGAAGAAGGAAAAGGAAGTGCTGCTGTTATAGCAGCCAATGCCCAGAACTTTATCAATAATCCTGTATTGAGTGAAGAAGTGTTTGGTCCTTTTGGAATTATTGTCACTTGCGAAAATCAGGAAGAATTCATACAAATTGCTCAAAAATTAAAAGGTCAATTAACCATTACTGTAGCGGCAACTCGTGATGATATATTTGAAAACTCAGCATTGATCAATCTTTTGAAAGATAAATGTGGAAGATTATTATTCAACGGAATGCCTACCGGAGTAGAAGTTGTTTATGCGATGCAACATGGTGGGCCGTTTCCATCTACTACAGATTCCCGTTTTACGTCTGTAGGGCCAGATGCTGTTAAGCGATTTGTTCGTCCCATCTCATTTCAAAATTGGCCGAATGAATTTTTACCGGAAGAACTAAAGAACGAAAATCCTTTACAAATTAGCAGAATGGTGGATGGAGAAATTCATTCAGGATCATTAAAATTAGAAACAATATGAACAGAACATTTTTTTGTATAGATTCCCATACCTGTGGTTGCCCTGTACGTCTTGTTGCAGGCGGTGGCCCAATTTTGAAAGGAAATACCATGATGGAACGCAGACTTCACTTCATGAAAGAATATGACTGGATTCGAAAAGGATTAATGTTTGAACCTCGCGGCCATGATATGATGAGTGGAAGTATTCTTTATCCTCCTATTGATGAAGAAAATGATATTGGAGTTTTATACATTGAAACCAGTGGCTGCCTTCCCATGTGTGGACATGGCACCATCGGAACTGTCACCATTGCTATAGAAGAAGGTTTAGTAATTCCTAAAATTCCGGGAAAGCTTCGACTGGAAACACCCGCCGGACTCATTCTCATAGATTATATACAGGAAGGAAAAAAAGTAAAATCAGTAAAGTTGACCAATGTGAAATCTTTTCTTTACGCCGAAAACCTTGAAGTAGAATGTCCCGATCTTGGAGTAATAAAGGCTGATGTCGCTTATGGAGGAAACTTTTATGCTATCATTGATCCTCAGGAGAATTTTAGAGATATTTCAGATTTTACAGCCAGCCAGCTCATTCATTATGGGAAGATCATCAGAAGATTACTCAATGAAAAATATCAATTCATTCATCCTGAAAATGAGCACATCTCCGGATTAAGCCATATTCAATGGACAGGAAATCCTACAGATCCTAAAGCTAGCGGACGAAATGCCGTATTAGTAGGTGAAATGCCTTAGACCGTTCCCCTTGTGGTACGGGAACATCAGCAAGAATGGCTCAATGGTATGCTAAAGGAAAGCTAAAAGAAGGGGAAGAGTTTATCCATGAAAGCTATATCGGTTCCCAATTTATTGGAAGAATTGAAGGCACTGCTACCGTTGATGGCAAACCGGCTATTGTTCCGTCAGTAGAAGGTTGGGCAAGAATTACCGGTTATAATCAGATTATTATTGATGATGAAGATCCTTATTGGCAGGGCTTTCAGGTAATGTAAAGTTTGTAAAAAGTATGACACAAAATAAAGGTAAAGCACTTATTATCGGTGCAGGAATAGCAGGACTCAGTTCAGCGTATTATCTTTTACAAAAAGGCTGGGAGGTAGAAATTCTGGAACAGAATGATCTTACTAATAATTGCTCTTATGGCAATGCAGGAATGATCGTACCCAGCCATTTCACTCCATTGGCAGCTCCCGGAGTTGTGGCACAGGGCATTCGCTGGATGTTTGACAGTAAAAGTCCGTTTTATGTGAAACCTTCACTCAGCACTCAATTATTATCCTGGGGTTTAAAATTTCTGAAACATTCCAATCAGAACCATGTAGACCGCTCAGCAACAGCCATCAGGGATCTTAATTTGGCAAGCAGCAGTCTTTATAATGAAATTGCCCAAAATCCTGAATTCGATTTTGAACTGAATCAAAACGGAATTCTGATGCTGTATAAAACGGAAAAAGTAGCCGAAGAGGAAACAGAACTTGCTCATAAAGCCATCAGTTTAGGATTGCCCGTTGAAATTCTTGATAAAAAAGGAATTCAGGAGCTAGAGCCTAATGCTCAACTGGATGTCATCGGAGGAATCAATTACAAATGTGACGGTCACATGAATCCCATGAAACTGATGAAACAAATGATTTCTTACCTTAAAAGTAGTGGTGTTATTTTCCACACACAGCATAAAGTAACAGGATATGAAATTGCAGGGAAAACCATAAATGCGATCATAGCCAATGGTAAAAAGTTTTCAGCAGACCGTTTTGTAATGACTGGAGGTTCATTTTTGCCGGAACTCGCCCAAAAAGCAGGGATTAAAATTGAATTGATGCCAGGGAAAGGTTATTCTTTCATGCATACTCCTGAGAACCCAATCCATAGATTGGAGCATGCTGCATTATTATTAGAAGCAAGAGTAGCGGTAACACCAATGAACGGGCATATCCGTTTTGGAGGAACTATGGAACTGGCTTCCCATCAGGATAAAATTAATATGAAAAGAGTAGAGGGAATCGTACAATCTATTCCTAAATATTTGCCAGATTTTCAGGTTAAATTACCCAAAGAATCGGAAATCTGGTTTGGTTACAGACCTTGTGCTCCGGATGGACTTCCATATCTGGGACAATCTTCCCAATTAAAAAACTTGATCATCGCAGGCGGCGGTGGCATGATGGGACTAAGTCTCGGACCTATTTTCGGAAAAACAGTTTCTGAGCTGGCCAATGACCAAAAGCCAACAGTTGAGATAAAGATATTCAACCCTGAAAGATTTAATTAGAAAACACCACATAACACACAAAAAATTATGCCTAAAACAATTTGACTATTCAAATAATTTATTAACAAACAAATCCAAAAAATCATGAAAAAATTTAAATTACTACTACTTGTTTCCCTATTTCCAATAATAGGTTTTGCTCAGGAAAATAGACCTCATGAGTGTAAAGCAGATGAAATGATGAAAAATCATTTTGAACGGCACCCTGAATCTAAGGCTGAATATGAAAAATTTGAAAAATTCACCAAAGATTTTGTAAAAAAAATGGAATCAAACAAAACTCCATTGAATGAAAAGGTCAATGCTCCCACCTATATCATCCCTGTGGTTTTTCATGTGTATGGAGAATCTCAGAGTAATGTAAAAGTAAATTACCAAAAAGTAGTTGACTTGCTGCAACAAATCAACTTAAATTTCAATGGAATTAATACTGATTCAAACACTATAGATTCTTACTTCCAACCTATTAGGGGTACATTAAGTATTGAATTCCGCTTAGCTAAAATTGACCCAACCGGAAAAGCAACAAGCGGAGTGGTATTTCACCCTTTCAAAAGTGGATATGGCAACGGAGGCGGATATGATGCACAAATTGGCACAGATGCATGGGATAATACAAAGTATATGAATGTGTATATACAAAATGATCTATATGCTAATAAAGATTTATATCAATCAGGAGTTGCCTGGTATCCGGATTCATACATGTCTTCAGTAAATACAGCAAGAGTTGTTTATAATGGCCGTTATATATATGATGCTGCAGGAACTCTGGCTTCAAACGAGTTTTCTGATACATTCACTCACGAATTTGGGCATTGGCTAAATCTTCAACACACGTTCAATGTTCTTTGTTCGACTGCGAACCCTAGTAATGATGGTGACGGAGTTGCTGACACCCCAGTAGAAAATAATTCTTCCGGATTAGGATGTACAACCGGAAACAATTGTCTTGGACAAAGAGTGAACGTTGAAAACTATATGGGATACAACGGTTCTGCTGGTTGTTATAAAATGTTTACCAATGGACAAATTAACAGAATGTTAGCCGCATTAAATCACCCGTCAAGAATAAATTTATGGCAGCCTGCCAACTTAGCAGCAACCGGAGTTGCCAATACTCCGCCTAAATTAACGCTTAGCAACAGTACCTTTACAGAGAACTTAAACAATAATGGAGCCGTGTCATTAGATGGAACAATAGCATCTGCCCCTAAATCAACGATTACACTAAACGGAGCAACATTTGCCGTATCGAATGGAACAACTCTTACTGCAGGAACACATTTCACTTCTTCATTACCAGCAGGACAAACAGCAACTATAGCCGTTACAAGCCCTACTACTGCTACACTTACCATAAATGGTGCAGCAACCAGTCATCCTAAAAGTCAGGTTCTGAATTCATCAATTACATTCCTAAATCCGGCTATAACAGGAGGTGTAACTTCATTAGGATCAACTACATCTTTGGCATTAACTTTTTCTTACAAAGATCCTTATAAAATAGTTACAGGAATTCCTCTGGAAAGTTATGCCAATCCAACACCAACAACAGTAACAACCAACTCCGGAGCAACTTGGAAATATTTTATCATTAACCCGGAGCTTAGTGATGATGCTGGGTATGGCGCTTGGTACTATGGAGCCAATCAATTAAAATTGGAAACCTATTGGAAAGGATTAGTATGTGGGGCAGGGACAAGAAATATTAGTTTAATTCCGTCTTGCACCACTATAAGTAATGCAAATAATATAGGTTATCCAACGGGTACTCCCGGACAACTTGACGTGTACACCCCTACATACACTACCTGGTCTGGACAAACAGCTTATGTTGGTTTTAGAAACCAATTCGAAGGCTACAATATTAACGGCTATTTCAAACTGAATGTTGGAGCCAATGGTTCTGGTTATTCTGTAACTGAGTTTGCCTATAATACACAACCAAATGGCAGTATTACAACGCCTTGTGCATTATCATTATCACCATTATTCACTTCCGAAGTTGATACAACAAACTCAGAAACATCTATCTATCCGAATCCGGTTTCTGATGTATTGTATATTAAAACAAAAGGGAAAGTTCAATCAATTTCTGTTTACGACATGTCCGGAAGAAAAATGAATGCCAAAGTTATTGGTGATAAGGTTGATGTTAAACATTTCCTAAGCGGAACTTATTTAATTGATATTGAAACTTCTTTAGGAAAATCTTCCCAAAAATTCATTAAAAAATAGGATAAAACATACATTTAATGAAATAATTTAGTATTGATATTTTAGTTATTCACTTGTTGAATAAAAGATGGGCTTAATTTTTTAAGTCCATTTTTTTATTTATTGATGAATATTACCCTGTCTCAACGGAAACTATCCCTTTATTTTATGTAATTTATTGATCTCAAATTCAGATTATCCTTATCTATTATAAAGATGATATCATGATTACAGAATTACATAAAGCTAAAGATTTGATGGACAATAAACAATATGAATTAGCCATTAAGATCTTAAAAAATTTGGAAGGATTACCTTTAAAATCTGAAATTTTCAGATTGCTATTTTTGTCAAATTCTTATTATAATATTGAAGAATATTACTTAGCAATTGCTACAGCTAACAGATTATTACAAAAAGATCATAAAAATGAATATGCTTCTCAAATAAAATATTTATCTTACTATGAATTGAAAGATTATGATCATGCTTTGAATGAGATCATATCTTTTTTAACGCACAATGAAGCTAATCTCTATAAAGTAACATTGGAAGAACTATTACATGATATCAAAGAAGGATCCATTAATGAAGAAACTACAATTTATAAGTTACAAGAATTAGCACTTAAAAATAAAGTTAACATTTAAAAACTTACTTTTTATATAATCTTAGAAAAGGATTATAAATAACAATAATTACAGATTTATTTATGTAATTTTATTCATTGTTTTTCAAACTCAATTATTCCTATGAACTATAAAAACGATACGATCATCATTCGTGAATTTACTCCTCAGGAATTTATTTTATTTCTGAATCTCTTTGAAAGCGAAAATGTAACTCGCTATCTGCCCTATAAAACTCCTGATGAATACAAAGAAATGTTTGAAAAAGCCCTTTCAGATTATAAAGACGGGTCTTTCAGCAGGTGGGGGATTTTCAATGCTCAGAATCACGATTTTGTTGGAATGTGTCTGGCCAGAACCTTCCTTGATAACCCTGAACAAATAGAAATAGGGTATACATTAGGGGAAAGCTATTGGGGAAAAGGCCTTGGAACTGAAGTTTGTAAAGCCCTTGTTGATTATTGTTCATCATTAAACCATCAGAAAGATATTGTTGCATTAACAGACCTTGATAATATTGGTTCACAGAAAGTCCTTCTAAAAAGTGGATTTAAACAATTGGAAAATCTGAAAAGAGAAGGTAAAGAATTAGCTTATTTCTTATTTTCAAAAGATCAGTAGACTAAGAACTGAGAAAGATAAGATGGCTAAGTTTAATAGACCGGGCTTCTCTTTCTCAGCTCTCTCCCTATTTTTTATCTAAAGAAAGATAATTATCATCTATTCTATAGATCAGGATATACAACAGTCCTGCATAGATCATCTGAATTCCCATAGCCTCCCAATTCTCAATCGTACTGCTGCCAAACAACAGTAAAATAATCAGTGAAGCGCCTGCCACAACTGCAATTCTCGTTTTGAAACCAATGATAAGCATAAGCCCAATGATAAACTCCAAAAAGGGAAGTGCTGTACCAAATATTTGTACAAAAAATAGAGGAAGCCAGCTTTTTTCAAAGCCTTTCACCATTCCTTCAGTAAAATCCTGAAGTTTGGTTAACCGAACCAATCCATGCCCGAAAAAATTAATTCCCATCGATAAGCGAAGGAAGAAATAGGATGTTTTTTTATTCATATAAATATGTTTTGAGTTATTATTTTAATCTGAAAAACAAATTATTAGTTATTAAACTTTGCCTCACTGTTATCAACCGGAGTATTTGGATCATTCATCACCATTTTAGCAATATCATCTTTTCTCATAAAGACAACGCCCTGTTTCTCTTTGGTATATTTAATAAATTCTTCCATTGCATGTACCATTGCAGGAGTTCCGCCAATCCGGTCATGGAAACTGATACTCATCATTCTTCTTTTGGTAGCTCCTTCATCGTAAAGTCTGTCAAATTCAAACTTCAATTGGGCAAGAAACTGATCGGGACTCCAGTGTTTTCCTTCTATATTTACAATATCATTATTACGAAGGGTATACGGAATGACTACAAAATTTTTCCCTTTTACCTTAGTGATGAAAGGCTCATCATGGCTAAGGTCATCAATATGATACAGGAATCCTAGTTCCTGTAAGACTTTCAGGGTATTCGGACTTCTTCTCAGCCAGTTGCAGTTGTAACCTACAGCTTTCTGCCCTGTAAGCTTTTCAACAGCTTCTACGCCTTGTTTTATAAATTGTAATTCTTCATCATAGCTTTTATTCCACTGATTATCCCAGGAAATCCCGTGAGCAGCAATCTCATGTCCGCCTTTTACAATAGCTTTTGCAATTTCCGGATATTTCTCAGCAGCTGTTCCTACTACATGAGAAGTTACTTTGATATCATATTTTTTCCATAGATCCAGCATTCTGTACATCCCTTCATTTCCACCATAACGATACCAGCTTTCTGCAGGAAGATCCGGCTGGCCTTTAGGAAGTGGAGTATTACTGAACGGGCTTTCAGCTCCTTCAGGCTGGCCTCCCGTTTCAAACTGCATGGATACTGAAATGACCAATTGCGCCCCATTGGGCCAATGTTTCTTTGTCACAGAAAGATTCTGTTTTTCAGGGTTCCCTTTCTTGGTTCTTTCATTAGCTTTAAAACCAGATATCAAAAATACTGTTGCCGCAAACATCATTACGGATTGTTTTATATGTTTCATTTTAGATGTATTTACCTTGCAAAATTGGCTATTAATACACCTGTTATTATTGTAAAAATTAATCATAAATTTGTAAAAATCCATTCTACATGAAAAGAATTGTCAACTTCAATTCATTCAATATTTTCAGAATTGAAAAAGAAATCTGGGATATTGAATATCACAATCATAACTTCTACGAACTCATTATCATAGAAAACGGAAATGGCTCCCACCATCTGAACGGCATTACGTTCCCATACCAAAAAGGAGATGTGTTTCTTCTCAGACCCAGTGATGCTCATGAATTTACCATTCAGAACAAAACAAGATTCATCTATATAAAATTTACAGAAGAATATATTTGGAAAAACTTTTTGTTGAACAAGAAAAATGAGCTTAAAAAAATGATTCAGCTTCTGATAGAAGATCGATCTTTTGTTTATGAATCAGTGATTAAAAGTAAAACAGACAGAGAACACCTGCTTCAGCTTTCCCGGATTCTCCTGCATGAATTCAGTTATAAAGGACTATACAACAAAGAAGTTACAGCAGACCTCTTTTCAGGGATTTTCACTATTCTCGTCAGAAATACCATGAGTAACACTACAAATCAGAAATGGGCTTTTAAAAATGTAAGCAGAATTGACAGAATTCTCTATTATATTAATGTGAATTTTCTGGATACAGACAGAATGAAAATAGAAAACATGGCCAAAGAATTTATGCTTTCCCCAAATTACATCAGCATCTATATCAAAAAAGAAACAGGTTTTTCTATTCAGCAGCATATTATCCAATATAAAGTAAAAGCTGCAGAAAAATTGTTGCTTCAAAGCCATTATAACATCAGCGAAATTGCAGATAAACTTGGTTTTAATGATGTTAGTCATTTCAATAAAATATTCAAAACCTACAGGAGCAAATCTCCATCTGCCTTTAAAAAAGAGAATAAAACTTCGTAAATGTTTCAAAGCATCATAGATAAACCATCCTTTATTGATGAAACGATATTTTCCTTCCATAAAAACATTTCATTTATCAGATAATTTGTTATACCTTGCGTAGATTATGATGTCCAAACGTTGCAAATATGCGCTGAAAGCAATGGTCAGATTAGCAAGAAATTACAATCAAGGCTATCTGTCCACTTCGATTATTGCACAGGATGAAAACATTCCCAAAAAATTTCTGGAGCAAATCCTTCTTGAGCTTAAAAGAACCAAACTTGTTAACAGTAAACAGGGGAAAGTAGGTGGATACTACCTGTTAAAATCACCCGATGAAGTATCATTGGCGGATATCTACCGTATTTTTGATGGGCCAATTGCATTAACACCTTGTGTATCTTTAAACTTCGACGAAGCGTGCGACGATTGTGTAGACGAAGCAGAATGTTACCTTAGAAATGAATTAATTATCGTTCGTGAGAAAACAAGAAAAAGTATGATGGAGGCCACTTTGACCAAGTTTATCAATAAAAAATAATTTTTTTTCATTTAAATTCTACTATTTTGATAGGAGTTATAGAATTTTATATATATTTGCATCAACAAATTGGAATGGAAATGGAAAATAGTTTGAAAAGCGAGTTTGAAAAACTTAGGGAAGAAACCTCCGGGCAATCTTCTCAACAGGATATTTTACAATTGGTTACACAAAAATTTCCTGGTAGAGTAGTATTTTCAACCAGCTTCAGTTACGAAGATCAGGTGATCACTCATTTAATAAAAAATCTAAATGTTGATATTTTCACATTGGACACCGGGAGACTTTTTGAACAGACTTATGACACCTGGGCTTCTACAAAAGCCTTCTTCAAAAAAGAGATCAAAGCGTACTACCCGGATACTGAAGAACTGAAAAAATTTGTCTCAGAAAACGGCCCCAATTCTTTTTATCAGTCCGTAGAGCAGAGAAAAGCATGCTGTACCATTCGTAAAGTACATCCACTGAAATCTGCTTTGAAAGGATATAAAGTCTGGATTACCGGTTTAAGAGCTGAACATTCCCCAAACAGACAGAACATGCCGTCATTGGAATGGGACGAAGATAATCAGATCATTAAATTTCATCCGCTTCTGCACTGGAGCACTGAACAGGTGACAGATTACGTAAAAACCAATCAGCTTCCGTACAATTATCTTCATAAAAAAGGATTTGTAAGCATCGGATGTGAGCCTTGTACAAGAGCTATTCGGGAAGGAGAAGATTTCAGAGCAGGCCGCTGGTGGTGGGAAGATGCCAACAAAAAGGAATGCGGTCTCCATATTCATCAATAAAAAAAGAAAAACATGTCAACATATCATTTAGATTACCTGGATCAGTTGGAAGCTGAATCTATTTACATTTTAAGGGAAGTCGCAGGACAGTTTGAACGCCCGGCACTTTTATTCAGCGGTGGAAAAGACAGTATAGTACTGGCTCATTTAGCATCCAAAGCATTCCGTTACGGAAAAATACCTTTCAAGTTTGTTCATGTAGATACAGGGCACAACTTTCCTGAGGTCTTGAACTTTAGAGATGAACTTGTTAATCAGCTGGAAGTTGACTTGGTAGTTCGTAAAGTAGAAGATACCATCCAAAAGAAAGGATTAACAGAGCCTAAGGGAAAATTCCCAAGCAGAAACTGGCTGCAGACCTTTACTTTACTGGATACTATCGAAGAATTTGAATTTGATGCCTGTATCGGAGGCGCCCGCAGAGATGAAGAAAAAGCCCGCGCCAAAGAAAGGATCTTCTCTGTTCGTGATGAATTCGGACAATGGGATCCAAAACTTCAACGTCCGGAATTATGGAGCATCTTCAACGGAAAAATCCATAAAGGAGAAAATGTAAGGGTATTCCCGATCAGCAACTGGACGGAACTCGACATCTGGAACTATATCCGAAGAGAAAAAATTGACCTTCCTTCCATTTACTTCTCGCATGACAGAGAAGTAGTAGACCTCAACGGACAATGGATCGCCAATTCTCACCATGCCTCTCTTGAAACCAGCGATATCATCACTACAAAAAAGATAAGATACCGCACCGTAGGAGATATGACCTGCACTGCAGCAGTAGAATCTAAAGCAACTACAATTGATGCTGTGATTGAAGAAATTGTGGCCACAAGAATCTCTGAACGTGGTGAAACCAGAATTGATGACCGTGTGACAGAAGCGGCAATGGAAGATCGTAAAAAAGGAGGCTATTTTTAGATAAGTAATTAGCAATGAGTAATAAGTGATTAGATGACAACTTTTTTACTTATGGAATTCACCATTACTCATTACCTATTATTCATTACTCATAAACAAAAACAGATGGATATATTAAGATTTATAACAGCAGGAAGCGTAGATGACGGTAAAAGTACCTTGATCGGAAGACTGCTATATGATAGTAAAAGTATTTTACAGGATCAGTTAGAAGTACTGGAAAAACATTCTAAAAATAAAAATGATGACGGGGTAGACCTTGCTCTTCTTACGGACGGCTTACGTGCTGAAAGGGAGCAGGGGATCACCATCGATGTTGCATACAGGTATTTTTCTACCACAAAAAGAAAATTTATCATTGCCGATGCACCCGGTCACGTACAATATACAAGAAACATGATTACCGGAGCTTCCAACTCCGATTTGATGGTAATCCTGATTGATGCCCGTCAGGGAGTAATTGAGCAAACAAGAAGACATTCTATCATTGCATCGTTATTAAAATTGAAAAAAGTAGCTGTAGCCATTAATAAAATGGACATGGTGGATTATTCACAGGAAGTATTTGAAACCATTAAAGCAGACTATGCTAAAATTGCAGAAAGTCTTGGATTAAATGAGGTAAGCTATTTCCCGATTTCAGCATTAAAAGGAGACAATATTGTTTCAGGATCAGCTCAGACAGATTGGTACCAGGGGACTTCGCTTTTAGAATATCTGGAAAATGTAACCCTGAATGAAGAGTTAAATACCGGCAGCCGTTTTCAGGTTCAATATGTCATTCGTCCTCAGACTGAAGAGTTGCATGATTACAGAGGATATGCAGGACAGATTTTAAGCGGAAAGTTTCAGAAAGGAGACCCAATCCAAATCCTTCCAGCAGGAATTACAACTGAAATTGCTAAAATCGAGATCAACGGAATTGAAAAAGAAGAAGCTTTTGAAGGACAGCCTGTTGTGATTCATGTAAACGATGATGTAGATATCAGCAGAGGAGATATTTTTGCTACCGAAGAACAGCTCCCTGTAGTTGAAAAAGACCTTGAAGTTCTGTTATGCTGGCTCGATCAAAAATCATTGCAGCCTGGTAATAAATACCTCTTACAGCAGAACAGCAGACTGATAAGAGCCGTTGTGAAAGAGATTGATTATAAGATTGATGTGAATACCCTTACCCAGGAAAAAGCAGAAGGAGACATCAAACTGAATGAAGTGGTAAAAGTAACCCTACGAACGGCACAACCTTTGGTCTATGATAGTTTTATCAATAACAAAAGAACAGGCTCTGCAATTTTGGTAGATGAAACTTCTAATTCAACGGTTGCTGCCTGCATAATTCAGTAAAGAATATGCCAGTTACCCATCATTTTATAGAAAGAATTCATCAGAGCAAACAGAATAAAACCCATGGATTCTTTGACAGAGCCAGAGTAAAGGTTTTTGTAACAGAATTGTATAAAGTATTGTTTCTTCCACAAGAAACGAATACTCCTGACCAGCTGAAACAGGATTTTGCTCAACTGCACGATCATCTTTCAGTCCTGATTAATACAATCACGAGAGATAAAGACCTTACCGAAGTACAGGTGAATGCTTTTTTTGAAGCCTTACCCCAAATCTACGGCCATCTCGTTCAGGACGCGCAGTCTATCCTTGAATTTGACCCGGCAGCAGACTCTCTGGAAGAAATATACCTTGCGTATCCCGGATATTTTGCAACCTATGTATACAGGATCTCGCATCAGCTCTGGAATCAGGAAGTCCCTGTTTTACCCCGTGTTATTTCAGAATATGCCCACAGCAAAACAGGAATAGACATTCATCCGGGAGCAGTGATCGGAGAATATTTTTTCATCGATCACGGAACCGGAATTGTTATCGGAGAAACTACCGTTATTGGCGATCATGTCAAAATATATCAGGGAGTAACCCTCGGTGCATTGAATGTCTCTAAAGAAAAAGCCAACCAGAAAAGACATCCGAATATTGAAGACCATGTCATCATCTATTCAGGAGCTACGATTTTGGGTGGAAATACAACCATAGGCAGGGAAAGCGTTATAGGTGGAAATGTGTGGATCACACAGGATGTCCCGCCCAATTCCCTGGTCTATAACAAAAGTGAAATAAGAATAAAGGATAACAATCCCTTACCGGAATCATTAACCTTTGTAATATAAAACAGAAAAAACAAAAAATTGTATTGATATGAAATTTCAGAATGCCCTAGAAACCATTGGAAATACACCAGTCGTAAAGATTAACAACTTGTTCAATTCAGATCATGAAATCTGGATCAAATTGGAAAAAAGCAACCCAGGCGGAAGTATTAAAGACAGAATTGCATTGGCAATGATTGAAGATGCAGAAGCCAAAGGATTACTGAATAAAGACAGCGTTATCATAGAACCTACCAGTGGAAACACAGGAATCGGGTTAGCATTGGTAGCCGCAGTAAAAGGATATAAGCTGATTCTGGTAATGCCGGACAGTATGAGTATAGAACGCCGTAAGATCATGGAAGCCTATGGTGCTGAATTTGTCCTTACCCCAAGAGAAAAAGGAATGAAAGGAGCCATCGAGAAAGCTAATGAACTGGCAGAAGAAACTCCTAATTCATGGATCCCGAGACAGTTTGACAACCCTGCGAACGTAAAAGTACATGTTGAAACGACAGCTCAGGAAATTTTAAAGATTTCCCTGAAGGATTAGATTATGTGATTACAGGAGTAGGAACCGGCGGACATATCACAGGGATTGCCAAAGCATTAAAGCAACAACTTCCCAACCTTAAAGTCATTGCAGTAGAACCTGAATTATCTCCGGTATTGAGCGGCGGAAGTCCTGCACCACATCCATTACAGGGTCTTGGAGCCGGATTTGTACCTTCCATTTTAGATATTACCCTTTTGGATGGAGTAATCACAGTAGGGAAGGATGAAGCTTATGAATATGCCATTAATGCCGCTAAAAAAGAAGGTCTTTTTGTAGGAATTTCTACAGGAGCCGCTTTAGCTGCTATCGCAAAACAATTACCGGAAATACAACCCGGAGCTAAAATTCTTACCATCAATTACGATACCGGAGAAAGGTATCTTTCTATTGAAGGACTCTTCTAAAATCCTTTAACTAACACCGATTTCAATGAACACAACAATAAATCACCTAAGGTTTACCTTATCGGTGCAGGGCCCGGCAGCCCTGATTTGATCACAGTAAAAGCCGTAAAAGCTATTGCCAAAGCAGACGTTGTTCTTGCTGACCGTCTGGTAAGTCCTGAAATTTTAGAAACTTATGTTAATAAAGACACAGAACTTATCTATGTAGGCAAAGAATGCAGTAAAAATGCGTCTACTCCTCAATCACTTATCAATACTTTAATGGTAGACTATGCGTTACAGAACAAAACAGTCGTAAGACTTAAAGGGGGAGATGTGTCTATTTTTTCCAATATTCTGGATGAACTTCAGTCTTTGAAAGAAAATCATATTCCATTTGAGATTATCCCCGGAATTACAGCTGCTTTGGGAGCTGCGGCGTATGCCGGAATGCCTTTAACAGCCAGAGGATATTCCACCTCCGTTCGTTTTCTCACGTATTATAAATCTGAAATTCTGACAGATGAATACTGGAAAGATCTTGCTCATACTCAGGATACGCTTGTATTCTATATGTCTAAAGGAAACCTGACCAGTCTTGTAGAAAAGTTCATTGAACTGAATATTTCCAACGAGAAAAAAATCGCTGTGATTGAACAGGCCACAACTCCTTACCAAAAAGTGTACACCTCATCTTTTGAGGATTTTAGTAAAACACTTGGTGATAAAGCCTTTGCCTCACCCTCATTGGTGGTGATAGGAAAAGTGGTGAACCTTCATGAGGAATTCTCCTGGCTGGAAAATACAGAGCAGGAAGGTCTTTATTTTAAATCAGTTGAAAACGGAAGCTTAGTCCCAAAAACTCAAAATTTCTTCGAATATGCTGTCTGAAACTAAATTAAATATTCTTAAACAGATCTCCAGTGATTTTTCCAGAGATGAATCGATCTGGGCAAGCGGATACCTTGCAGGATTAGCCGGAGCTCCTATTACAGGGGTACAGCCTCCTTTACAGGTAACACTGCCGGAACACAATACGGGTAAGAAAATCACCCTGGCTTATGGCACAGAAACCGGAAACAGTAAAAAACTGGCAACAGCTCTTGCCGGAATCATCAAGAAAAAAGGAATTCAGGTTAAATTAGCCGATCTTTCTCAATATAAGCCTAAAGACTTAGCTAAAGAAGAGTTTTTCTTTGTAGTTATCAGTACTCAGGGAGAAGGAGATCCACCGGTATTGGCTAAGAAATTCTATGATTATATCTATGAAAATGAAAGTAATCTAAGTCACCTAAAATTTGGAGTTCTGGCACTGGGAGACAGCAGCTATCCTTTATTCTGCAAACAGGAGAAGACATAGATTCCCGATTTGAAATTCTTGGTGCACAACGAATTATTCCATTAAAAAAATGTGATATTGATTACGAACAGGAAGCCCAAAACTGGGTTGATCATGTTTTTGAAGCTGTCAATAAAACGTCTGTCAGCAGTGTTAAAAATCCATCTGCTCAGAAAGCTTCAACAGGAAGAAAAAAATACCAGGGTACAGTATCCGCGATTATCAATCTGAATGATATTACTTCCGAAAAAGAAACCTATCATATTGAAATAGAAACAGAGGAAGCTTTAAGCTATCAGCCTGGTGCTGCTTTGGGAATTATTCCTTTCAATTCAAAATCTGTAGTCGATGAAATTATTGCTGTAACAGGTATTGATCCTAAAAAAAAGATCGAAACTTCGAAGACGACAGACAGTGTAGAAGAGCTTTTACACAAACATCTTAATATTAGCTATTTACTCAAAACTGTAGTGGCTCAATATGCTAAAATCACCGGACATTCTATTCCGGAAGTCCGTTTAAGCCTTCTGGATCTGTTAAGAATTTATCCTGTGAAAAATGCAGAAGAATTTGAAGAAGTAATCCAGATTCTGACCGCTCAGGCACCACGTCTGTACTCCATATCGTCTTCTCCGGAAGCACATGGCGAAAATGAGATTCATATTACCGTTGCCAGATCGGAATTCTTTATTGACCACCAGAAGCATAATGGTCTGTGCAGCGGTTATCTCAGCGAGTTCCATGAAGGCGGAGAAGTTGAATTTTATATTCAGGATGCAGGACATTTCAGATTACCGGAACCGGATAAAGATGTCATCATGATTGGCCCAGGAACCGGAATTGCTCCTTTCAGATCATTCCTTTGGGAACGTGATGCCACAGGAGCAGAAGGGAAGAACTGGCTATTTTTTGGTGATAGAAACTTTGTATCAGATTTCATTTATCAGTCCGAACTTCAGGATTTCCTTAAAACAGGAAGCTTAACCCACTTGGATCTTGCCTTTTCAAGAGATACAGCTGAGAAAGTATATGTACAGCACAAACTGGAGCAAAAAGCACAGGAAGTCTTTTACTGGTTAGAAAACGGAGCCTCCGTCTATGTCTGTGGAACCAAAGAACCTATGAGCCGTGATGTAGAAAATACTCTGCTCAATATTATCCAGCATCAGGGAAAACGCAGTCAGGAAGAAGCTGTTCATTATCTGGAAGAAATGGAGCTCAACGGCCGATATGCTAAAGATGTTTATTAAAAAGTACCCACACCCTTAAAAGAAAACAATTATGAGCCATAATGATAATCTTTCCCCTGTAGAAAGAATTAAAACCCAAAGCAACGGACTCAGAGGAACCTTGAAGGAAAGCCTTGCCGATGATTTTACCGGAGCGATAAGAGAAGACGATCAGACTTTAATCAAGTTTCACGGAATGTACCAGCAGGATGACAGAGACAGAAGGGAAGAACGTGTTTCCAAAAAACTGGAATGGCTGTATTCCTACATGATAAGACTAAGGCTTCCCGGCGGATTTTTAACTTCAGATCAATGGATCGGAGTGAATGATATTGCGAATGACCATTCTACAGGAACTATCAAAATAACAACCCGTCAGACGCTTCAGCTGCACGGTATTTTAAAGTCCCATTTAAGACCAACCATTCAGAATTTTAATATCAATCACCTTGACTCTATTGCGGCCTGTGGGGATGTCAACAGAAATGTGACGTGTATAGCCAATCCATCAGAATCTCCATTGCACCAGCAGACTTATGAGTTAGCAGGTAAAATCAGTGAAATGTGTCTTCCAAAAACCAAGTCTTACTATGATATCTGGATTGATGATGAATTAATTGTAGACCGAAAAACTGAAGAAGATCCTTTATATCAGGACAGATACCTTCCGAGAAAGCTGAAAATCGGAATTGCCGTTCCTCCTAACAATGATGTAGATGTCTTTATTAATGATATTGCCCTGATTGCCATCATTGAAAACAATGAAATCGTAGGATATAATATCGCAGCAGGAGGCGGATTGGGTGCAACACACGGAAATGAAGCTACTTACGCTCGTCTTGCCTCTGTTCTTGGATTTGTAGACTCCGAGGAAAAAGCTTTAAAAGCCGTTTATGAAATCATTACCGTACAGCGGGATTTCGGAAACCGTAGTGACAGAAAGCTTTCAAGATTAAAATACACCATTGATAAACTTGGAATCGATCAGTACAGAACCGAAGTAGAAAAAAGAACAGGCTTCAGTTTTGAACCTGCCAGAGCATTTAAGTTTGAACAGAGAAAAGACCGCTATGGCTGGACTCAAAATCATGAAGGGAAATGGTTTTATACTGTTTTCGTAGAACATGGAAGAGTTCTTGACATTGAAGGTTATCCTTTAAAATCAGGATTATTGAAAATCGCTCAAACAGCGAATGTCAATTTCAGATTTACCTGTAACCAAAACCTGATTATTGCTGATATTCAGGAAGAAGATAAAGCAAAAGTAGAAGATCTTTTACAAGAGTATGGAATTTCAGAAGCCACTGAAAAAGCAAGTGCCCTGCGTAAAAACTCTGTTGCCTGTGTTGCCTTGAATACCTGTTCATTAGCTTTGGCAGAAGCACAGCGTTATTTGCCAACTTTGGTTACCAAAATAGAACCTATTCTTGAAAAATATGGTCTTCTTGAAGATGATATTACCATCAGAATGACCGGATGTCCTAACGGATGCGGACGTTCTCCCAATGCTGAGATCGGATTTGTAGGAACGGCTTATGGTAAATACAATCTTCATATCGGAGGTGATCGATTGGGAATGCGTCTGAATACAAAATACAGAGAAAATATCGGCGAAGAAGAAATTCTGACCACGCTGGATGAACTTTTCGGAATCTATGTCAATGAAAAGCATACAGAAGAAACATTTGGTGACTTTTCATACCGTTACTTACAAACCTTAAACTGAAAATATGACTAGCCTTTTTTATGATCAGAAAAAACTAAAAAAACATCAACCATTTCTTCTAAGTGAGCGAATGTGTATGTGTTGTTGATTTTCAATAATAACAATATATACAGGCTGTTTGAATTTTATTTAAACCACAAAAGTCACAAAAGCTTTTTAAACACTTAAGTATTTTTTAAGTGACAAGCTATTCACAGATAAAGTACACTTTAGTATTATGAAAATCTACGATTTTCATCTTATGTGAACTTTTATACCACAGCATTTTAAACTCTCTTAAGTGAACTAAAGTGTTTAAAATAATAACTTTTGTGCCTTTTGTGGTTTAAAAATGAAAAAACAACAATCACAAAAGTTTTTAAACACTTAAGTGATTTGAAGTGACAAGCTTTGCGTAAAGGAAGTACACTTTAGTTTTATGAAAATCTATGATTTTCATCTTATGTGAACTTTTATACTGCAGCATTTTAAACTTCTTAAGTGAAATAAAGTGTTTAAAATAATAACTTTTGTGCCTTTTGTGGTTAAAAATAAAAGTTTCAAACAGCTCCATTCATCCTCACCTAAAATAGAAGAACAATGAAAAACAAAAGACAGGGATATTTCCTGCCTAAAACAGGAGTTATAGTATTTACACTTTTATTCTGCAACTTGGCAGAAGCACAACAGCTTATAGAGCTCAGTGGAATCATCAGAAATACAGGAACCCAAAAAGGACTTGATGCTGTAAAAGTACAGATTGAAAATACAAAGGATACCACATCAACAGATCAACTCGGTAATTTTAAGATCAGAACAAGAGTTACCATTCCTTTCCGACTGATTATCAATAAAGATGGCTTTTCCAGCCAGACTGTAGAGATCCTTTCGCTTTCCAATAAACTTACCATTGGGCTTAACCCTCAGAATACCATTATTGATGATGTAGTTATTTCTGCCTCTCGTATTCCTGAAAAAATATTAAAATCTCCGATCGCGATTGAAAAGATTGATATCAAAACCATCCGCGAAAGTCCGGCTGCCTCTTTTTATGAAACCCTGGAAAACGTAAAAGGGTTACAGCTTTTAACATCCAGCCTTACCTTGAAAATCCCCAATTCCAGAGGATTCAATTCTCCTAATAACTTCAGATTTATGCAGTTGGTAGATGGTGTAGATGTGCAGTCTGCTACATTAGGAGTTCCATTAGGAAATGCTATTGGGCCTACAGAACTGGATATCCAATCTATGGAAGTCACTCCGGGAGCCGCTTCCGCATTGTATGGAATGAATGCTATCAATGGCCTTGCAAGTTTACAGACCAAAGATCCCTTTACCTCTGAAGGAGTAAGTGTGTATTTTCGGGGCGGAGTAAATCATGTGGATAATTTCAATCATAAGATCAGTTCTCTGGGGGAAAGTGCCATCAGATTTGCCAAAGTATTTCACAAAAACTTTGCCGTTAAAGTGAATGCTTCTTATTTTACAGGTGTAGACTGGATTTCAGATAATCAGACTGATCAAAACTCCAATTCCTTAATTACCGCCAACCCCAATTTTTCTTTAGCCAATAATCCAGCGGAAGACCTTTGGAACAAGTATGGCGATGAAAGAAACAATAGAGTAGCGGTAAAAGTAGATTATAATGGAAAACCCACCACATTCAATGTTTCCAGAACCGGATATCTGGAAAAAGACCTGGTAAGCCCGGAAGTAAAGAATATAAAATTCGATGCCGGATTATATTACCGTTTTGGAGATCAATGGAAAGCTTCTTATGTATATCGCTACGGATTACTGGACGGAACTTTTCAGAGAGGAAATAAAATCCGTTTGCAAAATGCTACTGTACAAAACCATAAAGTAGAACTTACCGGAAAAGAATTGACGTTCAGAGCTTATGTTTCTATAGAAAATACAGGAGATTCTTACAATCTGAAACCTTTGGCTGATAATCTTGACCTTTCGAATCTTTCCAACAATAACTGGAAAAGCATCTTCCAGACTAGCCTTCAAAATAACCTGAATGCAGGAACAAATCTCAATGACGCTCTTATTCTGGCCCGTAGTGAAGCTGACAAAAATAGAGTAGTCCCCGGAACCGCAGCTTTTGAACAGTTAAAAAATACCATCATCGGAATCAACAACTGGGACTCTGCCAATGCAGGAATTGCGGGAGCCCCTGCAACCGGAGGAGCAAAACTGGAACAAAAATCCAGGTTTTATCAGGGTGAACTCACTTATGATCTTAGCAGATTTGTAAAAGTTTTTAATCTTCTGGCCGGAATAGATTATCGTTTGTACAGCATTACTCCGGATGGGAACAACTTTGTAGACTTCAACAGACCTGTTAATGAAAGAAATATTCCTTTATCCAATGGAACTTTTGGCAAGGATGTGATTTATCAGAAATACGGAGCTTTTGCCCAGATTACTAAGCTCTTCTTTGATGAAAAGTTAAAAATCAATGCTGCTCTCCGCATCGACAAAAACCCTGAATTTGAAGCCAAACTGAATCCGAGAATAAGCGTTGTATATTCTCCCGTTAAACAACACAATTTCAGAGCGTCTTTTCAAAATGGATACCGATTTCCATCCTTATTTGAAGCCCTTTCCTTTGTGAATAACGGAAATGTAAGAAGGGTAGGCGGACTTTCAAAAGTGAATGATGGTTTAGGATATCTGGAAAACTCTTATACTCTTGCTTCCATCGACAGATTTACTTCTGCCGTGAATGCTGATGTAGATGGTGGAAAAAACCAAAGTCAGGCTGCTCAGGATAATAAACAACTGCTGGCCGTGGCCAATCTGCAGAAATTACAGCCTGAAAAGATCAATTCATTTGAAATAGGGTACAAATCTGTATTCTTTAATAATAAACTGGCTCTGGACTGGGATTTTTACTACAATATCTATGAAGGATTCCTTGGACAAGTGGAAGTCGCCGTTCCTAAAAACAGTCAGGTAGGAAGCAATGCAGCCGTTTTGGCGATGCTTGACAGAAGTAAACAAGACCGATACAGAGTATATACCAACAGCAACAGCACTTACAAAAGTTATGGCAGCTCATTGGGGATTCGATACAATGTGATTAAAAATTACAATGTCAATGCCAATGTATCTTACAACGATCTGGCTTCCAACAATACTTCAGACCTGTTTATTACAGCCTTTAACACTCCAAAATGGATGGTTAATGTAAGTATAGGAAACAGAGAGATTATCAAGAATATTGGATTTACACTGGTAGCAAGATGGCAGAATGGTTTTGATTGGGAAAGTCCTTTAGCATCAGGAAAAATTCCAGCTTACTATACCATTGATGCCCAGGCTAGTTGGAAGATTCCTGAAATTCACGCAAATGTAAAAATTGGAGCCACCAACTTACTGAACAGACGTTACTTCCAACATGCAGCAGGCCCTGAAATCGGAGGTTTATATTATCTCGCTTTTACGTATGACTTAAAACTGTAATGAAATGAGCAATTCCTTATATCCTGTATTTTTAAAACTTGAAACCTTATCCTTACTGATCATCGGTGGCGGAAAAATTGCGCTTGAAAAACTGGAATCCGTACTAGGCAATTCTCCAGAAACTCTTATAAGATTGGTGGCCAAGGAAATTAGCTCTGAAGTAAGAACTTTACAGCATAAATATCCCAATATAAAATTGTACGAAAGACCTTATAATAATGATGATTTTAATGATACCGATGTAGCCATTATTGCAGTAAATAATATTGAATTAGCAGCACAGATTCGTGAAGCAGCCCATCAAAAAAATGTATTGGTCAATATTGCAGACAAACCTGATCTGTGTGATTTTTATTTAGGTTCCATTGTTAAAAAAGGAAACCTTAAAATTGCGATTTCAACCAATGGAAAATCTCCGACTATTGCTAAAAGGCTCAGAGAGACATTCACAGAAACCATTCCTGATGAAATGGATCTTGTCTTAGATAATATGCAGAACATCCGCAATCAGTTGAAAGGATATTTAACCACAAAGTCACAGAACTCAATAAGATTACGACTCAATATCTGTCTGATGGAAAATTATCTCCTTCAAAACCTGATCTGGAAATTGAAAAGCTCATTAGTATTACTAAAATAGCTCAGAGAAAAGCCAATATTTATCTGGCGATCATAGGCGTTATGCTTCTTTTCGGAATCTTTGGTCTTGTGGTCTATCAGTTTGATCTTTCTGATGACATTCAGATCTTCCTCAGCAAAGATGGCCATATCTTTTACTGGATGCTGTTTGCCGGTTTTATGGCTGAAATTGTAGCAGGATCTATGGGAATGGGATATGGCGTTATCTGTACAACCATATTGCTTTTATTGAACGTTCCGCCTCCTGTTGTAAGCGCCAGTATTCACTCTGCAGAATCTTTCACAACTGCTGCAGGAGGATTCAGCCATTATAAATTGGGAAATGTCAATAAGAAAATGGTTTGGGTATTATTTCCATTGGCTATCGTGGGATCTATCATCGGAGCATTAACCTTATCTCATTACGGAGAACATTATGCCCATATCGTAAAACCGATTATTGCCTGCTATACCTTATATTTAGGATCCAACATCCTCAGAAATGCTTTTAAAGATAAAAATAAAGGTCGTGTGAAGGCTAAAAAAAGGACAAATCTCAGACTATTGGGATTTGTTGGAGGCTTTATTGATTCATTTGCCGGGGGCGGCTGGGGGCCATTAGTAACAGGAACTCTGATTAAAGAAGGAAGAATTCCGCGGTATGTGGTAGGAAGTTCAACCGTTGCCAAATTTTTATTAACGGTTACAAGTGCTGTCACTTTTATTTTCACTATTGGAATTCATCATTGGAATATTGTGTTGGGACTTCTGTTGGGTGGAGTTTTTACCGCTCCGTTTTCCGCAATGCTTACCTCCAGACTCCCTACAAAGAAAATGTTTGTGGTAGTAGGAATAGTCGTTATTCTGATGAGTTTGGTAACGATTGTCAAATCTTTTTTAAAGTAAGGAAGCCTGAAGCTGGAAGTTCTTAAAGCCTGAAAAACAATGACAGACTTTTATTTTGTTTATTTTTTTTAAATATTTATTTAACCCACTTTCAGAAGTCGTGAGTTGAATAATAACTTCCAGCCCACATCTTCAAACCATTCAACCTCCTCCTATAAATTCAGTAAAAGTACTGTATAAGCTCCATAAAAGTATAATTACCTTTGGCTTACATTAAAACTAAACTCA
Source organism: Chryseobacterium tructae (assembly GCF_030409875.1). Classification (NCBI taxonomy): domain Bacteria; kingdom Pseudomonadati; phylum Bacteroidota; class Flavobacteriia; order Flavobacteriales; family Weeksellaceae; genus Chryseobacterium; species Chryseobacterium tructae. The sequence continues at coordinate 2,593,659 of NZ_JAUFQR010000001.1, read as the reverse complement.
TGAAAAAATTAAACAGAAAAACGTTAAAGAACATTGCCGGAGAGATTGGTATCGAGATTAATTTGCCTCTTCCTGTGGGAATCTGCATCGGAAATCTTATTGGTTTATGTCCACCCAATTCCCATTGCAGAGCGGATGAAAAATGTTATCCGGATATTGCTGGACCTTGTATCAATGGATTGTGTCCATCAGGGTATCAATGCCGTTCCGGTGAATGTGTAAGATAAAAATTATTTAAATAAAAAACCTTTGTCCAGCGTAGATAAAGGTTTTTTTGTTATTAAAAATGATTTTGTAAGCATCTATGTGCCTATGTGGTTTAATTTTTTCACCACATAGATTTCTATGTTAATAAGCAAGTATTATAAGTGTTTTTTATTGATAAAAATTCTTCTTTTGGAAAAAATGGCTGTTTTCGTTTGATTACGGCCATTATTCGATGTACTAATTTGTTTCTTATAGCATTAAGAACACTCATTTTATTTTTACCCTCTTCTACTTTTCTCAGAAAAATAGGTCTTTAATTCCTTGTCTGCTCGTATACTTGCCATGGCAGATAAATGAAGCAGCTTTTTTTCAGTTTTTTTGATTCGCCATTTTTCGATACACGTTCTTTTTTTTTACGATGGTTCCTGATTGATTTTTTTGAACGGAACAACTCCTGCATAACAAGCAAGGTGTTTAGCATTATCAAACGATTTGAAGTTATTGGTAATGATGATCAAATTAAGAGCACATTGAGTTCCGATTCCAGGAATGGAAATCAAAAAGTTCTTTGTTTTTTTCTTAATCTCATCTTGGATTTCCATAAGTTCTGAAAGCTGATTTTTCTATTGTTTTTTTATAGATGTGGTAAGAGTTTTCAGCGTTTTTGAAAAGGCTTGGGTCAATAGCTTAAACACATACACATCGTGACTTTTGGCTTCCCTTAATTGATTTTCCAAAGCCGTTTTTTGCAATAGTAAAGTATCACGGGATTTAGCCAGCACGTTCATTCGTTGTATAACTTCCTCTGATTCCTCATAAGGCATTATTTTATCGTGATAGCGAACAGCGTATTCTGCAATTCTTCTGGCATCTTTTCGATCATCTTTTCCTCTTAAATCACTGGCTGCTTTTTTGATTTTAACAGGATGTTCCACCCAAAGCAGATACTCTGATTTTGAACAAAACTTCTCTAATGGTCGGTTATAAATTCCAGTATTTTCGCAGCAAATCAAAAGGTCTTCTTTGGTTATTTTCAGAAGCTTTAAAATACCTTTCAAAAATGAAGATATTCCTTTCTCTGTGTTGGGAATGATCTGCTCACATTGGATCTTATACTCAGAATCCATTATAGCACAATCTAATTTTGATTTGGAAATATCAATGCCGATAACGTACTTTTGTCTCATAACTTTTTTGAGGTTATCATTCACATTGAGAATCGTGTCTAAGCCCTTGATAATAGGTCTCGAACCTAAATTTCTATAATGACCTTATTCTCAAAGAAACAGGGTTCATAATCTATGTATAGGCCTCGAATCCTTGGACACATAATGGTTCACCCTGTTTCTTGTGAATGCTTTTATTTTGTAAACTTAATTTCTTTTTACAAACTAAAGGGAACATAGCTTTTACATAAATAAATGGTAAAAATTAGATAATCGGATTTGTGTATTGACGTTTTAAGACTGTCTATTTTCTATCCTTAATTCCAATAACCCTCAAGGCATTAAAAGTCAAAAAGATATCATCAAAAACAGTAAGCGATTCCAAATCGTTGAAACCTACCGGAATCAGATCATTTTTATTGAATGATAATTCTATAGAAGTATCGTAAGAAGCCACAATCCTTACCTTTGAGTATCCGTTATAATCTACCCTGAAACCTTCAAACATACAGTTGCGCTCTGCTTTCTGATATTCGCCGTATTCCTCAAAACCAGCCATATCTGTGCGTTCATCATCGCTGTCGTTATGCTCCAATGATTTCCATGAAGTGTAATTTTTAGGCTCCTTCAATACATTCCCTGCAGGGTCTACAGGGACAAACATTCCCAATGTAAGGGATTGTTTTAAAAAATTGGCATAATTATTCATCAAACTCAAGGTTTGAAGATCGGCATATCCTTCGTGGGCATAATATTCAAGCACAAAGGTTGTCATCGGAATCAGCTTATGGGAAGCATCAGTCGGCATATTTAGTCTTTTCTTTTTCGGCCGATAAAAATAGTATTTTTATTAATGTCACCCAATGCAGAAGATAGAATCAAACGGTATTTATACCCATTCTGAATAACAATAAGGAAATACTACCATGCATTTTTCGTAACTTTGTCCCATAAGCAGGAATAATGATAGTGAATACTTCTTTGCAGGATATGGAGGCAGTCCTTGGTTTATACAAAATGGCTTCTGATTTTAAGAAAACCGTATCTGGCGTACAATGGCCGGAATTTGATCGAGATATGATTGAAAATGAAATCAATGAAACTCGTCATTTTAAAATTACAGTAGATGAACAGGTGGCTTGTGTCTGGAGTATTACCTTCGATGATCACCAGGTTTGGGCGGAAAAAAATGAAGATCCGGCTATTTATATACACCGAATTGCTACCAATCCTAACTTCCGTGGCCAAAAGTTTGTAGAACAAATCGTGGAATGGGCAAAACAATTTGCTTCCCAGCACAGCAAACGATATGTAAGAATGGATACCACTGCAGGAAATCAACGCTTAACAGATTACTACATAAAGTGTGGATTTACCTATTTAGGAGATAAGAAGATGACGGATACTGAAGGTCGCCCAGATCATTATCACAATGCGACCATGGGACTTTTCCAACTGGATGTATAAAAAATTGCTGTTATTTACAGACAGGCTGAACATCATTCAATAAAGTGACCAGCATTTTCCCAGGTTCTTCAAAAGGAATCATATGGGCTGAATTCTCAAACCATATTCCCTTTTTAAAAGGAGCTTTTACATTCTGAAGCCATTGTGCCGTAGGTTCTGATGGAGTAGTATAATCATGCCTTCCCATAAACATGAAGACCGGAATTGGAAATGTTTTAACATTCTTGAAATCTGCACCAAGAAACTCAGGAAGCACTTTGAAAGAGTAAATAAGCTTCCTTTTCCGATGGCTTCCGCATCATCATAGGAATATTCCGGAGATAATAGTGGAGCTTGAAAAAAGTACCTGGAATTATTTCTGTAAGCCGTAAGACCACCATAATATTGAGGCCATTTCCTTGCAATAATGATTCTTTGTCTGGTAATCGGAGTATTTCCCGGATAGGGCGCTATTGAGGCAAGTTCCTTTAAAGCATTATCATTTTTCAGTCGGGTAGCTTCTTTTACTGCAAAATCGACACTCAAACGTTCATTATCCCTGGTATTAATAATTTGTCCAATTCCAACGTAAGCATAGAACAGATCCGGTCTTTTCAGTGCCGCCTTCATTGAGATAATTGTTCCCCAGCTATGTCCTATGAGGAGAACCTTTTTCTTTTTATATTTTTCTTTAATCAATTCGGCAAGTGTTATGGCATCATCTACATATTGATTAATATTAATCGTATTCTTGAGACTTAGTGTATCATTAGCATTATATGTTTTTCCAGACGCTCTCTGATCGTAATTTACTACCGTAAAATATTCTTCAATAGGTCTCTGAAACATCCACATCACCGGAGCGATAGGAGAGGCCGGGCCACCATGTACAAATAAAATCACCGGATTTTCCTTATTTTGCCCACGAGCATATACCCATTGTTTAGTACCACCGATAACAACTTTATATCTCTCCTGAATTCCATTTGGATTTACTATAGAATCCAGATCTTTGATGATCTCTCTTGCTTCACGATATTCATCCCCGGGTTTTTGACCCTGTCCGAACATTATAATTGAAAATAATAAAGCAATAAATGATATAAATGAATGCCTCATAATTAAAGTCTATATAATTGATTATAAAGACTAAGTTAGAAAGATCATTTGAATAATTGGAAAGAAATTTAAATCGAACCTGAAGATAGAGAAAGAAATCCGCCAACCAATACATAAATGGTGATGGATACCTAATAATCTGTTAATCAATCTGAATTTTCAATTAATTTTAAAAAGCTTATATTTACAGTAACCAAACAAATCACATTAATATGTCAGTAACACCAGAAGGAGCCAGGAAGGCTCAGTTATCTTTATCTGAAAGAGCTCCTGTAGCTCATGCCGTTCTTTCAGGAGCAGAAAATATTTCAAAGTACAGCAATGGAGTTTGCCACGATGTGGTTGCATATGCTTTGTATATGAGAGGAGCCAGCATTAGTCCGGATCAATTGGCGGGATCTTCAGGTCAAAAATGGTTAGAAACCTTCAATTATTCTTCAGGAAAAAAATGGGATGGGTATTCTCCGATTCCCAAAGGAAAAGCCATTGGCTTTTACAGACCTATTGATAAAACATGGTTTCATTCAGCCATTACAACAGGAAACGGAAATGAGATCAGATCCGTTAATGGATTTTCATTAGGTTCTGCATGGTCTGTACCGGTAGATATGAAATGGGTTCTTGGAAAAATAAATTCCGACGGAACATTCAATTATGATGGAACTAAAATAGAAGTTTATATCTCTCCTTTATAGTAAATATTAAAAAAACAAAGCCTCTTTAAATAGTTTTAAGGAGGCTTTTTTATGCTCAATAAGTATGTTTTTTATGTCTTTATGACACTTTTATTTTATTGTCACGAATACACTAATTATTTTATTTGTGCACTCGTGCCCATTCTAAATATATAGAAAAATTTTCCCCTTTTGGGATCTTTATCAATATTCTGCTCTCATCAGACGGGTCGAGTTGGTATTGAGTTCAATCCCTCCATCTTTACCAACAAGTACAGTTCCCCCAACATTGACAAGATGATTTCCAAAAGCACAATTGGGCTCAAAGGCAAAACACATTCCTTCCTGCAGTACTAAATCTCTGCCGGGATTAGGCAACCGACCCACATTTCCGTATTGGGCAGCTTGTGGTAATATTTCTATCCCCGGAGCTGTTCCAAATCCAATCGGACCATAAGGGTTTAGACTATGTATCAAAGGATGCACATGCCATCCGCCAGCTTCTAAAAGTGGTTTTTCCATGACATCAACAACTTCTCCAAAAGTTTTTCCCGATTTTAAAATATCAACTCCCGCTTCATAACACGCACGGGCGACAAGCGCTGCACGTTCAAGATTTGGGTGTATATTTCCAACTGCCACCGCTGCTTGATGCTGAGTTTCGTACATACCATATAGCGCAAAGATCTCAGACAAAACAATATCTCCTTCTTTAATGATTCGGGGCAACTGTGACCGATATTGCCAGGCAGGCGGTCCCCATCCAATATATTCAGGTCCTGACCCCATTAATATTTCAGCCGTAAATCCTCCCCTTGAAATACAGGCTGAAGTAATAGCAGCAGCTACTTCAGCTTCACTTACTCCGGGTTTAACTGTGATCCGCATTGCTTCACTCATTGCTTCCCCAATATGGGCAGCATGTCTGATTAAAGCCAGCTCTTCATCGCTTTTTGGAGCAGTCAGTTTGAAAAAATCCATATAAACGGACTTTATTTCAGCATTGGGAAAGGCTTCCATGATACCTTTCCATGTACGATGGGGAAGCGCTCCATCAAAATAAAAAGGCGGATAAGGCTCCAAGCCGATTATTCCAATCTTAGGGGTATTTGAAAGTCCCTTTTCTTTAAGGATATTTCCAATATTGAACCCGGTTTTACCAACATAGATTTGTTCAGGCTTAATCCATTGCTGATCTCCACGAAGGGAAGCCTGCATATGATCTGCTACCATCATAGAAGCAAAAGTCACTACAATTGGCTTTTTATCTTTGTGAAATATCACAACAGACCCAAGTCTGTCATTGGTAAAATAATGATCCATACAAAACGGGGCAGGTGCCGCAGATTCTCTGTCTCCGTAAATAATAAGAGTGTCCAGTTCATTTTTTCTCATGATGATGCGTGCAATATCCCAACGGCGATCACGTTCTTTCAATGATAAAGGCAATGGTATTTCCATTTTTGTTTTCATAACTCAATCTTTATTAATTAGTAAAGCTGATGCAAAGTAAGCGGATCGGTGATCGAAAGGTATTATCTCGGAAGACGAATAAATGTGCAATACGTTTGTTTTATTGGAAAATAAATATCTTCTTTACATACATTTAATTTACGTTGTTGAAAGAATGAGAGATGTTGAAAATTACAGTATACCTTATGTATCTGAAAAAATAGGATTGCAGAATGTAGAAGGAATTGTGGTAAACAAAACAGAAGATTCAGTACGAAAGGGATTAACAAATTATCCGCATACTGTCAATGGCTTTATCTGCGCCATCTGTATAAAAGGAAAGGCAGAACTAAAAATAAATTTTCAGAAAAGACTATTAGAACCTTATACTCTCATGGTTGTACTTCCCGGTTCCATGATGGAACCAATAGAGGTATCTGAAGATCTGCATATAGACACGATTTTTTTCGATCCTGATTTTATTTCCAGAGATCTTCTTTCGAATAATTACCTATTTTTTCACGAAATAAAGCAAACACCCTGTATCAAATTAAATGATAAAAGTTTTGAGATCTTCAAACAACATCATACAAGTATTTCTACACATTATTATAGACAAGAAAGCAGGAGTAAGGCAGAGATACTTCAATTCCTGTTGTTAGCCCTTTTGGCAGAAATAAAAGATGAATATAATACGATGGGTGAACAGGATCAAAAGCATACAAGAGCAACAGAATTAACAGCTGTATTTTTTGATTTGTTACAACATCATCATAAAGAAGAAAGAACTGTTTCCTTCTATGCGCAGAAAATGCATCTAACCAGTAAATACCTGACTACAATAATACGTAAACAGACAGGAAAGTCTATCCTTGTTTGGATCAATGAAGCAGTTATTGCACAGGCCAAATCTTTATTGAAAACAACCAATCTGTCAGTAATGGAAATTACTGATGTACTAAATTTTGCCGAGTCATCTCTATTTTGTAGGTTTTTCAAAAGATACACCAGCATGACACCTTCTGCATACAGAGGAAATTAAAGTAGGGATGTGAACCTTATTTATGCCTTCATTGTACATTTTGGACACACCCCACTGATGATAAAGTTATATTCTTCAGCAATAAAATGCTCAGGTAAACTAATTTCCGGGATTGCATTCTCAATACACGTTACAGAATGACATTTTTTACAATTAAAATGAACATGATTATGAAAATGTTGCTCATGGCTACATTTCCCGCTGCACTTTGCAAAATTGACAACACCATCCACATTAACGATCCTGTGAATAGCGCCCTCATTTTCAAGCCTTTCTAAAACTCTATAAATGGTCACTCTATTACACAGATCACCTAGTTGTTTCTGAATATCAGAATGGCTTAAAGCCACATCAGAACCATTAATAAGGCTTAAAATTTCAGTTTTGGCGTGGGTATTTCTAACTTGTCTCATATTTTAATGCAACAAAGTTGCGTTATTTAAATTTTTATCTATACATTTGCAACAAAGTTACAATAACAAATTTAAATCCTAATCTTTTTATGAAGTCTAAAATTCTTGATGCAGTAGGAATCTCAGCCGCAGTGTTATGCCTGATTCATTGTATTGTCTTCCCTTTGTTGCTTATCATTCCCTTAGGAATTTCGCATAATCCCTATATCGATCTGACGTTTCTTATTATCGGAACCCTTGTTGTATACAGACAAACCAGGCAAGTGAGCAATAATTGGTTACAAATTCTATTCTGGATTTCGCTTGGATTCATTGCTGTTTCAATATTGATTGATTTACTATTTGAAATTCATCTGCCTTTAATCTATATAGGCGCAGCAGGATTAATTACGGCACATATTATCAACTTTAAGAACCATAAACACTAAAGAAGGCATGAAAAAGAAACTCCCTGTAACAGTACTTAGTGGTTTTCTAGGAGCTGGGAAAACGACTTTATTAAACCATATCCTTCATAATAAACAAGGTTTAAAAGTAGCAGTCATTGTCAATGATATGAGTGAAGTTAATATTGATGCACGACTGGTAGAAAATCAAAATACCCTTTCAAGAACGGAAGAAAAGCTGGTAGAAATGAGTAACGGATGCATTTGCTGTACTTTAAGAGAAGACCTCATGGTAGAAGTAGAACGCTTAGCTCATGAAAACCGCTTCGATTATCTTTTGATCGAAAGTACAGGCATCAGTGAGCCTATTCCTGTAGCACAGACCTTCACTTATATTGATGAAGAAAGTGGAATAGACCTTTCTCGCTTTAGCTATGTAGACACTATGGTAACAGTAGTAGATAGTTTTAATTTCATGAAAGATTTTGCTTCCCATGAACGATTGATGGATCGTCACCTGACTGATATCGATGGAGATTACCGTACCATTGTGAATCTTCTTACTGACCAAATAGAATTTGCCAATGTTATTATTTTAAATAAAACAGATTTGATTGATCAGGAAACGCTTGGATTTTTAAAATCTGCACTTAAAAAACTAAATCCTGGTGCCAGCATCTTGGAATCAGAATTTGGCAAAATTAATCCACAACAAATCTTAAACACAAAACTTTTTGATTTTGAACAAGCACAAATCTCAGCAGGATGGCAAAAAGAACTGCAATCCGGCCATCATACTCCAGAAACAGAAGAATACGGAATAGGTTCTTTGGTATTCAGGGATAAAAGACCATTTCATCCGGAAAGACTTTGGGAATATCTTAATCATTATCCTGAAGGTATATTAAGAGCCAAAGGACTTTTCTGGTTAGCTTCCAGACCTGGCGATGCTCTCAACTTTTCTCAGGCAGGAGGTTCATTTCGTTTAGAGAAAGCAGGAGTCTGGTGGAGTAGTATGCCTATGAGCCATAGGGTACAATATCCTTCTTTTATAGAAAATCAGGAATTTATCGAAAACAGATGGGATAAAAATTGGGGTGACAGAATCAATGAACTGGTTTTCATTGGACAATATCTTAATAAGGAAGAGATATTGCAAGGCCTTACGCATTGCTTAATTAACGATCATGAAAAAGAATTATTTGACCGAAAAGCAGATTTTGAAGACCCATTTCCTGAGCATATTTAAAATTAATCATTTGTTAATGCAACTTTGTTTCTTTAAACAAAAACATCCTATAATTTAGCGCTTTATTGATACAATATATGGATAGAAGAAAATTTCTAAAAGGTTCAGTTTTGCTTTCAGGGTTATTGTCCTTGTCACCATCTGAACTTTGGAGCTCTAAAAGAACTACCGAATCTTCCGGAATCGGAAAAGCCAAAAATATCATATTCATGATCAGTGATGGAATGAGCTTGGGAACCCTTTCAATGGCCGATCTTTATTCCAGGAATATATTGGGAAAAGACAGTCATTGGCTCAGTTTATATCACCACAAAAAAGTTTCACGGGCATTAATGGATACTGCTTCTGCAAGTTCAATTGTTACAGATTCTGCAGCGGCCAGTTCAGCTTTTGGAGGCGGGATAAGAGTGCAAAACGGAGTATTAAATAAGGGAGCGAATGGTGAAAACCATTTTCCAATATGGCAGCAATATAAAAAAGCCGGAAAAAAGACAGGATGTGTGACTACTGTTACCGTAACACATGCTACTCCTGCAGGATTTTGTGTTAATTCCTCAAAAAGAAATGCAGAGCCTCAAATTGCTGAAATGTATGCCGAATTAGAAATAGATGTTTTAATGGGAGGCGGAGATGAGTTTTTTAATCCATTAAAAAGAGAAGACCAAAAAGATCTCTATTCCACTTATAGAAAAAAGAATTATCAAGTTTTGAAAGATCGTGCAGATTTAAAAAACATTAAAAAAGGAGATAAGATATTAGGAATTTTCAATACAGGAGCTTTACCTTATAGTATTGACAGAACTCACCTTTCTGAATTTAGAAATACACCGACTTTAGCAGAAATGGCCACTGCGGCTATTAATCAAATGAAGGATCATACGGAGGGCTTTGTTCTTCAGGTAGAGGGCGGAAAAGTAGACTGGGCAGCCCATGCCAATGATATTGCAGCATTGATTCATGATCAACTGGCATTTGATGAAGCGGTAAAAGCAGTAATGGATTTTGCTGAAAAAGATGGAAATACCCTGGTAATTATCACAACAGATCATGGAAATGCCAATCCCGGAACAATTTATGGAAAAGACGCCACAAAAAACTTCAATAGCATCTCATCTTATCAATACACCAATGAGTATATCCTGAATAAAATTCATAAAGATCACTCCATTAAAGATATTAAAGACTGGATATATGAAGCCAATATGTTGGTTTTGAATGATGATGAAGCCAAACATTTGCAAAGTTTCTACAGTGGATTGGAAAAAGAAGAAGGACTTTACAATTATAAAAAACTGCCATTTAAACTGTATTCAGAAATTCAGAAAAGCCGGAATTCGGTAGGCTGGATCAGTATGGATCATTCAGGAGATTATGTAGAAGTGGCAGCCTATGGACCAGGGAGTCAGTATCTACAGCCCTACCTTAAAAATACAGATTTACATGATCTCATGCTGAGAGCATCTCCTGTATAAACAGAACGTATTTTAACATCATATTTTACATTTTAGCTGGTTTTAAAACAGGCTCTCCAATTCATTTTGAAGAGCCTGTTTGCTTTGTAATATGACGTAACCAATTCGTTTATTTTGAAGACTTTCTACGGCGTATAGAAACTTTGTTATCCAGTTCTTTAATGTCTTGTCTTAGTTCCCGGAACATTTCCTTGAAATTATAGCTTTCATAATCTCCAGGTTCAAAATCTTCAGGGAAAATTCCTGAAGCATACTGCCAGATTTCCACAATATCTTCAAAGGGAATATCATAGGGTTCATAGAAAGAATTATCTGCACTTACAGAAATTGCATTTCCTTTATTTTCCTTAAAACGTTTATAGGTAATCCCATCATTTTGAGTAATGAAAACATAAGTTTTTCCAGGTTTCAACTCATCAATTCCCTCTACATATTTTCCTACAATATAGGAGCCATTTCTGAATGGTGGCATCGAATCTCCATCTGCCGGAAATGCTCTGTATTTTCCATTATTTAAAAAGGGAAGGGCAATACGCTGAAGACTTTCAATATATCCCACATCACTATATCCTTCCAAATATCCCATGGAAGCTTTTTGTGGAATAATTTCTATGGTGTCATTTCCAAGATCATCTACAGCTACAGGAAGAACAATTCTGTTATCCGGAAGCTTTAGCATATCTTCTGTTGAATATTTCTGAAGATCCACTGATAGCAGCAAATCTATACTCACATGAAAATACTTGGCGATTTTTATAAGAAGCTCCATAGGAGGTTCCGAGATTCCATTTTCGTATTTAGAATATCTCACTCTGGAGATCGCAAGGTCATCAGCTACATTTTGTTGAGAAAGCTTTCTCTTGGCTCTTAGAGAGCGTATATTATTTGAAAAAATTGACATTGATAGAAGTATGTCCACAAAAATACAAATTTTGCTCCCCGCTATCAATAATCAGAGCAGTTTTTACCCTAAAATTTGGAGAATTTTATCATTCCTTAACTAAAGCTAACGAAACTAGCTTAAAAAGACGTTCTTTTTTCCGGCTTAAGCCTTCATTTTTGAGATCAAAAACCTCATTTTAACAAATATTAAATATTAACCATAAAAAAGTTCATTTCCATTGAAAATATTAACTCTAAAATTTAAAATTTGAAATATGTTTTTTAAAATTTAGTAAATCAATCAGATACAAATAAAAACGATATTTTTAATATTACCCATTTATATTAACGAAATATTAAATGATAAAATTGTTTAATTATTTTATTCAAAATAATATAAGTTTATTATTAATTATCATATATTTGCTATGTATTAATCATATAAAATTTTAATCATGAAAAATTTCAAAAAACTAGACAGAAACGAACTAAATCAATTTCAGGAGAAGGATTACTTGATCCAATCGGAGGTTTACTAGGAGGTCTAGGAGGCGTTGTTGGTGGCGTTCTTGGAGGAGTAGGTACTATCGTTGGAGGTGTTGTTACCGGTGTAGGATCTACAGTAGGTGGAGTTATCGGCGGTGTAGGTACCGTTGTAGGAAACGCTTTATGCCAAACACAGTGTGTAGTTAATGGTGTAATCCACATCAAATTATTAGAGTGTGGTTCTACTTGCTAATCAGCAACCCCATTAAAAGTTAAAAAAGTATTGCCGCTCTAACAATAGAGCGGCTTTTTTTATTTTACAAAGTCAAACCCTGATTATTCTTTACTTCAGCCATTACAAATGTACTGTGTGTACTTCCTATAGAATCTACAGAACCGAGCTTATTAAATACAAAATCCTGATAATGTTTCATATCCCGAACCTGAACTTTTAACAGAAAATCAAAATCACCGGAAATATTGTAGCATTCTGCCACTTCTTCAATTTCCAGAATTTCTTTTACAAAATCATAGCCTACAGAACGATCATGGATCTTTAATTTGATTTGGCAAAATACCGTAAATCCACGGTTAAGCTTTTCTGCATCTAAAATAGCAGCATACCTTTTCACGAAACCTTCCTGCTCCAGTCTTTTTACTCTTTCAAAAACGGGGGAAGGAGAGAGGTTAATTTCTTTAGCAAGCTCTTTAACTGTCAGTTTTGCATTGTTCTGAAGCAATTTCAGCAGTTTTATATCCTTATCATCGAGATGTTCCACAGAATATTATTCTTTTAAGTTTAAAAATCATTCGAATTTACAGAATTATATTCTAAAAAAACAAAATTAAAAAGATTATTCAACCGAATAAAAACCTTTCTATTGTTAATATATTCTGGATTAGTAATTTTACACAAAATTAAAATCTTTTATCAAAGTTAATTTTGTTAAAAGATCAGTTCTTTACAATCTTCATCAAACAGGAAAGGTTTTACTTAAGGTAGATTAATAGGGAATCGTGTGAGAATCACGAGCTGTCGCGCAACTGTAAGTAAATGAGCCTTGTAGTAGGTGCGATTCCTACTCGTTATCATGAAGTAGCTCTTAAAAAGAACAATTCTGAACTGGATCTTTACTTTGCTATGGCAAGAGGTTATCAGAAAGACGGATTGGATATCACCGCCATGGAAATGACCAAATGGTTTGATACCAATTATCATTATATTGTTCCTGAGTTTTATAAAAATCAACAATTCAAGCTTACTTCAGATAAAATTTTCAATGAATTTGCAGGAGCAAAGCAAGCAGGAATTAATGCAAAACCTGTGATTATCGGTTTGGTTTCTTATTTACTTTTAGGAAAGGAAAAAGAAGAAGGATTTGATAAACTGGATCTTGCTCACAATCTTCTTCCGGTCTATATTGAGATTGTATCAAAATTACAAAGTCAGGGTGCTGAATGGATTCAGTTTGATGAACCTTTCTTAGCTTTAGATATCACTGAAAAAGCAAAAGAAGTGTATACTTTTGCTTATGCCGAACTTAGAAGACTATTTCCAAAGCTGAAATTCATTGTAACCACTTATTTTGAAGGGTTAAAAAACAATATACCCCTTGCTGCATCACTTCCTGTAAATGTTCTGCATATTGATCTGGTAAGAAACCCTGAACAGCTTGAAGATGTCCTTCATTCTACTCCAGAAAGCTTAAGCTTATCTCTTGGAGTGGTAGATGGAAGAAATATCTGGAAAAATGATTATGAAAGATCTTTATCCATCATCCAAAAAGCAATTGAAAAATTAGGTTCTGAAAGAGTTTTCATTGCTCCGTCGTGTTCTTTACTGCACTCACCATGCGATTTAGACTTTGAAACCGACCTTACTGCTGAAATCAAAAACTGGCTGGCTTTTGCCAAACAAAAGGTAAAAGAAGTAGTAACGCTTAAAGAATTAGTTTCAGGAGCTTCAGATCAAAATATTCTTCAGGATTTTGAGGAGAATAAACAATCGGTTTCAGACAGAAAAACATCTTCACTCATTCATAATGAAAGTGTAAAACAAAGAGCAAATTCTGTAACAGAGGCAGATTCACAAAGAAAAAATCTATTCAATATCCGTAAGGAAGCGCAACAAAAGGCACTACAACTTCCATTATTTCCTACAACAACCATTGGATCATTTCCACAGACTGCTGAAGTGAGAAGCTGGAGAGCTAAATTTAAAAAAGGAGAGCTTACTGCAGAGCAATATGATACTTTATTAAAAGAAGAGACCCAGAGAACCATTCGTTGGCAGGAAGACATTGGAATTGATGTTCTTGTTCATGGAGAATATGAGCGTAACGATATGGTGGAGTATTTCGGAGAGCAATTGAAAGGATTTACCTTCACTAAAAACGGCTGGGTTCAAAGCTACGGAAGTCGTTGTGTAAAACCACCAATCATTTTTGGAGATGTCTCCAGACCTGAACCGATGACAGTATACTGGTCTCAATATGCTCAGTCTCAAACCAATCAATGGGTAAAGGGATGTTAACAGGGCCTGTTACCATCTTGCAATGGTCATTTGTACGTGATGATCAGCCTCGTTCCGAAACCTGTAAGCAAATTGCCTTGGCCATTCGCGATGAAGTTCAGGATCTGGAGAAGGCGGGAATCAGAATTATCCAGATTGACGAACCAGCTATTCGTGAAGGTCTTCCATTGCGAAAAACAGATTGGCAGAATTATCTGAAATGGGCTGTGCAAGCGTTTAAGATCTCAGCAAGTGGAGTAGAAGATACGACTCAAATCCATACACATATGTGTTATTCTGAATTTAATGACATCATTAAGAATATTGCGGATATGGATGCTGATGTGATTACTATTGAATGTTCAAGGTCTCAGATGGAACTTTTACATGCTTTTGCAGACTTCAAATATCCTAATGAGATTGGTCCAGGTGTCTATGATATTCATTCACCGCGAGTTCCATCTAAGGAAGAAATGGTTGAACTCCTGAAAAAAGCTCAGGATGTAATTCCTTCCAGTCAGCTTTGGGTCAATCCGGACTGTGGCTTAAAAACCAGACATTGGGAAGAAACGGAAAAAGCATTAATTGCTATGGTTGCTGCTGCTAAAGAAGCTTCTGTAGAATATGCATCTTAACTATTTCCAGTCTCTTAGAAATCGAAAAGCATCCAATTCGGATGCTTTTTGCTATTATTTCTCTGAGTTACCGTATAAATTTTTTAACGCAAAGTTTTATATAAAGTGTACATTATTTTTAAGTAAGCTAAGAGAAGGAATCGATTGTAAATCGATTCTGATTAAGCGAATTTCATCGAATCAACCTCGTTGATTCCGTTCTTTGCTTCTAAAAAAGCATTCTGTTCGTAACTTTTAGTTCTGATCCGCCTTAAGAAGCTTTAATCTTATAAACCCATATGCAAATAGGGTATTCTTTACCTTGCCCATCTAATGCTGATCTTTCCAGAATACGGAATCCGATGTACTGATAAAAGCCAACGGCCTGTTCATTCTGTTCATTGACGTCCACTTTGGTCACTTTTAAATGATCAATTCCATACTGAATCAGCTTTTTACCAATTCCTTTCCCGCGATGATCGTTATGAATGAACAGCATTTCAAGATTTCCTTCAGCTACTCCCATAAACCCGATTAAAGCACCATTTTCTTCAAAACCCAACAAGGTAACGTGTTCAAAATATCCAGGAATCTCTTTTTTATAGTAGTTAAAATCTTCTTCTTTCAAAAAGTCGTGGGTGCTGAGTACGGAACTTTCCCATATTCTCATAAGCTGGGGATAATCTGCCTTGTTTATTTCTCTAATCATTATCATAAATTTTGAGTAACAAAAGTCGTACTTTATAAGCACCCAACACTGAACCTGGGTTAAAAAATCCGTTTCCTTATCCTGCTTAATGCCTGTGGAGTAATTCCTAAATACGAAGCAATATCTTTTAAGGGAATATCATTGAAGGCATTACCAAATTCTGCCATCATTTGTAAATAATACTGTTCA
This sequence comes from Chryseobacterium tructae, assembly GCF_030409875.1. NCBI lineage: Bacteria > Pseudomonadati > Bacteroidota > Flavobacteriia > Flavobacteriales > Weeksellaceae > Chryseobacterium > Chryseobacterium tructae. Next base: position 2,577,641 of record NZ_JAUFQR010000001.1, on the reverse strand, counting down.
GGAGAATATTTAATCAGATTGATATTTCGGGTTAAAAGTTTATCCAACAATCTGGCTGTCAAACCTTCAAAGACAGCTTTTAATCCAGGAATTGCATGGTATAACTTAGCTGCATGATCCTGATCTATTTTATAAATCTCACAGTTTGTAAGAGCTTGAACATTGAACGTTGATTTTTCCCGCAAGGTAAAAGAAATATTAGATAAAGAAAATGTACCTTCCTTACAAAACCAGAATGTTTGTTCTTCACCATTATGGTTTAAAGTCCAGCAACGTGCTATTCCATTGAAAATAAAATAGCTGTATTTTTCTAATTCTCCTTCTTTGATAAGGAATGTATTCTTTTTAATCAAAATACGTTCAAAATACTGATCAAATCGTTCAGAATCAACTGAATTGAACGTATTGACATCGACATTGAACTCTTTGAGTAGTTTTTCTAAAAGCATTCTTTAAAAATAATAAAAAGCTTTTATATGGATATTAAAATAAGACGCTTATATTCCTCCCATTACATATATATTTTCCATAGTAGGAACGATACTTCCGCCTTCTTTTTCAAGAGTGATAGCAAAAGCCTGCGCTTTTGAAATGGTAGCTAATGCAATCTGGCTATCTTTATCTTCAGAATACATTCCTGCATTTACAGGTTTTCCGTCTTCAATAGCCCAAAGCTGATACTGCATACCTGTAGGTGCTTTGGGAAGATTCTCAGCATTCAGATAAACTTCTTTTGTCTTTTTATCCCAAAAAACCATGGCCTTGGCCTCTTGATGTTTTTCTACCCCTTTTAACATGACCATTTGCATATCTGGGTTAGAGAACATATTCAGCTTCTGATCCATCTTTTTCATAGCAGCATCCTGAGATTGTTTTTCTGCTGTCAGTTTTGTCATTTCCTGTTTCGTTGCAGACTGGCTATTCATCCAAAATAAATTTCCAGCTATACTTACAAGGAATAAAACGGAAGCGGCCATCGTGTACGCTTTCCAATTAATATTCCCTGGCGCTTCTCTTTTAATTTTAATTTCTTCCTCATCTTTTGAAACGGAAGTACTTACAGGAATAGAAATGCTTTCCTCTGCTACAGTTTGTTTCTCCTGAATGGTGTTCCAAATTTTAGATTTCAGATCACTTGGAGGAGCTACAGCTTGAGCAGTAGCCAAAGTTTCCAAAGTTTCTTGTGCTTCTTCAAAAGCAGCTTTCACTTCGGCATTATTTTTCATCACACACTCCAAAATACCCGCTTCCTCAGGAGAAGCATGGCCTAGAATATAAGATTCTATAATTCCGGATGATATGTATTCTTTAGTGTTCAATTTATTGATAATCTTTTAACAAATCCTTTAATTTCATCAATGCATTCCGCATTTTCGTTTTTACAGTTCCCAGCGGTATCTTCAGTTTCTCGGATATTTCATGCTGGGTATATCCCTGATAGTAAGCAAGATTAATAAGTTCCTGCTTGTCAACTTCAAGCCCCTCAAGCACATTATTAAATCCAATATAATCGGATGAGTTATTCTGTGTTGAAAGCTCTGCAGTGTTATATACGAAATCGGGAAGTGATTGGTTTTTAAGTTCGTTCTGAAATCCTTTAGATTTCAAATAATCAATTGCTGTATTACGAGCAATATTGATCATCCAGGTATAAAACCTTCCTTTAGAAGCATCATATTGATGAATGGAATTCCAAATTTTAACAAAAACATCCTGGAGGATCTCTTCTGTATATTCTTTAGACTGAACAATACGAAGAACAACCCCATACAACGCACCAGAGTAGTGGTCATATAGATAATGAAAACCATTTTCGTTTTTTTCTTTTAGTAAAACGATAAGTTCCTCTTCTGAACAGGTTGTTTTAATAGCTTTTATTTTTCTATCCAAATGTAATAAAATAAATCATATCCCCAACAAAATCCGAATATTCTTTTATTACGTATATGATATTAAGATAAAAATTAAAAAAAAGCAATTATGAAAAATATAATATCAAAACTAGTATTAATATGCTGTATGACAGCTGGAGCTGGAGAATATAAAGCACAAACAGATCATTTTAAAACTAAAAATCCCTATTACTCGAATACTGCTGAAACCCCGCTGAGAGTAAGTAATTCGGAATGGAAAAAGATCTTAAAACCGGAACTCTATCAGGTAGCAAGGGAAGGCGCCACAGAAACTGCATTTACAGGCAAGTATTATGAGCTTGATGAAAAAGGAACTTATTATTGTGCCGTTTGTGGAAACGCTCTATTTCTTTCTACTTCCAAATTTGCAACAACTTGTGGCTGGCCTTCTTTTTACCAACCCATCCGTAAAAACAGCGTTAGCTACAGAAAAGATACTTCTTACAATATGATCCGAACAGAAGTTCTATGTGGCAGATGTGGTTCTCATCTGGGACATATTTTCGAAGATGGCCCAAAACCGACTGGAAATCGATTCTGTATGAATTCCATCTGTCTAGACTTTGTTCCAATAAAAAAAATAAATAACTGATTTTCAGCAAATTAAATAAAATTTCATTTTTTTTCAATCCAAAATAAAACCAAGCTCGTAAATGACATTAAAAGCACAGATTAACTATAATTAATTAAAAAAATATTACAATGAACACACGAACAAAAATCACAGTTTTAGCAATGGTAGCTTTATCATTTGCTTTCAGTGGGAAGGTAACTGCACAGATGATGAAAGAAAAAACAGTAATGGTAGGAGGAGCTCCTATGTATCCTTCTAAGAATATTATTGAAAATGCCGTAAATTCTAAAGATCACAAAACGCTAGTTGCTGCGGTAAAAGCTGCAGGATTAGTAGAAACATTAGAAGGAAAAGGGCCCTTCACTGTATTGGCTCCTACTGATGCTGCATTTGCGAAACTTCCGAAAGGAACAGTAGAAACTCTTGTAAAGCCTGAAAATAAAGCAATGCTTACAAGTATATTGACATATCATGTGTTACCAGGAAAATACAGTGCTAAAGAAATTTGGGCTGCCGTGAAAGCAGGAAACGGTAAAAGTATGATGAAAACAGTACAGGGCGAAGAACTTACTTTCTGGACAAAAGGTAAAGATCTTTATATAAAAGATGCAAAAGGAAATAATGCAAAAGTGACTATTGCTGATGTCAATCAATCCAATGGAGTTATTCATGTTATTGACACAGTTCTAATGCCTTAACAACTAAAGAAAAATGAAACAGCATATTCAATATGCTGTTTTTTTATCATGTAATCAAACACTTAAAAATTAACATTATGAAAAACACGGTTCATGTTTCTAATCAAGGAGTAACCCTTGACACCAGCAGAAGAAACTTTTTAAAATTGAGTGGAGTAGGATTGGCCATTGCAGGATTTACAATGATAGGATGTGATAATGACGATGATTTTCAACTGATGGATAATACACCGATTTTTGATCTTGGATCAGGAGATGTAGGGGTATTAAATTATGCTTATGCTCTGGAACAACTGGAAGCTGACTTTTATACTAAAGTAGTCAATAATTTTTATACCGGTATTTCCAGTATTGAAAAAGAGGTTTTTACAGATCTATACCACCACGAAGTCGTCCATAGAGACTTTTTCAAGGCTGCCATTAGCAGTGTTACTCAGAATGTTCTTCCCAAACTGGATTTTCAGTACCCTAATGTAAATTTTAATGACAGAAATTCTGTATTGGCTACAGCAAAAGCATTGGAAGATACAGGAGTGGCAGCATACAACGGTGCCGGAAAATACATCACCAATTCCGCTTATCTTGTGATTGCCGGAAAAATAGTTTCGGTAGAAGCCAGACATGCTTCGGCCATTAGAAACTTAATCAATCCCGGATCTGCAGATTTTTCAGGAGATGACGTAGTGGATGCTAACGGTCTCGACCTTGCCAAAGAGCCTAAAGATATTGTAATGGCAGCAGGTGGATTTATCAAAACACGCTTCACATGGAAAGAAAGAGGCATTAATTAATTATTTATCTTCAAAAACTTATATTATGAATATTCTTAAATTATTAGATAAGCTTTCAAATGATAAATTTTTCACAACGGAAGCCTCAAGATTAGATACGATTACGAATATTTCATTATTCGGTAAAAAAGCAGCTATAGCAGCTGCACCTCTCGGATTGGGCGCCTTAATGACCACTCCGGTAAAAGCAGAAACTACAAACAAACAAGTTACAGGTACGGCTTTAAAAAGTGCTTTAACAGATGCCTTACAACTGGCTCTGACACTGGAATATCTTGAAGACGAGTATTACAGTAAAGGATTATCTACGGCAGGACTGATCCCTAACGCAGACAGAACGGTTTTCATGCAAATCTCAAAACATGAATCAGCACATGTCAGTTTTCTCAAAGGTACACTTACTTCCTTAGGAGTAACTCCGGGAGCTAAACCAACTTTTGATTTTACTGCGAATGGAAATTTTTCACCTTTTACAGATTATAATCAATTTCTTATTCTTTCACAAGCTTTGAAGACACAGGTGTAAGAGCTTATAAGGGACAAGCTGGGAATGTAATGTCAAATAAAGTTGTGCTACAGGCTGCTTTACAAATTCATTCGGTAGAAGCCAGACACGCCTCACAAGTAAGAAGAATGAGAGCCAACAAAGGCTGGATAGAACTTTCTAATGGCGGAAATATGCCTTCAGCAACAGATCCTGTTTATGCTGGAGAAGATAATACCAATCAAGCAGGATACAATACTGCAACCTTATTTGGTGCAGCAGCAGGTTCTGCTGCTTATGATGAAGTGCTAAGCGGTAGTGATGCCCAAGCTATAGCGTCTTTATTTATTGTATAATAACGGCAGAAATTTTAGGATTTGAAAAAGCAACAAATGTTTTTTCTCCACAGATTTCTCTATTTTTTTCATCCTTAAAAATTAAAAGCACCATCGGGTGCTTTTTTGTTATTTAGAATAATAATTTTCATACTGTTCATTGTTGTTTGACAGATATTTCCAATCTGCAATAGTTTTTTATTAAGAAAAACCTAGTCAAAAATGCTTGAGCAGATATAGACAAGCAACGAAACTCCTACACTTCTATAGTATTCATTTTCAGCAAAATACTGATCATGTTTTTATTGAGAAAAAAATAAAAATAATTGGTAATAAGATTTAATACGACAAGTTCTGTCGCTATGCGTCTATATCTTTGTATTAGAGATAAGATACAGAACCCCGGGAAGTTATGTCTTATAAAATCCAATTTTAACCTTAAATTATTATTTTAAATTATGTACAAAAAACAACTAGTAACCATTTTTCTTTTTCTATTTTTCATTTCTTATGCGCAGACGGAATTTATAACGGTGTGGAAGCCTAATATCACTGGTACCATAGATAATGCCATATCTTTTGGCGGTACCGGAACCGACTACACGGTTAGCTGGGAAGAAGTAGGATATCCACAGCATAATGGAATTCTTTCTGTAACCTCTAATAGCAGTAGTTTTACGACTATTTCTTTTGGTACTTCTTTACATACCAATCCAATCCAGGCCACCTACAAAGTGAAAGTATCCAACGGTAATGGATTATTTTATGGATTTAAAGGCAGTGCTTATATGAATGCCATCGGAAATCCGGAACTCTTTGAAGTAAGTCAATGGGGAGATATACTTTGGCTTCAGCAATTTACTCAGGGCTTTGCATATTGTCAAAATCTTAACGTAACGGCTACAGACACCCCTAATTTAAGCCAAATAAACAATGTATCACAAATGTTCTCTAATTGTCCTTCTCTGATTGGAAATGACTCATTTTCTAACTGGAATACAAGTACCATTACGAATATGAATGGTATGTTTAACAAAGCCAAATTGTTTAACCAGAATATTGGAGCCTGGAATACAGCGAAAGTAACCGATTTTCGGGATATGTTTTCTTCAGCTTCAGCTTTTAATCAAAATATTTCTGCCTGGAATACCTCTTCCGGAACCAATTTCATTTCAATGTTCCAGGATGCAGTAGCATTCAACCAGCCATTAAATTCATGGGATACGAGCAATGCAACGAATTTCCGTTATATGTTCTCTAATGCTAAATCCTTTAATCAGCCTCTTAATAATTGGAACACCAGTAAAGTAGTAAGTTTTGGTCAAATGTTTACCGATGCATCATCATTTAATCAGCCTATTGGAAACTGGGATGTTAGTAAAATTGGGGGTGCTGATAGTTTTAGGATGTTTAATGGGGCTACGCTTTTTGATCAGGATATTTCTACCTGGAATATCAGCTTTCAAATGTACCTTCAGCCTATGTATATTTCGGATTTAATAATTCTGGTTTATCATGTATTAATTATAATAAATTTCTAATTGCTCTCACCAATAATCCTACATTATCAAACTTAGGATCCGCAATTGGAGTCATAGAAGCAGCAGGATTAACTTATTCTACAACACAAGCCATTATGGCAAGAGCTCAATTGGTAAACAAAGGTTTTAATATTACCGGAGATACTTATAATGCTAGCTGTAATTCAAATTTAGCAACTGCTGAAACAGTAAAACAGCTTAAAACTCCAGCTTATCCAAATCCAACAACAGGAGTGATCACTATAGAGTCTGCGGCTAACGAAAATGTTTATTTATATGATATCTCGGGTAGAGTTCTTAAAAATATCATTTTAAATAAAGGAAACAACCGTATTAATCTAACAGAATATCCATCAGGAAATTACCTATTAAAAGGCAGTACAGTTTTCACTAAAATAGTTAAGAAATAATAGATTTCCAAAATCCAGCCCCAAAGATAACTTTGGGGCTTTTTATTATGGATATCAATATAATCGCAGACTCATAATAGGAGAGTGCGATCTATATTATAACAGAAGTTTTTTCCTGAAGATTACCCAGATTGGTTACATGAAATTTATAAGATTATCATTCTGACGAATGAAGAATCTCATTATAGTTAGATTCTTCATTTCACTTCGTTACTTTCAGAATGACAGCTCGAGATAACTTTAACGTAAAGTATATATAGTTGCCAAAATTATTTATATTGGTCAATAAATAATTGATCCTAACCGGAACAACATAAAAACCATGAAAAAAATAGTCCTATTTCTAGCATTTGCTTTTGCATTACCATCTTGTAAAAATGAGAAGCAGAAGCCCAAAGAAACTCAAAGTACAGAAATTCAAAAAGTACAGGATAATGACATTACTGTAAATGATTCCCCTCAAAACATTGAAGGAAAGAAAAATCCAATTGACTTTATACCAACAGGCTACGTGATCAACAAATATGAAGGCGGAGTTTCAGCTGAGGGTTGGGACAAAATAAAAGGGGATCTGAACAAAGACGGACTGGAAGATATCGTACTTATCATTAAAGGAACGGATAAAAGTAAAATTATACAGGATGAAAATCGTGGTGAATTAGACCGAAACCGAAGAGGGATTATCGTACTATTAAATAAAGGGGATTATTACCAATTAGCTTCTAAAAATTATACTTGTTTTTCATCTGAAAATGAGGATGGTGGTGTCTATTTTGCGCCTGAACTGAGTGTAAGCATCGAAAAAGGAAACTTGCATATCGATTATGGGCATGGCAGATATGGGAGTTGGGGATACACTTTTAGGTATCAAAATGGAGATATGGAACTCATTGGCTATGATTCATATTCAAGCAGAGGGCCGGTGCCTCAATATGAAGTGAGCATTAATTTTCTGACCAAAAGGAAACTTACTAAAGACAATTTAAATAAAGAAGATGATGGAGACAATTATGAAGTCAAGTACAAAGATACCTGGGAAACTATCAAATCAAACAAACTTATAAAATTATCTGAAATAAAGGATTTTGACGAGCTTGAGCTTAATTAGTATTAGTATACAGAGCATAATAGCCTGAAAAGAAAATAGACAATAACTTTTACAGAATAAAAATAGGAGAGTGCCCAAGATTTTAAATATTGTACTTTACTTGGTTCCTTTTGACATAAAGTAATCTTTATTGTTAACTAAATATAAGCTTTATTATTCATAAGAAATATGGCCATCTGCCCACATGATAATTTCATCCCCATCTTGGAGGATATTCGTCGAATTTGATGTTCCAACAATACAAGGAATATCATATTCTCTTGATAGTATACAAGCGTGTGACAATATCCCACCTTCATCTGTAATGATCCCTTTGCATTTTCTGAATAAGGCTACCATATTAGGTTGCGTCATTTCCGTGACAATTATTTTATCAATGTAATCATGAGGTTCCACCATTGACTTATAATTAATTATCTTCACAATACCATGAACATTTCTATTTAGAGATGGTATTCCAGAAAGGATGCTGTCTAATAATGGTGTGGGTGAATAGTTATTCTCAAATGATTCACCAAAGTAAACGCTCGGTGTCATTTGTTTATTTTTCTTTCTTTTCATTAGCACGCCGAGGCTCCTTTTATCTTTCTCTGCCTGTGATAGCTTAATATTATTTTTGATCAAGGCCACAATGTCATCAGCAAGATAATACTGATATAAATCACTCTGAGATACATTATAGTTTTCATAAATCCACTCCATTAGTTCCAACATGTAAAAATAAACCCCAACCCAACCTTTTTTTACATTCATTCTTTCAATTGATAATTTTTTCAAAAAGATTAAATCACTATCCAGAGTCAATTGAAAATTTTCCTCTTTATCCTTATTCTTATCCTTATCCTTTATTTTATACTGTCTTCTCACTCCTTCTATCATTTCTTTTTTAGTCTTGTAGTTAATAGCAAGATAAGGGTATTTATTTATGTGGTTAAGTATACTGCAATCACTACTGTCATTTAAAGATGAAAGTCTTCTTGCTCACGAAACATTAAGTCATCGTTATCAGCCGATAACAGCCCTGCAATTTCATTATGAGACCACCTTAATAACAACTTCCTTTCAATGATGTCAGTTACGATAGGTTCTGAACGCATATAATATCGGATATATTTACAGTAATGTGATGATAGCATTCTGAAATAATCAGCAGCAGTATCTTTTGAAAATGATTTTGGACGTTCAATAAATTCAATGTGATCAATGTAATCATATTGTTTAGAAAGTACTTTCATTGAATATTTTAGTGCTGAAATGTGGTCATGAAGCCCAATGTAGCAATCAAACACTCCGCTTAAATCTCTGCTATAAATAATTTCCCTATGAAGATAAAGTTCACTACTCCCATTTTCTTCATCTTCACACCTTGTTTTAAAAGCCTGCTCCATTGCCCAAAGTGGTTCGTGTGTTGACCATGCATATCGAAAAGAATCGGATGGGATCACAGTTATAGCTCTACACTGTAATATCCATACTTTTTCGTCATGGTCTATACACCACTCAATATCCACGGCCTTTTTAAAAATCATCTCAAGACGAATTATGTATTCATACAATGTTAATGGGATGTCTTCATTATCTTCATAAGATTTCTTTTTTAAGGAAACCGTTTTGGGGATGATGCTTCCAGACACTATATTCTCGCATCGCCCTTTGTTATATTCAATGTAAATATCATTGTCTCCATTAACTGGATTTATTGAAAAAGCCACTCCAGACATCTTTGCATCAATCTGCTTTTGTACAATCACAGGGATATTTTTGCTCTTTTTAGAATATTCTCTTACGGCTTGAAGAGATATCCCTATTTTATCAGAAGAAACATCTAGCAATGTTTTATAAATACCTGCTGCTGATTTCTTTTTTCCATCTTCTTTATCAGAGCTTGACCTAACTGAAACTTTTCCATGAGATATAAATTTATCATACAATTTTGTAAGCTTTTTATCGGAAAGATTTTCAGCACCGTTAACGACAAATCCTGGTGGAACAGCAATTCCCGCCTTAGCGACTATCATTAAATTAAATGCTTTATTTCCCACTAAAGATTTAGCAGCTTTCTTATATAAATCAATTGCCATATTTGTTTATTGTTGATAATTATTTTAAAATAACACGTTAAATATAGAAATATAATCACCAATAAGAGATTTTTTTATGTTAAATTATAGAATACAGCTTTAGACTTTTCCTGTTTTTCCATTCCCAAGGCTTAGAACTTTTGCATTTTCCTAATACAATATTTTAAAAAGATAATATACGCCAATAGATTGCGTAGTAAGAATATACCTTTGAGAAACTGTTAATAAATACGACACAACATTGATATGAAATTCTCAAGTGATTTAGTCATTTATGATTTAGAAGGAAGCTGTAAAACTTTTGGCAAAAATGAAATAAATGAAACGAATATAATAGAAATAGGGGCTGTAAAATTAGACAAGAAGACTCTTGAAATAAAAAGCGAATTCTCAATTTTAATACGACCAAAACATTTTCCAATTCTACCTGAAATCACGGACATTACAAACATTACCAATGAAATGGTAGAGAATGAAAAGTATTTTGATGAAGCTATTCTCCAATTTTTAGATTGGTATGGAGAAAAGAACAAATCAACGCTAGCAGGTTGGGGGTTGTACTATGATTTACCGCTTTTGAGGAAAGAATTTACAGAATTTGGATTAGATTATAACAAATATTTTGTTGGTGGAGGTTTTGATATCAGAGCATTAGGGGTTTATTGGCTGGCTAAAAAAAACATTTCTACCTCTGGAATTTCATTGGAAAGAGTTTTAGAAAAAATGAATATAAAAGAAGATTTTAAATTTCATAGAGCATTAGACGATGCTAAAGCAACAGCTTTAATACTACAACAGATTCTTAAGGAAAAATAACTATCTAATCCTTATATTCATACAAAAATAACAAACAATTTAAAACGTAATGACAGAAAACTATGAAAAACGAAAATCATTCAAAAGCAAATGAAACATTACTTCATTTAATATGTGGTCTGCCAGGAGCAGGAAAAACAACACTGGCAAAAAAAATTGTCAATAATACGGGAGGAATAATATTTTCTCCTGATGAGTGGATAAAAGATATTTGGGTTGACAAGGCAGAATCCGAAGGCAATGCATATAGAGGTGAAATTGAACAATTACAATGGAAGATGGCAAAAAGAATTCTTCAAAACTCAGTTAATGTTATCATTGAATGGGGAACTTGGGGGAAAAATGAGCGGGAAATTTTAAGAGATGAAGCTTGGGCAATTGGAGTTAAAGTAAAATTATATTATCTAAATGTAAAAAGAGAAGTGCTTAGAGAGAGAATTTTAAAGAGAAATGAAAATATTAATGAGTATGAATTTTTTATCTCCGAAAAAGAGATAGAATCATTTCTAGATAATTGCTTTAACCGTTTTGAGCCACCAACAGAAGAAGAATTGGCGACATACGACTATATTGGACAATAAGATTATTTTAAAGTAACGAATACCTAAATCAAAGAAATGGAGTTCAAGATGAGAAGATTTTGAATCCTGAAATATATTCAATTTAACATAATATAAATTATAGGATAAATATAATCTTATAGAAAAGAGTAGATAACAACCTTACTTATTGTTTTATAAGCCTTTCTAACGTATAATCCAAAGCTTTTCCAGATTCAACTTGTATATCAGGTATTACACCATGTCTGTCATTCTCTGCTGCTCCAATATTAAAATCTATTGTAGATGATATGTTCAGAAATAATTTTGAATTGGGTAATTTTCTTTCTACAACTTCTCCGGGAGAAATTATAAATCCTCCGGTTTCTGAACCTATAATTTTCCCGGCTTTATAAAATTTGAATGCGTTGGCAAAATCTGCCGCAGATGAAAAAGTCTGACCGCTTGTCAGTAGATAAACATTTCCTGTAAAGCGTTCATTCTTATTCTTAGCCTCAATACTATTTTTTGAGTGATCTATAACGCCTACAGTTCCGGATATTCCTCTTAAATAATTTTTTAATTCCGTAGAATCGATTCCTGAGGATTTCCTCAAATATTCTTTACGGATATCGCTGTATTTGACAAGCGTTTTTTCATACTGTGAAAATGGCTTAGATACCAAATATTTTAAAAGTTCATCACCAAGCTCAGAATTTCCACCGCCGTTGTCTCTAATGTCAATGATAAGATTCTGAATGCCTTCAGTTTTTAATTCTGAAAACATTTGCTCTAAAAAAGTTCTGAATTTCTCTATATCAGCAAATTGTCTGAAAGTAAAAGCTGCGTAGTTTTTCTCTTTGGGAATCTCATAATAGTAACTTTTAGTAACTACATTACGGAAATTTATAGGTTTTTTCTCTGATTTTCTTATTAAGGGAATCTTTAATTTCTGCCCCTGATCAAAGGTTATTTCCAGTATATTTCCCCTGATAAAGAACAAATTATAATAGTCATTGAAATAATTTTCACTTAGTTCTAATCTGCTTTTTTTGCTTTCACCGCTGGTATAATGCTGCAATACCTCTAAAATTTTCGTTGAATTTATGCTATTTATATCAGTGATTTTCAGCCCTTTTAAATCGTCTGTAAAAATTTCATTATAACTTGATTTAATCGACTTTACAAAAACACCATCTTCCGAAACTCTCACCGAAAATGGAAAAATAAAGTAATCTGTTTTACCTATATAGTCTGAAATATTCAGTTCAGTATGGCCATCTTCGAGCTTAACCATCACAGGCTGAAATGCTTTATAGAAATCAATAGTGTTTCTTTTTTTCTGTTTTGAAATACTCTTTTCAGCCTTTTCCAGCTCGAAAATGAAATTTCTCCTGGAAATTCTGCTGTAAGGATATACACTTACTTCATCAATACTTTTGATCATAAAATCCACATCCTCATTCACCTGCTTTAGACTCATCTCAGAAGTCTGGGACCAAGCAATACAGGGGAAAATAATGAATGAGTAAAGGATTCTACGAAACATAAGCAGTAAACTTTTAATATATTATGTTAAATTATCAGGCTGGAAGATGGAAGCTGGCAACCTTAAAAATTACTGTAAAAGGTTAAAAAAGAGAACATTATTCCTCAGACACTTTAAGGACTTCCCTCTTCCAACATCAAGCCTGTCCAAAACCCTATTCCCCTAACTTCTCCGTCAAATATTCTGCAACAACTTCCTGAAACTCGGCTTTCGTCATAAACTGATCCAGAAACTCCTCAAGATTGCCTTTATTGTCAAGCTCATCAAAATAAACTTCATGATCCGTACTGTAAACCGTTGGATTAGATTGGTCAGGATCTTCCGTACAGATAAAATAATGATCCGGATATCCGTAGGAATACAATATGCAGAGAAATTCAGGTTTAGAAATCCCTACAACACCTTGTACATAGTCTTCATCAATCAAATCATCAAATTCTTCCTGATCATCTGAACCTTCCTTAAAAGGTGTAAACATCCAATCTTTCACAAAATACTGTCCATACGCCAGATCATGAGCTGAAAAATAATGTGCCAGGAGATTCTCATAGAATGTTTCCTGTTGATTCTGATACAATTCCTTATTCGCTTCATAAAACTGGTCAATCCCATAAACGTCCCAATCCTTATCATACAGATAGTGAGTAAACTTTATCTGTTTCCAATTCTCTGCAAAGCTTTGATTGGCATGTACAGCATCTGTATTCCCGTCTAAAGCTTTGATTTTATTTATAATTTTATCGTTCATCTGTTATTTTTTTATGGTATGGGACGTTAATCCACCTTTCCATAATATATCTACTATTTCTTCCTGACTGTATTCAAAGTAATTTCCATCTTTATCTTTATGAGCCTGAAAAAATTTAATATGATAATCTTTGAAATTAAGTTTTAAAAAATCAGGATAATAATCACTTCCAAAGCATATATAATTGTAAAACATTCCTTTAAAAGACTGATCATCCGGATCGGAAATTTCAAAAGTATTCATTCTTCTTACAATTTCGGTCAATTCATCCTTTGTTATATCCTCTACAATTTGAGGATCAGGCAGACCTATATCAAAAGAAAGATGCTCTGCCCCATCTCCTTCCCACCATTCCCAAAGATTAAACTGAGACATTTCTTTGCCAGTCATTGCCTGAAGCTTGTTTTCCAGCTTTTTATATTCACTATTGTTTTCATCGCCATGTTCCTCACACCAGTCTGCATAATCTAAAACCAATTTTAAAACTTCCGGATACCGTTTTTCAGCAGTTTCAAAATCCGGTTCTATTTCACTTCTTAACTTCATTATTTCTTTTATCTTCAAATATATTATGTTAAATCAAACACCAATAAACCTTTCTCCTTTTACTTTTTCCCACTAAAAATACAAAATCTTGCCACATGACAACCTTTATCTTTTTAAAAGGAGTTAATTTTATTCTAACCAAAAAATAGAATTATATGAAACCTAAAATGATCTGGGCCAATCTGGCAGTTGCCAACCTGGAACGTACCCAAAAGTTTTATGAAGCCATAGGATGCACCCCAAACAATCCTCATACTTCTAATGAATTAGTAAGCTTCTTTTTCGGAGAAAATAATTTTATCATTCATTTCTTTCTGAAAAACATACTCGAAACCAATGTAAAAGGGGTCTCCTTTGGTGATTCCCAAACCTCCAATGAAATTATATTTACCGTTTCAGCAGAAACCAATGAGCAGGTAGACCAATGGGCTGATGAAGTTAAAAAAGCCGGTGGTACCATTGTTTCAGAACCTGAGAGTTTTGGGAACAATTATTATGGTTTTGTCTTTGCAGACCCTGATGGCCATAAATTTAATGTCTTCAAAATGTAAAAAATCCAAAATTTTAACCTAAAATGAAATTCCCCCCATAGATCACCTGCAATTTCAGTCAGATAGCATAGGTACTGGATTAAAAACAGGGCTTATTTGGGCTTCCTATTGCTTTGCTGTATTTTAGGGCTTTTTGCCAGATTTTGTGGGAATTTTTAAAGAAAATACTGTCTTTATGATTTAGTATTTTTTAACGCAAAGTTTTATGATGCTCTTGTATATTTCTAAGGAGGCAAAGATGAAATCAATCAAATTGATTCCTACTAAGCGAACGCATAACCATGCAGCTTCTTCAACGACGAAGTCGCTCTCTTTGCTCACTTAAAATAAAACGGTTCAATAAATTTTCTTTGCGTTAAAAACAACAAATTACATTTTTCTTATACCCAAAGTAACTCCTAACCCTTTAAAACAGACTATAGAATACTATTTATTCATCCCCAAACTGTTATACAACTGTACCTGCCATATTCCCACTACCTCTTTCAACATGACAAAGGTAAATGCAGCATTATAACTGTTAGGAAATATAGTGATTTCAGTATCTATAAAATCTGATGCCTGCGGAACAGGTTTTAATCCAAAAGTCTGAAACAAAGCAAGAGATCTTTTCATGTGAAAACCAGAAGTCACCAGATATAGATTGGAGGTTCCCATCTTTTTCAATATCTCGTTGGAAAATTTTGCATTCTGATAGGTATTCATGCTTTGATCTTCCTTAATAATGTCAGAATCCGGTATCCCCATCTTTTTAAAATCCTCACTGAATAATTCTGCTTCACTGGTATTTCCTCTTCCCTTTCCGGAAATTAATATTGTACAGGATTGATTATTCATTTTGTATTTATGATACAACTGATAGGCGGTCACCATCCTGGAATATGACATGGTGTGTAGTTTCTCTATATCGTCAATATCTACAATCCCTCCACCCAATACTACAATAACAGGATTCTGAGCAGCTGCAGCCTTCATTTCAGGAGTATGGAGATAACTTTTCTGCAGATATCCGGAAATTAATTTACCCAGAAATCCATTTCCTATAAAGATGATTAGAGCAACCACCGATACAAAAATTCCTATTCTCAGGCTCTTATATTTATTCTTCCTTCTCAGCAGAGCAATAATGACTACTGCAAGAAATACTAAAAAATAAGGTTCTGCGAAAAGCTGTAAAACACGGAATAAAAGGTCTAGTAAAAATTTCATCGATGATAATATTGATTAATGCAAAGAAAACATTGAGTTTTCAAAGATAAGGTTATTTCATGACTAGTGCTTTTCTCACTGCATTTCAATGGTTTATTAAAAATGATTTTATTTTTAATAATTTTAGCAAATCAGAATCATTATATACAATGGATTATCAGATATTCCAACCCCATCCGGAGCTGGCTTCACTCATCAAATGCTACTGGACGCTGGACAGTCCCAAAGAAGAGATTCCCCAACCTCAAACCATTGTTCCTGATGGCTGCATGGAAATGATCTTCCATTATGGAGATCTGTACAAACAGTATATTGATGGAAAATCCGTTGTACAGCCAAGATACTGTGTTTTCGGGCAGCTTACTGAACCTTTAAGAATTGAACCTACAGGCATTACCGGAATATTTTCTGTCCGTTTTCATCATGATGGTTTTCTTCCTTTTGCCACCATTCCCATCAAAGAAATGGATGATAAAGCAATTCCCTTAGAAGACCTGTTTGGAGCTGCCGGAAATGAATTGGGAGAAAAAGTCTACCAATCCAACACCATCCAGGAAAAAATAGATCTTGTAGAAACCTTCCTGAGTGAAAGACTGAACACAGAAACCATTGACAAGATTGTACAATCAACCGTAGATATTCTCTTACAGGTCAACGGGCAAATCTCGGTACATGAACTTTCCCAGCAAACTAATATCAACCGCAGACAATTGGAACGCAGGTTCTCTTCAGCGATTGGTATGAGTCCCAAGCAGCTTTCCAAAACCATAAGGCTGCAATCAATACTGAAGCATCTTCTCCATAAAGAATATGTGAATCTTACCACTCTAGCTTACGATGCAGAATATTATGACCAGGCCCATTTTATCAAAGATTTTAAAGAATTTACAGGACTTACTCCAAAGGAATTTTATGGTGATAATCTGCAAATGACCTCTCTTTTTTACGGAAAAGATTCCTGATGTCGCATTTTTACAATTTTGAGACTTTGCTTATCCAGAACTTTGCTGGAATAAAATAATAAGGCAATGAAAACAAAATTAATCATCATCCTAATCGGCAGCCTGCTTATAGGCAGCTGGACTCAAAAACAAGGCGAGATCCAAAAACTGGACTGGCTGCTCGGTACCTGGGAAACCAAAACGCCCAAAGGAAGCCTTTATGAAACCTGGACTCAGAAAAGCAGTACCGAACTTCAGGGAAAAAGCTATTATCTGAAAAATAAAGATACCATTATGTTTGAGTTTGTACAATTGGTAGAAAAAGACAAAAAACTGCATTATATTGTCTCTGTAAAAGGTCAGCATGATGAGCAGCCTGTCGATTTTATTTCAACCTCAAGTTCAAATCCTACTTCATTAATATTTGAAAACCGACAGAATGACTTCCCCCAAACAATTACCTATAAAAAAATCCGTAAAGATTCTTTATTTGCTGAGATCTCAGGTCTTATGAATGGGAAAATGGCCAGACAGGCATTCCCGATGAAGAAAATAAAATAGGTTTATTTCTAAAACAGAAAAATAATACTCCTACTTTCTGAACCATTAAGAATAGAGTAAGTTGTTAAGATAATTAAGGAAAATATCTGAGGATATTTGCAAAGCAAGCTCATCAACTATTTAGCTTTAAATAAAGGGTTTCGGCGGCCTCCGGCCGCCGAAACTATATCCGTCCACCTTCATCAGGCAAGTTCACTTGCCCATCCTTAGCTCCCTAAAAGTATCCAGCCACTATCATAAAACTTTGCGTTAAAACCCACGCAGATCACACAGATTACGCAGATTTTTTTTGCCACGAATGCACTAATAAAAAAGATTTCGTTCATTTTAAAGCCTATACAATGATATCTTATAAAGTTTATAAAAAAGGGGTCTTTATTTACCATAACTAAATATCCTATTCGTGCATTAGTGGCAAATAATATTTTTAGTAGATAAAATGTTTTGTTTACACCTCTTCATAGTTCATCTCCTTTTCTAAAGTAATCTGATTCCTCCGAACCGTCACCACCACATGATCTCCCGGTTCAAAGCCACACTCCAGCAGCCACTTCCCTGCCAGCCGGATTTCCGGGAAGAAAACCAGTCTTCTATAGGCTCTTTCAAATGATTTATGGGAAACCGTAAGGTTACGAATGGAGACAATCTTATATTTGCCCCGAATAATTACTTTTCTCATATCGTTGTTTTTCAACAAAGCAAGAAATATCATGACAGCTATACCAGTTAAAAATGAATATTTTATGCCGTAGAATGGATATTTTAGAAGATAATTTATTTTGAACAGGGGCTTTATTTTTACCTTTTAAAGCTTTATATTTGTTATTATGACTTACACAGATATGCAAAATAAGAAAATACATCAGGGTAGAAATATAAAACGTTTCCGTGAAATGCTGGGCATCAAGCAGGAAGCCCTAGCTTTTGAGTTGGGTGACGATTGGAACCAGAAGAAAGTTTCTCTTTTAGAACAAAAAGAAACCGTAGAATCTGATATTCTGGCGCAGGTAGCAAAGATTTTGAAAGTGCCAGCGGAAGCGATTGAGAATTTTGATGAAGAACAGGCGGTGAATATTATTTCTAATACTTTTAACGACCAATCAAACGGTTATAACTACTATCCTACTTTCAATTTCAACCCTCTTGATAAAATGGTGGAGCTCTACGAGCGTATGCTTGAACAACAGAAAGAGATGATTGAGAAATTAGAAAAACTTATAGAAAAATAAGTAATAAATTTTTCAATATCAGCTATTAAACCATCACTAATAATCAGATATATTCAACAAAGCTTGCCGAGATATTTTATCTACGGCTAGTTTATTATTAAGCAAGAATACTTAATGACAGATTTCGATTTTCATAATCTACTTTTCGATATAGAATTTGAAAAGCTATGTGTAGATATTATTAATATCCGAGATAGTCCAATCAAATTTACAACATACAGACGAGGAAAAGACGGTGGTATTGATTTTAAATCTACTAACACCCAAATAAAGATTATTGGGCAATGTAAATTATATAATCCTGCCAACTACTCTTCATTTTTCACAAGTTTGAAAAATGAAGTAAAAAAATGTATCCGACAAAATCCAGATCGTTATATTCTTTGTACCAATATTACATTAAAGCCAGATTGGGCAACTGAAATTCTTGAGCTTTTTCAAGGATATATCAAAAATGAAGAAGATATTATAGATGGAGCAAAACTTAATAGGTTTCTTCGTGGTGAGCAATATGAAAATAAAAAATATCAACATCTATTAAAAGTTTATTCAAAATTGCTTGTTCCAAACTTACAGTTTATTGAGCGTGAACTAGAAAAAATTGTTGATAAAAAGTATATTAATAAAACAAAATCATTTCTCAAACAGATACAAAAAGAACATAAATTATTTCATAATACTCAAATCTTGAGAAATTGTATAGATATTCTTGAGAAAAACAGAATTATTATTCTTACCGGAAATCCTGGTGTTGGAAAAACTACCACAGCCAAAATGATTGTTAATTATTTTATCAATCAAAAAGTAGAGAATGTACTTTTTCTAACTGGTACTGATTTTGATGAAATCGAAGGTCTTTATCAAGAAAATCAAATTATTGTTGTTGATGATTTTTGGGGGCAAAATTTTAGCCCGAAGCAATGTGATGGTTCTCTACTTCTAGATTTCAATAGAATAATAAATTATTTTAAAGAAAGTGAAAATCGTTATCTTATTCTTACTTCGAGAGAATATATTATTAAAGATGTCTTAAGTCATTCAGAATATAAAACTCAACACATCTTAAATACCGACAGATTTATTGTAAACCTAGATGATTATCATGATGAAGACAAAGTCCGTATTTTTCTCAATCATCTTTTATATTATGACTTTGAAAAATCATTTTTTAATCATTTAAAATATAGTGATACTCTTGAAGAGATTATCAACCATCCTAATTATTCACCTAGGCATATTGAGGAATTTATTGGACGCTTCTTAAATTTTGAAGATCAAGGTCGATTTAATTTTTATTATTCATTTCAGGAATATCTGAACAGTCCTATTGAATATTGGAATAAAAACTTTAATGATTTAAGTGGGACATCTAGACTTATTCTTCTATTATTACTTATATCAAATGATTCAATTGATTTACGAAATTTAGAAAAGTCTTTTAATGCTGTGCAAAGCTTTGTGCGTGAAAGCTTAAATGAGGACATAAAGCCTTTAATATTCAATAAAGAGTTACAAATATTAGAAGATTTTTATATTATTTCAGAAAAGCAATATGATTCTGACCAAATATTTATTCGCTTTCAGAATCCAGGAATAAAAGACTTTCTAATTGAATATCTTAGAAAAGACGGTAAATTATGGATAGAGCCATTAATAAAAAAAGCAATATTTTTTCATCAACTCGATTCTATCTTTGAGATCCAAACCCAAGAAGATGATAAACAAAATATTACATCTGGAAATCCTCTATATGGAAAAAAAATTAATCTTTCTGAAGAGTTAAAAAAAGTATTAAAAACTAAAATACTTAAAGAGTTTAAAGAATTAAATTTTAGTTTTTATGATGATAACTTATCTGAACGCAGCCTTCCCTCAAAGCATAGTGTCGATGAAGCTAAATATCGGAAATTGTTTTTACTTAATAATCTGTTTAATATTTCAAAAGAAGAGAATCTGGATGTACGAAATTTTATAATTGAAGAAGTTAAAGAAGATATAAATTCATATTCATCAATTAGTTGGAAAATAATGACGGAGCGTTCAATAGGTGAATTTTCAAATATAATAAAATTATTAATTCCTTATATAGAGATAGATGCCAGCTATATAATTCATTGTTATTGGGATAATTGTACTTTTATTTATGAATACTATCATCTATTTAAATTAAAAAAGATATTTCCAATAGAGTTTGATGCTTTTTTAAAAAAAAATATTACTGAAATAAAGGAAGATATAAAATATCAAATAATAGATGAAATAGAATATTATAGAGATAATGATATGGAATCTGAGCTTGATACACTTTTAGATTATTACATAGAAGAAATTTGTGCAAAATATAAAATCAGACTTACTTCCAAATTTATTAAAGAGATTGAGGATACAGCAGAACGTGAGATATTTTTACTTTCAAAACCTATAAATAATAAGGAGATAAAGGTTCTGAAAAAAATCAAATCTCAACCTAGATATAAGTTTAAACCTAAAAAATTTGATAATGTTGTAAATGAATATATACTTGATAATTCGGATGAAGATTTTGAGCCAATTAAATATCTTAAAACTATCAAGAATAACAAAAATTAATTAACATACTAAACTTAAATGACGATGAATCTATATCAGCTCCTTTTAAACATAACAAAGATATATTTTCTTTTTTTATTCATTGGTTAGAGCAAGAAGCTATTTCTTTATCTTCTTTTAATAACTATACCCTTCTAGATTCCTTTTTTATTTTTTATTGCAAAAGTAAAAATATTGATTCTATCTTTTTTAAAAACGTTTTCTATGAACTGACAAAAAATAGTTTTAACCATGACTTTTCAATTCCAAAAATTCGGATTGAAAAACTTTTTATTCAATATAATATTCCACATCATGATGTAGAAATATTATCACCAATTATCATTGCTAATAAAAGATGGTATGAATTTTCAGGTTCTGATTTTAAAGTTTATTTTATCAGCGAGCATTTAAATCACATTGAATATGAAGAAGAATTTAAAGAAAAAGTAATTGATTACAGCTTTGAAATACATGATTCACATTTATTACGTTATTTAAGTTATAAAAATACTAATCGCTTAAATAAAATTGTCATAATTCCTGAACTCCAAAGATTCATATCTAATATTGACACTACATCACCAAGAACAATTTTCTCATCATTCTTAAGTTTTTTCAAAATGGAATTTGAAATAGAATGGAATAAACAAGAAAGAAGATTTAGTGAAAGTTCACTAATAGACGATGAATGGTTTATCGTATTAATCATTCAATATTTAAGGATTGATTTTACAACAATTAGCTTGGATGTATATTTTTTAAAAGATTTTTACTCTGAAGAAAATATTAAAAAGTATGGGATTAACATAAAAACACATCCTAAATTTTATAAATATATTATAAATAAACTACCTAAAAGAAATGGCCTTGACTTTCTTACCAAAGAAAGTACTATCTATTTTGATATTAAACTAGATGAGCTAGTTCAGGATGAAGAATTCTATTTAATTCTTCAAGAAGTAGGGATGGAAAATTATATTTTAAACCTTTATGAAAGAATTAAGCAAGCTGTGAATAATCTATTAATTTCTTAAATTCAAAAAAAATCAAAAAAACTTGTGTAGCTAAATAACTACACATATATTTGTAGTCAAATAACTACACAATGAATTTAAGAAGAGATGTATTCCAGGCGATTGCAGACCCTACCAGAAGATCTATATTAATGCTGGTGGCTGCTCAATCCATGACTGCAGGAGCCATTGCTTCCAATTTCGATACAGCAAGACCTACCGTTTCCAAGCATCTTCAGATCCTTACAGAATGTGAACTGTTGAGATCTGAACAAAACGGCCGTGAAATTATTTACCACCTTAATCCCAATAAAATGAAAGAAATAGCCGACTTTATAGAGCCATTCCGCAAAATGTGGGATGAGAAATTCAATAAGCTGGAAAGTGTGATGAAAGCGTACCAAGACTTACATAAGACAGATAGATAATAGACAAAGAGATGAGAGACAATGAGACCAAAGTTTAACTTATCGATTGTTAATAGTCAATTTTGCTTCGTAAGTGAATTGTCAATCATCAGGGAAAGGACAACAACCTTAAATGCCTCCCACTCTAATACTCTAATACTCTAATACTCTCAAACCCCAAAACACCAAACTCAAAATATGGAACTAAAAACAAAAATCCAGGCAGAAGATGGCAAACAGGAAATCTTCATCATCAGAGAATTTGATCTTCCTGTAGAACTGCTTTTCAAGGCGTATACAGAAGCTGAACTTTTTGAACAATGGATGGGAACCAAAGTAACGAAATTTGAAAACCAACCCCATGGAAGTTACCGTTTCGAAACTTCAAATCCGCAGGGAGAAGTAATGTTTAGTGCTAACGGAACGATTCATGACATTGTTGAAAATGAAAAAATTATAAGAACATTCCAGATGGAAAACACTCCTTTTCCGGTTCAGATCGAGTTTTTAGCATTTGAAAAACTAACGGATACCACCAGTAAAATCACAATCCAGACGATATACAAATCCGTAGACTTCAGAGATCAGCACCTGAAAATGCCTTTTGCACAGGGAATTAATAGGGCGCATGATCGTTTGCAGGAGCTGTTTAGAGACCGATAGATAATAGACGAAGAGATGAGAGACGATGATGTCATAGTTAACTTGTGTATGTCAATAGTGAATTTTGCTTCGCAAGTGAATCGTCAATTATCAGTGAAAGAATAACAACCTTGAACTTTAAACATCAAACTTTGAACATTATCACGCTCCCACTCTAATACTCTAATACTCTAATACTCTCAAACCCTATAACCCTAAAACCCAACTCCATGAATCCAAAAGTTAATTTTTTCTTCGAAAACGCCACACAGTGGAAAGAAGAATTTGAAGCATTAAGAACCATTGCTCTAAGTACCGAATTGGTGGAAGATTTAAAATGGGGCTGCCCGTGTTATACCTATGAAAGGAAAAATATATTTTTAATTCACGGATTTAAAGAATATTGCGCCCTACTCTTTTTTAAAGGCGCTTTGATGAAAGATCCCGACCAGATTCTTATTCAGCAGTCTGAAAATGTGCAGGCGGCAAGACAGATCCGTTTTACAGAAGTACAGCAGATCCATGATCTGGAAAAGGAACTTCGGGCGTATATGTTTGAAGCGGTTGAAATTGAAGAATCCGGAGTGAAGGTTGAAATGAAGAAAACCAAAGATTTTGAAATGGTTGAAGAGTTTCAAAACAGACTGGATCAGGATGCTGTATTAAAAGAAGCTTTTGAAGCCTTAACACCAGGCCGTCAAAGAGCTTACCTACTCCACTTTTCCTCTGCCAAACTATCCAAAACCAGGGAAGCAAGAATCGAAAAATGCATTCCTCAGATCCTCGAAGGAAAAGGCCTTAACGACTAATCACAAAAAAAAATTACTATGGAAACATCAAACAAATCAGAAAAAAGAAAAAGAATCATTTATTGGATTTTCACCCTCTGGATGGCTTTAGGTATGATCTCAACAGCCATTGTTCAGCTTATGAAAAATAAGGATGAGCTTGCCAATTTTACTACCCTTGGTTATCCGGCTTACCTTATGACCATCATCGGAGTATGGAAAATTTTGGGAGTCATTGCCATTCTCATCCCGAAACAATTACTATTGAAAGAATGGGCTTATGCAGGATTTTTCTTCGTGATGTCCGGAGCTGTTATATCTCATCTTATTGTTGGCGATACTGCCGGAAGAACTTTCCCTGCTGTATTGCTGTTTGTGCTGGTTATTATTTCATGGTATTTCAGACCTGCCAACAGAAAAATCTCTCTCAACAACACCTAACACACAATTAAAAATTTTATGAAGATAATTGCATTGATTTTGTTGGAATATCGCTAAGATTTCTATGTTAATAAGCAAGTATTATGAGTGTTTTTTATTGATAAAAATTCTTCTTTAGGAAAAAATGGCTGTTTCGTTTGATTACGGCCATTATCCTATGTACTAATTTATTTCTTATAGCATTAAGAATGCTCATTTTATTTTTACCCTCTTCTACTTTTCTCAGAAAAATAGGTCTTTAATTCCTTGTCTGTTCTTATACTTGCCATGGCAGATAAATGGAGCAGCTTTTTTTTCAGTTTTTTTGATTCGCCATTTTTCGATACACGTTCTTTTTTTCACAATGGTTCCTGATTGATTTTTTTGAACGGAACAACTCCCGCATAACAAGCCAGATGTTTAGCGTTATCAAACGATTTGAAGTTATTGGTAATGATGATTAAATTAAGAGCACATTGAGTTCCGATTCCAGGAATTGAGGTCAAAAAGTTCTTTGTTTTTCCTTAATCTCATCTCGGATCTCCATGAGTTCTGAAAGCTCATTTTTCTATTGCTTTTTATTGACGTTGTCAGAGTTTTTCAGCGTTTTTTTGAAAAAGGCTTGGGTCAATAGCTTAAAACACATACAAATCGTGGCTTTTTAGCTTCCCTTAATTGATTTTCCAAAGCTGTTTTTTTGCAACAGTAAAGTATCACGGGATTTTGCCAGTACATTCATTTGTTGTATAACTTCATCTGGTTCCTGATAAAACATTGCTTTATCATAATAACGCAGAGCATATTCTGCAATTCTTCTGGCATCTTTTCTGTCGTCTTTTCCTCTTAAATCACTTGCTGCTTTTTTGATTTTCATTGGGTGTTCTACCCAAAGAAAATACCCTAATTTTGAACAGAATTTTTCCAATGGCCGATTATAAATCCCAGTATTTTCGCAGCAAATCAAAAGATCTTCTTTTGTTATTTTTAGCATTCTTAAAATATCTTTCAAAAAAGAAGCAATTCCTTTCTCTGTGTTGGGAATAATCAACTCGCATTGGATCTTATACTCAGAATCCATTACTGCACAATCTAATTTTGATTTGGAAATATCAATTCCGATAATGTACTTTTGTTTCATAACTTTTTGGGTTATCATCCACATTGAAAGTCTTGTCTAAGTCCTTGATAATAGGTCTAAAGCCTAAATTTCTATTATGACCTTACTTTCAAAGAAGCAGGGTCCATAATCTTTGCATAGGTCTAGCATCCTCTGGCGCAAACTGATTCACCCTGTTTCTTGTGGATTAATTAATACTATAAAACTAATAATGAAATCATTAAAAAAATATAGTACAAACTAAAGGACGCTAAGAATTAAAACGTAATGCTGTTTTTAAGGCGCAAGAAAATCTAAGATTTTCAACAAATATGAAATGAAAGTATGTAGCATTCAATTTTATCGGAGATAAAATCCTTGCGCCTTAAAAATTCTCAGCTTCCAAAACCTCTTGCGCCTTTGCGATTTCCAACAACAAAAAACAATTCATTCAAAAGAACAAACAGTAAAAAAGAATGGGCTTATGTTGGATTTTTCTTTGTAATCTCCGGAGCAGTACACACAATTAAAAATTTTATGCAGATAATTATTAATTTTGTTGGAATATCGCTAAGACGCTAAGAATTAAAACCTAATGTTGTTTTTAAGGCGCAAGAAAATCTAAGATTTTCAGCAAATATGAGATAAAAGCATGTAGCATTCAATTTTATCGGAGATAAAATCCTTGCGCCTTAAAAATATTCTCAGCCTCAAAACCTATTGCGCCTTTGCGATTTCCAACAACATCAATCAATTGATTCAAAAGAACAAACAGTAAAACAAAATTTAACATGAAAAAGAAATCATTAACTCCCGAACAAAGCCACGCCCTTTTAAAAGTGCTTCAAACCCGTTTTGAAAAAAATATGTCCCGCCACAAAAGCCTGAAATGGGAAAACATCCAGTCCAAACTGGAAGCCAGTCCTGAAAAACTTTGGTCTTTAAACGAAATGGAAGAAACAGAAGGTGAACCTGATGTGGTGGATTATAACCAAAAAACAGACGAATATATCTTCTTCGACTGCTCCCCGGAAAGCCCAAAACGCAGAAGTCTTTGCTACGACTATCCTGCATGGGAATCAAGAAAAGCTAACAAACCGGAAAGCAACGCCATTGATAAAGCTTCAGAAATGGGTATTGAAATTTTAACCGAAGAACAATACTGCCACCTTCAGGAATTAGGAAAGTTTGATCAGAAAACATCCAGCTGGATCCAAACACCTACTTCAATTAGAGAACTTGGAGGCGCTGTTTTCTGCGACAGACGTTACAATACGGTTTTCTATTATCACAATGGTGCAGATTCTTATTATGCGGCGAGAGGGTTTAGGGGGAGTTTGAGGGTTTGAGAGTGTTAGGGTGGAAATGAAAAATCTTTGATTTTTCAAAACTTATGTGCACTTCTTTATACACAAAGCTTGTCTCTTAAAATAACTTAAGTGTCTAAAAACTTTTGTGACTTTTGTGGTTAAATAATAAAGATTGGATTCCTACAGAAATCAAAGATTCGACGGAGTCAATGACAAAGTGTATGTAACAAGAAAATCAACGATTTTCAAAACTTATGTGCACTTCTTTATACACAAAGCTTGTCTCTTAAAATAACTTAAGTGTCTAAAAACTTTTGTGACTTTTGTGGTTAAATAATAAAGATTGGATTCCTACAGAAATCAAAGATTCGACGGAGTCAATGACAAAGTGTATGTAACAAGAAAATCAACGATTTTCAAAGCTTATGTGCACTTCTTTATACACAAAACTTGTCTCTTAAAATAACTTAAGTGTCTAAAAACTTTTGTGACTTTTGTGGTTGAAAATAGCTGCCTGGATTCCTACAGAAATCAAAGATTCGACGGAGTCAATGACAAAGTGTATGTAACAAGAAAATAAACGATTTTCAAAACTTATGTGAATTTCTAATACGCAAAGTTTGATAACTTAAAAAACTAAAGTGTTCAAAAATTTTTGTAAATTTTGTGGTTAAACAATAATTTTAAACCATTAAGATAGTACTCAATGGTTCAAAAAAATGTTCATTAATTTTGCAGCCAGGGAGATTCCACGCTCCAGAATATAATATTAACCCCAAGAAAATTCTGTGCATAATTCACAAATTCTTCTTTTGTAAAGGGCTTTTTTGTTTTTGGATTGATATAAGTTAAAGTGGGCTCCTGAACTGCCATAGCGACCAGTGGCAATTTTCCTTTATATTGATTAAAAAACGGATAAGAGTTTTTCATCTGAGCCTTTTTATCAGGAACAATGTCCGGCCCGCCTAACCCTATCTTATTTTTATCGGCAAAATCAAATAATCTGGACATATACTGATGATCATTTTCCCATTCGCACGGAAAAAAATTGACATATTGTAATACATAAGATTCTTTGAATGCTTGCCTTGCAAATTTTAAATTATCCAACTCAGCCTGAAAATATTTATCACAGCTAAAGCCGGTTTTATCTTTTTTCATTTCAATATCTATTGAGGTCTCAGGAAGATTGATTCCCTGAATTTTCCCATCAAACCTTTTCCCCAGCTCTCCTATCAGCTTTTGATATCTTTCTCTAACGGCAGGATTCCATTGCTGGGTTACCCAACCACTTCCAATAGGTTTATTCTCTCCCGGATTATCATACTGAGCCACTAAACCACCGATATACTCCTTTTCCTTCAAAATATAATCAGGAATATACCTTGCCTGAGGTTCAAAAAATCTGTCTTGGAGCTGTATAAACAATTTTTTATCTAAAGAAGTCAAATACTCTAAATCTTTTTCAATACCTGAAAAATTATAAACATCTTTTGAAGTCTCCAAAGCTCTCCAGTTATAGACAATCTGTACTCCGCCAATATCTTTTCGTACAATCATATTTTCTATATTCTGCAGATCTCCCGATGAAGTATAAATATAGTTTTGAGGTATTTGCCCCATCAAAAAATTTACGCCTAAAAATAATAATCCTAATCCCAGCTTTCTGACAGTTTGCTTCATAATATGAATTTAAAAATAAAATAATATGAATCATTTTCCGTGCCCAAGTGAATGATATTTTTAAACTTTTATAAAATATCCATTAATATATAAATAGTATCACTAATTTAGCGCTTCAAAATTTGATTTTAAATAACTAAGGATATGAAGAAATTAATTTTAATAGCTGCTGTTTCAGCAGTAATGATCAATTGTAATAAAAAAACTGAAGTTCCTGCTCCAAAAGCTGATACTGATACGATTGCAGTAGAAGAACCTGTGATAGATACACTAGGACCAAAATCGTTCTGCTATGTAGGAGTAACTGGAAAAGACAGTGTTTTTGCTTCTATTGACGACAACCTGGGAACCATCACTGGGAAATTATCTTATAAAAACAGTGAAAAAGACAGTTCAAAAGGAGACGTAACAGGATTTAAATCTGGAGATACACTGAAACTAACCTACGAATTTTCTTCTGAAGGTAAAAAAAGCAAAAGAGATATCTATTTCTTACAGAAAGACAATGCTTTAACAGAAGGTATCGGAGACCATAAAGAAGAAGACGGACAATCAAAATATGCGGATGAAAAGAAAATCAGCTATAAAGACGGACAAAAGCTTAGCACAGCTGACTGTAAAGTAGTGAGCAAAGCCGTAAAATAAACAAACTCTATTAAAGCCAAATAAAAATGCTGTTCTCAATACCTGGGAACAGCATTTTGTTTTATAAATTGTAAACCACAAACATCTGCGAAATCTGTGCAATCTGCAAGAAACTTATACCATTATTAATCTAATAAGATCATTGAGATTATTCATTCCGTTCAGAATGACAAATTAAAATTCCAACAAAATAGAATCTCTAAACTTCCTTCTCCCAATAATTTTCTACAATATTCCTAATGAACCCAACATATAATTTTAAATGGGCTGGCTCGCTAAATATAGAAAATTGATCATGAGTTGTGTGAAAACTCATATAGAAAAGCCAAAACCCAGCTGCAAGATATGGTACCGAAGCTAGTTCCTCAGGGCTCACTGCACGATACTCCTTATATCCATTCAGAAAAATATGATAGGAGTTTTGCAATTCTTCATCAGTCATTCTTCTTGCAGAAACATCCAGTACAAAATGCAACCAAAATGTCATGATATCATTAACGAGACAACCATATCCCATAAAATCAAAATCGAAAAAGGTAACTGTATCATGATCAAAATGAAAATTCTTAGGCAAAAAATCAAAATGACAATATCCTTTTGAGAACTCTGAGGTATCAAAAGCCGCCCACTTACGTTCTAATTGAACAGCAATCGTCTGCAGCCATTCATAATCTTCAGGATTTTCTGTAAAAAAGGGCTTTAACCTTTCCAAAGGTTTAAAAACAGTAGTTTGAAGATCAAAATTCCATCGTTCATATTCAACTTTAAAATCAGAAGACACATTATGAAAGCGAGCCATTTCATTTCCCATCATACGAAGCTGATTGTCATTCATAGCTCTAACAACCCTACCTTTAGCATAAGAAAATAGCACAGCATGCCTTTCTCCTTCTATCGCATTCAACTTTAAAATGGTCTGTCCGGAAAGATCAGTTATTGGATAAGAAACAGATACCTGAGCATCTTTCAAGGCTTGTAGCAATCTTACTTCTTCTTTGATATGATTCAGACTTCGATGAGAAGAACGATACATACGAAGGATAAAGGATTCATTTTCCGATTCTATCAGATAAGTATCTCCCACTCCTCGAACCAAAAGTTTGCATTGAACATTTTTTATTCCGTATTGAACAGCAATCAATCCTGATAATGCAACAGGACAAAGCGTTGAATAGATTGCGGGAAAAATAGAATTCATGGTATTTGTTTACTTTGTATTTATAAAATTTAAGTCCATATTTTCTTTAAAAACATGGACTTAAATGTATTTCAGATCTCAATAACTTCTCTGCTTCAATAGTATTATAATTCTTTTTTAAGAATTTCGATGAATCGGTCTACAGCTTCATCACTTGTACTCCATGACGTAATCAAACGGATAGCAGAAAACTCTTCATCTATTTTTTTCCAGACAAAGAATTCAAAGCTTTCTGATAAAACCTGGATAAGCTCATTGCTTAGAATTGGAAAAATCTGATTGGTATAGGTATCGGAAAGAAATTTCACCCCTTTTTCCTGCAGCGCATGCTTTATCTTCATAGCCTGTTGATTGGCATGTTTGGCCAGATCAAAATACAAGTCATTTTTCATCAGTTCCAGAAACTGAATTCCCAACAACCTTCCTTTTGCCAGTAATGCCCCTTTCTGCTTAATATTAAATGCAAAATCTTCCTGAAGAGCAGGATTATTAATCACAATAGCCTCTCCTATCAATGCTCCGTTTTTCGTTCCGCCCAGATAAAAGATATCTGTAAGCTCTGCTACTTTTTCCAGGGTAAGATCACTGATTTCAGAAGTTAATCCATGCCCAAGCCTCGCTCCATCCATGAACAGGTAAAGGCGGTTTTGTTTACAGAACGTCGAAAGCTCTTCCAATTCTTTAGCTTGATAAATCGTTCCCAGCTCTGTTGAATTGGAAATGTAAACCATTTTAGGCATCACCTGATGCGGAACATTGCTGTGATTTTCCAGTATTGGAATAATATCTGAAGGTCTCAGCTTTCCATCTTCCGTTTCAATGCTTAAAATTTTGTGGCCTGTGGCTTCAATCGCTCCGGTTTCATTATTTAAAATATGTCCTGTAGAGGCCGAAATAGCACATTGGTAAGGTTTTAAAACAGAAGAAATGACAATTAAATTTGCCTGTGTTCCTCCCGAAACCAAATAAACATCAGAATCGTTCTTATTAATTTTAGTCTTAATTAATTCCTTTGCTTTTAAAGAATATTCATCTTCTCCATACCCCGCTTGCTGATCAAGATTATTTTGTAAAAGTGCCTGTAAAATGTTCGGGTGACATCCCTCAGAATAATCGTTTTTGAATGAAAATTTCATAGAGTAAAATTAAAAAAAGTTCAATTAACAAGGGTGATTTTTCAAGAATATTTTGTTAGATTTGTATTGAAAATCATCTAACATTTTGAAAACAACCCTAACAGAAGAAAATTACCTGAAAGCTTTGTTTCATTTAGTTGACAATGAAGGAAAGGTGACGATTAATGAACTCAGCAAATTTTTAAATGTAAAAATGCCGAGCGTCAACAATATGATGAAAAAATTTGCAGAAAAAAAATGGGTCATTTATGAGACTTATAAGCCATTGATCGTTACTGCAAGTGGAAAACGCGAAGCTGCTTTGGTAGTTCGCAAACACAGACTTACCGAAATGTTTCTGGTAAAAAAAATGAATTTCGGATGGGAAAACGTTCATGAAATTGCGGAACAGCTGGAACATGTACATTCCCAGATCTTCTTTGATAAAATGGACGAAATTCTGGATTACCCTAAATTTGACCCACACGGAGAGCCAATTCCTGATAAAGATGGAAACATTATTGCTCAGGATCTTCAGAAGCTAAGCAGCTGTGAAGAAGGAGAATCCGTTGTATTTGCTTCCGTTACACTTTCAGACGATGCCTTTCTAACGTACTTAAATGATCGAAAACTTCTTCTTAATACCAAGGTGAAGGTTATTAAGATCGAAAGCTTCGATAAATCAATGACGCTGGAAATTGAGGGTCAAAAAGAAATTCTCAGTAAAAAAGCCACTGAAAAAATATTGGTAAAAAAATAATCACCATAAAGGCTGCTTCAACAACGAAGCAGTCTTTTTTGCCACGAATACACCAATTTTTTATTGAAACTCATATATCAAGTATGATATTCTATGGGCTATGTGATTGAAAGAGATTGAACCACATAGATGATAGTGTAAATGAAATTATACGTGTATTCGTGGCATTTTTCAATGGTATACAATTTTATCGGAGATAAAATCTTTGCGCCTTAGAAAATATGATATTAAAAAATTTGCGTCCTTGCGTTTTCCAACAATCCCCCCAAATAATAACCCCTCTTCCACAACTGTTAAAAAACGGTTAAACTTCTTTTCTTAAAAAACTTCGAAGATTAATTTCACTACGTTTGCAAAATATTCTGTTGAGATTCGTCTATCTCATAAGTACCAAAATTTTAACTATTACCTTAAAAATTTATGAAAAAAAGCATTCAGTTTTTTATTGTTTCGATGTTGTTGAGCCCTTTTGCAAGTGCACAGGTAAAAGATTTTGTAATCGAACAGCCACCGATTAAACAGAACTTATATATTTACAAAACTTTCGGAGTATTCGGCGGTAAAGAATATTCTGCCAATTCAGTATATCTTATCACCAAAAAAGGCGTTGTTTTATTTGATGTTCCTTGGGAAAAAGTACAATACCAAAGCCTGATGGACACCATCAAAAAACGTCATAACTTACCTGTTATTGCTGTATTTGCTACCCATTCTCATGATGACCGTGCCGGAGATTTGAGTTTTTTTAATAAAAAAGGAATTAAAACCTATGCCACTACTAAAACCAATGAATTCCTAAAAAAAGATGGGAAAGCCACCTCTAGTGAAATCACTAAAATCGGAAAACCTTACCGTATTGGTGGAGAAGAGTTTGTGGTAGACTTTCTTGGTGAAGGACATACTGCCGATAATGTTGTAGTATGGTTCCCAAAATACAATGTACTAGATGGTGGATGCCTTGTAAAAAGCAATTCAGCTACTGATTTAGGATATACTAAAGAAGCCAATGTAGAAGAATGGCCAAAGACCATGAAGAAACTACAAACTAAATATTCAAAAGCTACCCTTATTCTTCCCGGACATGACGAATGGAAAGGAGGTGGCCATGTAGAACACACTTTGGAGCTTTTAGAAAAGAAATAATTTCATTTTCCCTTAATTAATAAAAAAATCCCGAATTTTCATTCGGGATTTTATATTTGATAATGATGTATAGTATTAATCTAGTACACTCCAACCTCTCTTAGGATTGGTATTTGTAGTAACTTCCTGTTCATTAACAATGATATTTTCTTTTCTCTGACCGATGTAATCCAGTTCGCTTAGTTTAGAGAAGATCGTTTCCAAACTTCTTAGCATTTGCTGGATATAAAGCAAAGGTTCTCCACAATTATGGTGATCGTAATTGGTTTCAGCTACGATAGACAATTGATTCAATAAGGTATGCGGCGCAATCTCACTCCACTCTAAGCTATAGTTTAGCATTTCCTCCAATTCTGCAGGAACAAGAAGCTGTGTAGAGTTATATAAATGAAGCGCTAATCTGGCAAAAGATTCAATCAAAAATATAGGTGGCTGATAAGGTGTAATATTTCTGAACTGGAAATACATGTCACCAAAAGTAGTCACCATTGTATTACAAACAAACTTCACATTCTGTGCTAAAGCTGTATTCTGATTCTTGTGGGACGCTTTCTGAATGATTTTAAAAGCATACTGCTGCAGATTCCCTATAGACTTTGCAAAGCTGCTGTAATAATCCACCAAAGCCGGATGGCTCTGAACAGAGGTACAAGGTGGAATAAAATTAGAATCTACCTGTGCAATGTTAGCTTTAAATCTACTTTACCGATAATCAGATAA
This sequence comes from Chryseobacterium tructae, assembly GCF_030409875.1. NCBI lineage: Bacteria > Pseudomonadati > Bacteroidota > Flavobacteriia > Flavobacteriales > Weeksellaceae > Chryseobacterium > Chryseobacterium tructae. The sequence continues at coordinate 2,543,506 of NZ_JAUFQR010000001.1, read as the reverse complement.
TTTCCGCCTGAATAACTACTGTTCAAAGAAGTTACAGGAAGAAGTTCAATGTGGTGATTAGGTTGGGCACTTGGATGGCGCGGCGGAATCTCTTCCGGATCAATATCTCCAAACGGAACCTTATCAAAAGGGTTTACAGAAATTAAAATATAATATTCACCGTCTGCCTGTTCTTCACTCATCGACTTTGCTAGTGATTTAACACTGATTCTTCTGTCGCTTAGCTCAATACGGTATCCGGCCATAGTAACAGCACTACATCTTTTGATCACAAGCTGCACATCATTAGTAGCAGTATTGTGAACATCAAAAATAGTACGGTCTGTATATTCTATAGAAATAGGCAAAAGCCCATAGTTATATGTAGTAATCCCAAGTGAATTGGAATCTCTGATGGTATCAATTAAGAAATTATCCTGATCATTAAGGTGTCTCTGGGAAACTTTCATCCCATCCACCCAATTGATTGCAAAATGTTTAATAGGTTGTATCATGTTTAATACTTTTTAATTTTTTGTGTTTATGATTTTCTTGCGACTCCCTCCTCTTCATGTTGAATGACTCTCTTACAAATAACTACTTCATTTTCAGAAATATTGTTTGTCGTAATGTCCTGGTCGAAATCTATATATTTTCTAAAGCTGAAAAACGATTTTTTGGTATAAAAGATCCAATAATAAGGTTCTCTTACTTCATCAGAAAGATGAATGATGGATCCTGGGTTTTTATGGTTGTAATCATCCACTACTCTGTAAAACCAGTCTCCAAAAGTGATTCCTGTAGGAAGAGTTTTCGCCTTAATTCTGAATCGGTTTGAGTCTTCAAGTTTTTTACTTAATTCAACATTCAGAACCATCAGACGATCAAAATCTGCTCCTTCAAAGTCAGGAAGCTTTTGTTCCGGTGAATATCTCCATGTTTTATAAATATCAAAAGGAATGCTGATAAACTGAATATAGCAGTAATAGAATACCATAGGAACTACAAAAATCAACATACTTGTAGCAGCCATCACAGCATATCCTGTATCTTTACTCATCCAGTTGAATAACAGGGTAAACAAATATCCTCCTAATGTAATACACGTCAATGAAAGTATAGATTCAAACAGAATACTCATTGCCAGAGAATCAATATGTTTCTTGAAATATTTGTGTAATAAATTGACATGAATAATCCCAAAAATAAGATAAATAACCTGTGCAATAAGATACCAGTACGGATTAAAAAGATTTCCGGCAAATCCAAAAAAACCTGGTAGAGCCAGGCATAAACTGCACAGAAGAACGTATACAATAATTACTTTAATTTTGATCGCAGGCTTGTTTCTCCTGATAATACCCAGGATAAACATCATGATGATTGCGATTAAAGGCATTAAAATATACCTTAAAAAAATACCTTTTACTGAAGAAATTTCCATTTTTTTCTTTTCGAATTTATACTTTGTTGGTAGTTGTAAATATAATAAAATAATTTAGAGGAATGTAGAGTATCCAAGGCGGCTGGCATTTCTTTCATCATCCTCAAGGCTGAAAGAGTATTCCAGTTTTTCCGTAACAAAATTTTCTTCTATATCTACTGTTATAGGCAGAAAATAATCATACAATGTTTGAAGTACTTTTCTGAATGGGCTTTCCGGGATATACTTTTTCATTTCCTCATAAGGAATCGGGCCGATATTCACTACCCAATTGCGCTGTCCGTCCATATGCCTTCCACTTGGAATATAGGTGACCCCCAATCTGGAATTCCCCAACAGCATGGAATCATTATTTTTTTCAATTTCATCAATAACGTTGGGAGAGAAAGTTACTTTAACCGGAACCTGAAGGAAAGCGGTCATACACCTTTCAAACCATCTTTTATCGCCACGAATCTGATGAAAAAACGGCAGAATATGCATAAATATATAGGCACTCTGCTTATCCAGCATATCGATAAGCGGCCAAAGTTCCCTTACTGTTTCCAGTAAAGCATCCGTATTGCTTGTAATATCAAATTCAGACTCTTTTAGAAGTGCACTGATCTCTGTGAAAAAAACCTCCAGCTCAAAAGGACGGAAAAACTTTCGCGCATCGTCCTCTACTCTTTTCTGCTTTCTGATTTCTCTTACAACCGTATCTACATTTTTTCTGGAAGCTCCGAGAGAAGGCGGGTGAAATAACCCTTCCGGAAGGTAATCATAAATTCCCTCCCTATAACTTTCTATCGTGAATACTTCCTCATCAAAACCTAAATAACTGCTCGAAATGCTTTTTATATCTTTCAGATAAGCACGATCGTTTATCCCGACTCTTTCAATAAATATATTGCTTACTGCCCGGTGATATTTCAAAAGATTTACAGCTACAGCCTCCGCTTTGAAATCTGTCTGTAGCTTATTGTAATTCATGTCTACAATATTATTCTCATACATAGTGTTTCCTGTGATTATGACTTGTAAAGATAATATATCTCGTAAGTTTGAAAAAATATTTTAACAATAATTTTATTTTAAAAATACTAATTTATTGACATTAAAAGGAATATTTTTCAGTAAATTCCGTAAAAATACGGTAATAAGAGAATTTGCTTAAACGTTGAAATTGAAAACTACAGTCTCATTATCAGCCGATTATACTTTTAGACTAACGATTGAAAGCTTGAAAGTTTATCACCATATCCTTATTATATATACTATTATATACTCAAAACCCCGCGCCGCGCATACCATATCCTAATATCTGATGCACAAAAATTCACCTCCAAACCTAGTACAATTCATCATTTTATTCAGATTAAATTTTATTAACACCATCGTTTGGAATAAATTTAAGATAATGCATGTTCATTCGAAAAGGGGATTGTATCTTTGCAGACTGAAAATTGTTATTTAAAATGAAAAGTATTTATTCTAAATTCTGATTTTAGCATTCATTTCCTCTTCACTTTACTCTTATGCATGGGGACTGACGGGGCACAGAGTAATTGCAGATATTGCAGAAAATCACCTTTCCAGAAAGGCGAAAAGAGAGATCAAAAAAATAATGGGCAAGGAACGTCTTGCATATTGGGCTAACTGGCCGGATTTCATTAAATCTGATACTACCGGAGTTTGGAAGCAGGCTTCATCATGGCATTATGTAAACATTGATCCTCAAACAGATCTTAAAGCTTTTGATCAAAATTTAAAAATGCAGGCAGGGCCAAGTCTTTACACTCAGGTAAATACCCTATCCAGCCAGATCAAGGATGAGAAAACGTCAGCAAAAGACAGAAAGATTGCTTTAATCTTCCTTATCCATATTATGGGAGATCTTGCTCAGCCGTTACACGTAGGAAGAGCAGATGATTTAGGGGGAAACAAAATCAACGTTACGTATTTTGGCGACAAAACTAACTTACACTCTGTTTGGGATGGTAAATTAGTAGATTCTCAAAAATACAGCTACACAGAATATTCTAAGCTTTTGGATATTAAATCTAAAGAGGAAGTAGCACAGATTCAATCCGGAACGTTGGAAGACTGGTTGTACGATTCTCACAAAATTGCCAACAAGATCTATGCACAGACTCCTGATGGTTCAAAATTATCTTACGACTATCAGTACAAGTTCAATGATACTCTTGAAAGACAATTGTTATACGGAGGATTAAGACTAGCTAAAGTATTGAACGAGCTATTTTAATTAAAAAAATCTTATAGATAATAGATAAAACGGAACTGTGGTTTCGTTTTTTTTGTTTGTAGATAGGAAATTGGTGAAGAGATACGGATGATGGTTGGTAGGTAAACGTCCTGTCAAAAATTTTTTGAAATTTAACCAATTCTCCTCCTGAAGGGAAAAAGATAAGTTGATATCTATAAAACTGTAGTAAGGTATTATTTTTGCTTTCTATAGCATAGATATCTAATTTATATTTTTCTTTTTTAGCTTTTAAATCTATGATATAGCTGCCTCTACCCCCTTTTGAGTGAGAAATTTAATAAAAAAGTAAAACTTGTGTAACCTTTTTATGTTTCCATACGTATAATATATAGTAACTCTTTTTTGAGGATAAAATAAATGAGACAATTAAAAATCACTAAGCAGGTTACCAACAGGGAAACTGCTTCATTAGACAAGTATTTGCAGGAAATTGGTAAAGTGGAACTGATTACTGCGGACGAGGAAGTAGAATTGGCACAAAGAATACGTGCTGGCGATAGAGCCGCATTGGAGAAATTAATTAAAGCCAACCTTCGTTTCGTAGTTTCTGTATCTAAGCAATACCAAAACCAAGGTCTTTCCTTACCCGATTTGATTAACGAGGGTAACTTAGGATTAATGAAGGCGGCAAAAAGGTACGATGAAACTAGAGGTTTCAAATTTATCTCTTATGCAGTATGGTGGATCCGTCAATCAATTTTACAGGCGTTGGCTGAGCAATCAAGAATTGTAAGACTTCCGTTGAACAAAATTGGTTCCATCAATAAAATTAATAAAGCATACGCTCACCTTGAGCAGGAAATGAAAGACCACCTTCTCCGGAAGAATTGGCTGAAGTTCTTGATATGAGTGAGGAAGATATTAAAGAATCTATGAAAAACTCTGGTAGACACCTGTCTATGGATGCACCTTTAGTAGAAGGTGAAGATTCTAATCTTTATGATGTATTACGTTCAGGAGAATCTCCAAGCCCTGATAAAGACTTAATGCTTGAATCTCTTCAAATTGAAATTGAAAGAGCATTGAATACTTTAACTCCAAGAGAGGCTGACTTGGTAAGATTATACTTCGGACTGAACGGAAAACACCCAATGACTTTAGAGGAAATTGGTGAGACTTTCGATCTTACAAGAGAGAGAGTTCGTCAGATCAAAGAAAAAGCAATTAAGAGACTAAAACACAATACCAGAAGTAAGATCCTTAAATCTTATTTAGGTAAATAATTTTAGCGCCAACAATTTTATAAGCGGAGTCTGTTTTCAGGCTCCGTTTTTTTATTTTTGTATTTATGGATTCAGATTTATCTTCTTTTTTTGCAGGAGCTGTCTTACTTTTTATTCTCATTAGTATTGGTATTGCCCTGTACCTGAAACAGAAACGGAATCACTTCTTCCATTATATGAAAAGAAGAAAGCATCAGTTGGTAAAAAATGTCGAAATCAGCTTTGCCAACCCCACCACCATTGATCCTACCCTTACCTACACAACAGCCGACATCATTTTGTTAGAGAATGAAATTTTTATCATCCCCTTCAACAGGCCTATCTTGCATTTAAATAGTAATCCGGAAATTATATTGCCAGGAACTCAAAGGCTGACCATGAATTCCCAATCAATATCGGATGACAGACTAGAAGTAAAAGTAAATGATGATATGGGAAGTATGACGGTTATTTTAAATCTAAAGAATAAGAATATTGATTTACACTCTGTCGGTAAGCATGTGTAACAATTTCTACAAGATCTTCAACTAATACCATAAAACCAACAAAATATAATGACATGAAAAAAATACTTTTCGCAGCAGCATTGGCTTTAACAGTAATTTCCTGCAAAGAAAACAAACCGGTCATAGAAAATGCAGTAGATAATACAGACTCCAAAATCTCATCATCAAGATATATTAAAGGACAAAATATGCTTGATGCAATTTATTATGAACAAATTAAAAACGATGAAAATTTAAAAAATTTAGATAAAAAAATTATCTTGTTACAGGAGGATAGCCGAAAAGTAAAAGATCTATATAATGATATACTCCGCAAAAATGATGAATATTACTCAGACGCTGAATATGGAGCAAAAAGCATTAATGATTCTGCTTTAAGAAAGAACATAATCAATCTGGTAAAAGAAAGTTCGGATAAATACAATGTAAAAACACAAAAACTAAAAGAACTATCTTTAAAAATAACTAAAAATAGCCAAAATATTTACAGCTACTATATGGCTTTCAAAATCAAAAAAACACTTCCTGAAATTGAAAAATATCAAAACGCTCATCCTTTAAAAACAGATAGTCTGGAGCATTTTATCAACAAACAGAATAAGTTGATTGAAGAATTAAAAAATATAAAATAATACCTTTTATGAAATATACTACGAAATGGCTTACTGATAAAACGCGTGTTGAAGAACTCGTAGACTTTTTTATTACCCATAAAACAGATTCCTATATCTCTCACAGTGAGATTATGTATGGCAGGGCTCTGGATTCCCAGCATTGGAACCCTGATCTTAGAAAAATATTCACAGAACAGCTTATGAATGATTATGATTATGACGGAACTTCAAAACTGAATATTTTAATCGCTGAAAATGAAGAAGGAAAAATTGTCGGAATGTTGGTTTTCAATGTGATCAACAGCCCATTTAAAAAATATGCTATTCTTGAAGATATGCTTTTGGATCAATCCGTACGAGGACAATCTCTTGGAAGCAGGCTTCTAGAAGAGGTGATCCAGGAATCCAAAAACTGGAATGTAAGTTTTATTATGCTGGAAAGCGGTGTTGATAATCACGGTGCCCATCATTTTTTTGGTAAATATGGTTTTCAGAAAGTATCTGAAAGTTATATGCTGACATTATAAGTTTTAATAGGTGCCGGAAATATGCAAAGATTTCTATGTTAATAAGCAAGCATTATGAGTGTTTTTTATTGATAAAAATTCTTCTTTTTGGTAAAAATGGTTGCTTTCGTTTGATTGAATTGAATTGAACATGTAAATATAACCTTCACATTTTCAAATAAAAAGAATTAAAATCTTTATTTTCTATGGAAATAAATGATTAAATTAACCCATATCAAAATCAAAAAACTATGAAAAAAATCTTTTATGTACTCCTCCTGATAATCGGGTTTCAAAGCTTTAAGGCACAAGAGGCTCAATTATTGGACAGAAAACTATTTTTTGGAAATCCCGAGATCTCCGGTGGCCAGCTAAGCCCGGATGGAAAATGGATCTCATTCCTGAAAGAATATGGCGGAATCATGAATATCTGGGTGAAAAAATTTGATGAACCGTTTGAAAAAGCAAAACCATTAACAGACAGTAAAAGGCCGTTAAATGGATATTTTTGGTCTGAAGATGGAAAATATATATTGTATGTAAAGGATAAAAACGGAGATGAAAATATCAATATTTTCGCTGTAGATCCAATGGCTAAAGTGGCCAGCGGCGTTCCTGAGTCAAGAAATCTAACTCCTCTTAATGAAGTGGCTGCCCAAATTTATATGGTGAGCAAAAAGGATCCTGATCTGTTGATGATTGGATTAAATAATCGAGATAAAGCATGGCATGATCTCTATTCTTTAAAAATTTCTACCGGTGAATTGAAAAAGATCTTCGAAAATAAAGATCGTATTACAGGGTACAATTTTGATTGGGATGAAAAACTCAGGATCTTAAACAGAACTGATGATAAAGGAACAACTCAATTTCTTTATAAAGATGGTGAAAAACTGACTCCTATCTACGAGACATTGGTAACAGAAGAAGCTTATATTTCAAGATGGAATGAAGATAATTCAAAGTTTTATCTGGTAACCAATAAAGGAGATCTGGATAAGTCTGCGTTATTTCTTATGGATCCCAAAACTCAACAAATCACAAAAATAGAAAGTGACCCTAAGGGAAAAGTAGATTTTGGAGGATTGTCTATAGACCGAAATACAAGAAAAATTATTTACACGTCTTATACAGCCGATAAAACCGAATACTACTGGAAAGATAAAACCTGGGAAGCTAATTATAAATTCCTGCAAAGCAAATTTCCAGGCAAGGAGGTTGACTTTTCAAGCTCAACAAAAGATTATTCGAAATTCTTAATTTCTGTTTGGGGCGATAAATATGTTTCTGAGTCTTATTTTTTTGATACTAAAACAAAAGAATTAATTTTTCAGTATACTCCAAGACCAGAACTAAAGAAAGTTGAAAAGTATCTGGCTTCTATGACTCCAATTAGCTACAAAAGTAGTGACGGCCTTGAAATCCCTGCCTATTTTACATTACCGGCAGGATCTTCGGGTAAAAATGTACCTGTAGTCGTACTGGTTCATGGAGGACCAAAAGGACCAAGAGATTATTGGGGCTATAATTCCATCGTACAATTTCTGGCGAACAGGGGCTATGCTGTGTTACAGCCAAACTTCAGAGCGAGTGGCGGATATGGTAAAAAGTTTCAAAACGGCGGGGATCTGCAATGGGGAAAACTTATGCAGGATGATATTACCTGGGGTGTAAAGCACCTGATTGATAATGGAGTTGCCGATAAAAATAAAGTGGTCATTATGGGTGGCAGCTACGGTGGCTATGCTACTCTTGCCGGATTAGCCTTTACTCCCGATGTATATGCTGCAGGAGTGGATATTGTAGGCCCAAGTAATCTTTTCACTTTATTGGATTCTGTACCTGCTTATTGGGAATCTGGACGTGCCTTTTTGTATGGAATGGTAGGAGATCCAAAAACTGAAGAAGGTAAAAAGTTAATGCGTGAAGCAAGCCCATTGTTTAGTGTCAATAAAATTAACAGACCTCTATTGATTATTCAGGGAGCCAATGATCCTAGGGTAAAACAGGCAGAGGCTGATCAGATTGTTATTGCTCTTCGTGATAAAGGTAAAAAAGTAAATTATATTTTAGCCGATGATGAAGGACATGGATTCAGAAAGCCTGTAAACAGCATGGCGATGTATGCTGAAACAGAAAAATTCCTTTCTGAAGTAATTGGAGGAAGATATCAGAAAGATATGCCTGAAGATGTAGCAAAGCGCCTGAAAGAAATGACAGTGGATATTACAAAAGTGACCTATACTCCCACAGAAAAAGCTAAGGAAACTAAATCTAAAAAATAAACGAAATAAAATGTAATATAAAAGCCATCTATTCAATGAAGATGGCTTTTATATTTTTTAATAATATGAACAATAACTCTATCAAATTCTTTTATCCTCGAACATCCTAGTTATTAAGCATTAATCATGAGATCTGCAAAATCTGTAAGATCTGCGAGAGATAATTATCTATAGAAAAGACCGCCTCACTGAGACGGTCTTTTATCTAATAGGTTAAGGTAATACCAGCTCCCCAGCCCATCTCATTATCATAATTTCCGGAAATGGACAGGTATTTCTGAACGATATACCTTACTCCTGTTGAAAACTCGCCGTCAGAATTCACACTGAAATTTCCTCTCAATCTTCTTGAAAGCGGAATATCTTCCCTACTTAATTCTAATAAGACTTTTCCGTTATGGTCTACACTGGCATCGGCTGTAATCAACATGGGTAATACATATTGCATCCCGACAATGAAAGCATATCTGCTTTTTGAAGCTTTCTGTTGTCCAAACCACGTTTTCTTACCATGAAAATCCATTCCCATATCTTCTGCCATCTGGCGTTCCATGATCTCATGATTCTTTTGCACTCTAACTCCAGCATAAGGTAAAGCCCATTGGAATTTTCCTAGAAATCTTCCCACTTTTGCACTTCCTTCAAAATGATCGAAGTTCCAGTTTGTATGAAATTCATTCAGGTTGGCCCATCTTGGCCCAAACATCGTCATCGTTTCTGCATGTATCTTATTACTTGCCACGTCCAGCATCGCCATAGAACTTATCATTTTATTGTCCTGCAGAAAGTTTTTCCATGCCAATTTTCTGTTAGGAAGCTGTGGATTCGGTTTTGAATTTTCGTAACTGAAGATTCTTCCCATTCCAGCCATCATATGGTATAAAATATGACAGTGGAAAAACCAGTCTCCATCCTGATTGGCTGCAAACTCAATAGTAACCGTTTCCATCGGCATGATGTCTACTACATTTTTCAATGGCGAATACTCTCCTTTTGAATTGATCAATCTGAAATCATGCCCGTGAAGGTGCATTGGGTGACGCATCATGGAGTTATTATATAATTTGATTCTCAGGATCTCTCCTTTTTTGATCAGAATTTTATCTGTTTCTGTAACCGTTTTATTATCCAGCGTCCACAGATAATGGTTCATATTTCCTTCCAAAGTAAACTTCATATTGCGGATACTGTCTGTAGGAAGAATTGTTTTTTCAGGGGATTTTAAAATATTGTAAGACAATCTTTTGATGGTTTTCTCCTCCTTCATATCCATTCCGGCATGTTGGGAATGGTCTTCATCCTTTTTCTCTTCCTTTGTCTTCACTCCCATCATTTCATTGATATGCTTTGCTGTCGTTTTTCGTTGACTTTCCGGGATTTCCGGATACATCACTTCATTCATATCCATCATCTGATTTCCCATCGTCATGGTCATCGGCTTCATATTCCCACTCATTTCCATCATTCCGTTCATCATTTTCATGCCTTCAAAGAGCATCAGTCTCGGTAGATTTGGAGCTTCTACTTCACCGGAACCCAGCCAAAGAGAAGCATGTCCTATTCTGTCTTCAGAAGTAGCACGAAATTCAAAGCTTTTGTTTTCAGGAATGGTTACTTCGATATCATAGGTTTCCGAAACTCCGACAATCAATCGGTCTACTTCTACGGGAACTACATCATTCCCGTCATTCCCTACTACTTTTATTTTTCCACCACCATAATTCAGCCAGAAATAGGTAGAAGAACCTCCGTTGGCCACTCTTAATCTTACTTTATCTCCAGCTTTTAAATTAGAATAATCTGAGCTGGGAGCCCCGTTGATCAAAAATTTATCATAATAAACATCACTCACATCCATGGCTTCCATCCTCTTCCATTCATTCAGAGCTTTTGTTCCGAAATTTCCGGACTTGATCGCTTCCCAATAACTCTGAACAGCATTTTTCTTTACAGCATACCAATCTGTATTGGCCATGTGAAGCCTTCTGGCAATCTGCATAGGATCATCATCACTCCAGTCGCCTAATAATACTGGGATTTCTGCATTATATTCTGCTCTAGGTTCTCCTTCTCGCTTTTTAAAGACCAAAATTCCGTTCATTCCTATTTGTTCCTGCAATGCTTCATGTGAATGATACCAATAGGTTCCGTTTTGAGAAACTTTAAACTTATATAAATGAGTTTCTCCGGGAGTTACAGGTTTTGTAGTAAGATAAGGAACTCCATCGTGTTCATTAGGTAAAATAACTCCATGCCAGTGAAGTCCTGTATTTTCTTTAAGCATATTGTGCAGGTAAATTTCTGCAGTATCTCCTTCTGTAAAATACAATGTAGGTGCCTGAAGCTTGCCGTTGATGGCAAGGGCTCTTCTATTTTTCCCTGTAAAATTGACAATAGTATCTTTTACATACAGATCATAACGAACCGTTTTTCCTCCAAAAGTAATTTTCCCATTCTCAGAATTTCTTTTTAAAACAGACTTTTCTTCTTTTGGTTCCTCCACAACAGCATGCTGATGTTTCTCTTTCTCTACCAGCTCCATTCCACATTTAGGACACTTTCCTGGCTTTTCTGAAATCACTTCAGGATGCATAGGGCAAGTATAAGTGATTGAAGTCTGGGATTTAGGTTTTGATGGAGATGAAACTTGGGGTTGATTGATTGTTTTTAAAGCAACTTTAGCCGGCTCTGCTTTCCTTACTGTATTTATTTTCTTAGCCTCTTCAGCTTTCTTTGGCTTTTTAACATCAACCTTTATTTTATTTATTTCTGTGAGCTTTGTTTTCGTCTCTGCTTTAGGGATAGGTTTTACTGTTGGTTTTGCCACAACTTTAGGCTGTACCACAACCGTTTTCTTTACCAATGTCATTTTACATTTCGGGCAGTCTCCAGGTTTTGAAGAGACCACTTCGGGATGCATAGGACAGGTATAATAGGTCTTCGTTGTTTGTGCGAACGTAAAAACAGAGAACAAAAGCACCAGAAACATTATTAGTTTTTTCATAATATTCCGAACTTTTTTTGTAGCTGTAGAGTTTAAAGTAAAAAATAACTTAAACCATACAACCAATTGTTTTAAAGATAAATACGATAATTATTTAATTTCTGACTTTACACTTCCGCATGAAAGCATAGATTTTCCGTAATAGGGATTCATGATCTGTTTCTCATCACTTAACCAACTTCCGTCAGCCATTGGACAATATTGTACATACACCGGTTTTTCGGAAAGTTTGAATTGCTTTGTAAGGGCAATCATATTATCTGAAAGATTGAAGAATGTTTCTCTTTGAGCGGCAACAGTTCTTGCTTCGGAAATCACAGAAGCATCTTTTCTAAGAATATTCAGATTTCCTTCAGAGACGAGCTTATAGTCTATAGTAGAAGCTGTTTTAATGAATTCCGTAGCCGCTTTTGAGGTTTTGTCTGCATCATCTGAAGCTAAAGCTGATTTGATCGCGATATAGTTCTGATAAAGCTTTGAAACCTGAACGTCTTTTTTAGACTGTGCTGAAAGTGAAATAATTGAAAATAAAGATAGGGCTGCTGTAATGATATACTTTTTCATTGTTTTAAATTTTAGAATTAATTTTTTAATAAAGAATAAGGGTAACGCACAGGTAATGCGTCAAGACGTGTCATTTCTTCGATGTTATCCTAACCTCGAAAACGACTGACAAATTCTAAATTCTAAAATTACAATGATTGATATAGATAGATACCGGCTTGTACTCCGGTGGTGCATTGATTTGAATTTGGGTAAACTTGGTTGCCGAAAAAGACTTGTCTACAAAAGCAAACTGATGTTTCACAGGAATTTCCGCAATCTGACCTAAAAAGTCAACATTAAGCAAATCAGATTTTTGAGAATCATCAACTTTTACAACTTTTATTTCGGTCTTGCAGCATCCTTTTTTGTCTTTAACACCACATTTACCACAAATATCATCAACTTTCTGACTTACAGAAACAAATTCCTGCATACAATAATGAACGCTAAAAGCTGCTCCGGAAGAGAATCCGAAGTAGAAAATAGAGAATAGTATGGCTAGAATCTTTTTCATTGGTGAGACAAAGGTAGAAATATCCGGGAAACTGTTGTTATAAAATTCTGTAATCTTGTTATAAAATTCAGGTAAATAAAAAATCCTCCGAAAATAATTCAAAGGATTTTTTATAATTTATGTACTCTCGCAAATGATGCGAATTAAGTAGATTTTACAGTTTGAACTCTAACTTCACATTGAAGAAACGTCCTGTAAGACGTACCGGAACCGGATACATATAGTTTGTATTGTAATCTGTGATCCATTGATTAGCTACTGTATTATTAATATTAAATGCGTTGAAAACCTGAACTCCTAAAGATAATTCCTGGAAATTCCCCCAAAAACCGGATCTCTTATTCTTATCCTTCGGGTCAATAAATACTTTTGTCAATCCAATATCTACTCTTTTATAAGCAGGTAATGTTTGCTGATAGCTATATGCTGAATTGAAATCCGGCTTTCCATTATCAAACATTACTGGAGATCCTGTTGGTAATCCCATTGCATACACCAATGTAAGATTTACCCTCATGGATGGAAACTGCGGCATATAATCCTGATAAAACAAGGCAACCCTAAATCTCTGATCTGTTGGCCTTGGAATATCTCCTTTTCCATCAATATTTTCATACACTCTTGCATAACTTGCAGATAACCAAGAATCTACTCCGGGAACAAATTCACCGAATAATCTGGTATCAATTCCGTATGCATATCCTTTTGCATTATTCTCTCCTGAATAACGGATTCTCACATTATCCATATAATATGGAATCAGGTTATCCATTTTCTTGTAATAAAGCTCCGTTGTCAATTTAAACGGCCTGTCATACATATAGAATTCGTAATCATTAGCAAGGATTGCCTGGATAGATCGCTGTGACTTAATATTAGAGTTGAAGTTTCCATCAAGATCTTTAATCTCCTTGTAAAAAGGTGACTGATAATAGATTCCTCCGGAAAGTTTAAACAACATATCTGTATCCCAATCCGGTTTTATAGCAAACTGGACTCTTGGTGAGAATATTGTTTCTTTATTGAAACTCCAGTTAGATACTCTTACTCCGGCATTCAAAAATACCTTGCTGGCTCCCCAATAGAATTTCTGAGAATACTGAGCATAAGCTGATAATCTTGTGGGCTCTATATTATTATTTCCGGCAATATGATAGAACATTCTAAGATCTCCTGTTGTAGTTCCTGTTCTCGGGTCAATAACTTCCGGTCTTGGAAGGCTGTATCCTGCAGAATCTACCAATTTCCATTCGTTGGTAAGATCTTTAAGGTTTTCTTTTTCATATTTGAACCCAACCTCAATATCTGTATTTATATTAGGCGAAAACTTAGCTCTAAACTGTGTTCCATAGGTTCTTACAAACAAATCGTTTCTGGCATGTTCCGTCTGTCCCCCAACATCATAACTGGAAACAGGCTCTTTGGTTATCGGATCAAATGTCTGCAGATCATATTCTGAGCGAATGGTATAATATTCTCTTTCCCTGTTCTGATAAGCAAAAGCATCTAATGTAAGTTTCCATTTGTCTGCAGGCTTATAGTTCATGGAAAATGTACCCATCATATTTTTATACTGGTCATTTTCTTTACCACCATATCCTATATTTACGGTAATAGGCTGCTGAAGGCTTCCGAAAGTTACACTTTTCGCTTTAGGAATCATTTCGTAATCATTCTTAGAATAATATCCTATGAACGACATGGAAAATTTATCATTAACGTGATAATTCAGATAAGACTGAAAGTCCCAATAAGTAGGATTAAAATCGGTATCTTCCTTTAACGTATTCAGAACAAGATTGGTATTTCTGTATCTTCCTGAAAATAATGCGGTAAATTTTTTATTTTTTGAAGCTAAACCGGTTGTTAATCGACCACCAATTAAGCTAGCTTCCCCAGAAACCTCAAATTTTTCAGGTTCACGGTAATAAATATTTAAAGCAGAAGACATTTTATCACCATATTTTGCTTCAAATCCTCCTGCTGAGAAGTTCACGGCCGATACCATATCCGGATTGATGATACTCATCCCTTCCTGTTGAGAATTCCTGATCAGGAAAGGTCTATAAATCTCAATATCATTGATATAGATAAGGTTTTCGTCATAGTTTCCACCACGCACCATATATTGGGAAGAAAGTTCAGTGTTGGAGTTTACGGAAGGTAATGTTTTAATCAATCCTTCAATTCCACCACTGATAGAAGCTACGGCTTTAGCTTCTTTTGCAGAAATTTTAACATTGGTAATGTCACTGGTCTTTCCAATTATTTTTTTCTGGAAGACAACTTCCTCTATATCGGTTACTTTAGTCGTTGATGTGTCTTTTTTCCTCTGTTGAGAGAAAAGCAGAACAGGAACCATAAGGCTTAACGGTAAAACTAGTTTTTTCAAAAGAAATATTTTAGAATTTCTAAAATTAATGTTTTTTTAACAATTACAAAATCGATTCTCTAATTCTTGTCAATTTTTGTAATAAATCTTCTAATAAATCTAGTCTTAGCATGTTGGCACCATCAGATAATGCAGTTTCGGGTGTTGGGTGAGTTTCGATGAAAATTCCATCCGCTCCTACTGCAATTCCTGCTTTCGCAACAGTTTCAATAAGATCTGGTCTTCCTCCGGTTACCCCCGAGCTTTGATTAGGCTGTTGTAATGAATGCGTAACATCCAAAATCACTGGTGCATATTCTCTCATGGTAGGAATTCCTCTATAATCTACGATCAAATCTGTATATCCGAAAGAATTTCCTCTTTCAATAATCGCTACTTTCTGATTATCAGAATCCGTCACCTTCTGAACAGCAAATTTCATAGATTCCGGAGAAAGAAACTGTCCTTTTTTCAGAGTCACACATTTTCCTGTTTTCGCTGCAGCCACTAATAAGTCTGTCTGGCGTACCAAAAATGCAGGAATCTGAAGAACATCTACATATTGTGCGGCTAATGCTGCATGCTCATTTTCGTGAATATCCGTGGTGGTAGGAATATTGAAAGTTTCGCCTACTTTTTTAAGGATTTCAAGAGACTTCTCCTCTCCGATGCTTGTAAAAGAGTCTACACGGCTTCTGTTTGCCTTTTTGAAACTCCCTTTGAATATATAAGGAATATTATATTTATCTGTAATGTTGATTACTTTTTCAGCAATTCTCAATGCCATATCTTCTCCTTCAATAATGCAAGGTCCTGCGATAAGGAAAAAGTTTTTTGAATCTTTGTGCTGAATATTATCTAAATACTGAATCATTTTGTTGTTATTAAAAAGTTCAGTAAAAATACTGAGAAAGTTTTAGAAATGGAAATTATTTGAGGAGACGTTTTCGTTTTAGAGTTTTAGAGTTTTAGAGAGGGGAATTGCTATATTTTGATTAGGCTGCATTTTAGTAGGTTAAGTTTTAATTAAAATTCTGGAGGGTATTCAATGATATAACTCCCTCTTATTTTTCAATATCCAGCTTGTTATTCCGAAAAAATCTAAACATTATATTTTTAAGATCTAAGGCTGGATTCCTGACGGAATGAAAAGTATAATGGAGTACTTTAGGTTTTGACTAAAACCAATCGAATTTTGATTTAAAATAAAAGAACTACACAGTTCTTCAATCCGCTATCCCCCTCGTAATCAATAAAGAAAACGCTAACCATTTCTTGACCTTATCGTTTGATAATAAATAATAAAGTGGAAACTATAAACGATCACTCATAGTTAATTTTTATTATATTTAACAAGATATACAGCAGATCATAACTTATATTGGGTATAAAATTGTATGCATACATTACTTCCTTTTTTTCTGATAATGATTACAGCAATTGTATTGCTCAATATGCTTGCTACAAAACTTAAGGTCGCCTACCCCATACTATTAGTAATAGGAGGTTTGTTAATTGGGTTTATTCCTGGATTACCGGATATATCTGTAAAACCCGATTTAATTTTTCTCGTGTTTCTTCCCCCATTATTATTTTTTTCGGCAGGGGCTACATCTATTAAAGAAATGCGTAAATGGTGGCGAATGATTGGCAGCTTTGCCTTCCCGGTAGTTTTTATTACCGCACTTACAGTAGCTGTTGTAACCAATTATTTTATTCCTGGCTTTTCCATTGGCTTAGGATTCTTAATAGGAGGTATAGTATCACCACCTGATGCTGTAAGTACTGCTGCCATTACAAAGTTTGTAAAAATTCCAAAAGTACTTACTTCTGTACTAGAGGGTGAAAGCCTTGTAAATGATGCATCATCCCTTATTATTTTCCGGTTTGCCTTGATAGCTGTAGGTACGGGTCAGTTTATCTGGCAGGATGCCACGGTCAGCTTTTTATGGATGATTATTGGTGGTACAGGCATTGGTTTATTGTTGGGATGGATTTTTGTACAGATGCATAAACTTCTGCCCACTGATGCCCCTACGGATATTGTTTTAATTCTAATGGAACCGTATGCAATGTATTGGATTGCAGAACAGGTACATTGTTCGGGTGTATTGGCAGTAGTAGCGGGAGGTTTATATATTTCTAATAAATGGCTTATCTTTTTAAACAGCAGTAGCCGTTTAAGAGCGGTAAGTGTATGGGAAAGCTTTATCTTTTTACTCAATGGCATTGTGTTTTTTATTATTGGATTAACATTACCTGACATTGTAAAAGGCCTAAGAGCAGAAGGTATTCCTTTAGGTACAGCCATCGGCTATGGTGTATTGGTCACGGTTGTATTAATTGTTACCCGTATTATTTGTTGTTATATTGCTCAGATAGCCACTTTTACTTTCAGAAAGAAATTACTGCCTCCTGAAATTCCGCGACGGGCGTATTTAGTGCCATTGATCATGGGCTGGACGGGTATGCGTGGTGTAGTATCATTGGCTGCAGCATTATCAATACCGGTCATGTACAATGGTATAGCATTTCCGCAACGGAATCTTATTCTGTTTATGACCTTTGTAGTCATATTCCTCACCCTTATAGTACAGGGACTTACGCTGCCTTATTTTATTACAAAATCTAAAGTATTTGACATTCGACTACTTACCGATTCTTCTGAAGAAGAACAAGACAAAAAAATAAAAATAGGTTTGCGAAAAGAAATGTATGAATTTTTAAAGCAGAAGTATGATAACGGCCATTTACAAAATAACGTGATCTTCCAAAAGATGATGATGCATTGGGAAAAAAATGAAAAAGCTGATGATGATGAATGGATGAACGAAGAAACGAAAAACATATATATAGAATCGCTCGAAGCACAGCGCCAATATCTTTCTGAACTGAACAAAGACCCAGATATTAACGAAGAACTCATCCGCAAGCAGTTATATTTATTAGATCTTCAGGAAGAACGATTGAAATTAGGATAAATATAAGAGACAAGGATTATGGATATTTTAGGCTAAAGCCTATGGAATTGCTTATATTAAAAAGAACGGGCTAAAGCCCGTTCCTATTGAATTTTTGTATTGTAGACTAGAACTACTCCATCTTTTTCAGAATTTTCTCAAATGTATTGACATTTCTACTGGTCATCTGATCTTTCAGACTCTTCTTTCCCAAAACTTTTCCGAATGTAGAATCCAATGTATTTCCTTTTGGAACCTGCCAATAAAATATACCATTCACAATTTCCGCTTTTTCGTTTTCAGCCTGAGCTGCCTTTTCAAATTCTTCCATCAAAACATTTTCCACACCAGACATCCCGACAAAACTATAAATGTGAAGATCTCCATTTTTTTCAAAAGGAATACTATTCCAGAAAATTTCAGTTTCCTCCTTAGATTTAATGAACAAAAAAGCTTCATAGGAAAAATGGGTAGACATTGCTTTTTCCAGAATTTTTTTTAATTCGTCAGCATTTTTATCAGAGGAAAATACAATATTTCCGGAAGCCAGTATAGAAGTTACCTCCTTCATTCCGGCATCTTTGAAAACCTGGCAAACATCTGCCATTTTCATATTCGTTCCTTTAACGTTGACACCGCGGAGAAAAGCACAATATTTCATAGGTTATAAGTTTTAGAGGCTGAGAGTTTTAGAGTTTTAGAGTTTTAGAGTTTTAGAGTTTTAGAGTTTTAGAGTGAAATTATTCATTCCTTATCAATCTACTCTTTAATTTTTAATCTTTTAGTCAACTCTGATGTACAAATTATAGTCTGTTCCGGAAGGTTTCAGATTGTAGATCTTTTCCAATATTTTGTTGTCACTTTTCAGGTGATCTTTTACTCTGAATTCTTTCAATAATTTATAATGAGCTTGATAATAATCTGCATTTTTTCCTTCATATAGATTCTGATAGGAAAGCAGATATTTTGGTTTTCTGTTTTTAACCGTATTGATCCAATAATTCGTTTTATCTTTTTTGATCTCTTTCTGAATTTGTTTATCTACCAAGCCTACTTCATCAATGGTTTTTAGTCCGGAAAAATAAGGTACATAGCCTGCAGGTTCCAATAAAATCCACTGATTTTTATCTTTCTCATACTTATTTAAGAACAGCCCAATCGTTCTACGATAATTCCATTCTCCATTTCCTGTTGCAATAGAATGAATCGTTTGGAAAGCCAACATAGGAACAATATAGAATATAACAAGCAGGGACAACCATAAGTTTCTTCTCTCCTTCTGTTCCAGAATAAAGATAAGAACCGGAACGAAAAGCAGAAGTTGAGGAACCCAATAATACCAATCAAATAAGCTTTTTTGAGAGATAAAAATGATCTGTTTTGCCCAACCGAAAATAAAAATTATCCATAAGAAATAATTTCTTTTTTCTCTTTGTCTGATCAGGTAAATAAAGCAAAGTAATTCAAAAATAAGAACAATAATAGTGATGGGATTAAACACTCCCGGAACCTTCAGCATTCCCCAGAAGTTTCCAAAACTTACCATGAAATAATCAAGATGTTCTCCGAAAGTAAATTGTTGTTCGTAAAGTAATTTTTTAGCAGTAATGGTGTTATTAACGACTTCTCCAAAGTAAAACCAATTGAAAGCGACGGTTGATAGAACCCCTAAAACTCCGCCAAAAATATAATTCCATCTGATTTTTCTGTTCCAAAATAAGTCAACAAGAAACACTATTCCAAGGAAAATAACCGTGTCAATCCTTGTAAACATGATCAGGATAGGAAGAAGAGTCAATACCCATTTTTTCCCTTTATGGAAGCCATAGTACAACAAAGACATTTCCAGGAAGAACAAAATTCCATACTCCATTCCCAGGATTGAAATCTTGATGGCTGGAGGCAGAATTCCAATTAAAAAGATAAAAATAGCTTTATGCCAAGGATTTTTAAGAACCAAATGAGATAAGAATAGTGTTCCTATTGTAAACAATATGGAATTAAAAATCAGAAGAGGTTCAATAAAATGTTCTTTCCCAAAAATAAGGTTGAAAATATAAGACACAAAAACATACAAATGGGTGGTAGAAGCAGAAATCTTAGTATCACCATTAAAACCAATTACCCCGTAATCCAATAAGTTCTGAGCTACTCTCCAGGTAATGAAAGCATCCTCCTGAATGTAATGCGTTAATAAGAAAAGAAGTTTAAAAACTACCGTAACAATTACGGCATATATTGGGAATTTGCTTTTTTGTGTTTCAGCCATTCTGCTTTTTTAGTTCCACAAATATAATCTTAAAATTCAGGACTTCCAATAACAAAAAAACGGAACCGAAGTTCCGTTTTTAAAAGTATTTTACTGTGTTGCTTTGATAATTGCTGAAGTAATCTGATTTTCTTTTTCCTTAGAATAAGTTGAATCAAAAGGTTCCATAACGTCAAATAAATATTGATAGAATGGTGTGATCTTTTGAACATCTTCAGATTCTTTCATTGCTTTCTCTTTGCCCATCTGCTGAAGTTCCTTTACAAAAGCATTGAATTTTTTATCAATCGGCTCTATGGATTTTACCAGATAAGCATATGCTTTTTCTTTTTGTCCGATCTTCATATAAGCATCAGTAACTGCGGCTACAACAAGAGAATATTCCATTGGTTTTGTTCTCATCTGTCTTCTTAAGTAACTTTGATCTGCTTTAGAAAGACTTAAGTAATAGTCGTACTCATCAAAGATTCCTTTTTTAAGAACTTCCGCAAGCTGTAATCCTTTCTGTTCTTGTCCTGCAATAATATATCCGGTTACAATTGAGCTTAATGAACGTGGATCATTGTATTTTTCAGCAGGGATTTCTTTTGCTGCAAGATCAAGGATCTCTAATGCTTTTGCTTTCTGTCCGCTTAATGCTAATGCTGAAGCAGCTCTGCTTGCTGACATTCTGTAGCTGATGATGTTAGACGTTGCCGTTTCATCAAAGTGAGCACTCAGATCTTTAAAGTTACCCCATCTGAAGTTTTTCACTACATTATAAAGGTTGTTAGCATCTACTCTTCCCATATCTCCGTCAGCTGATGGGAGTGTCTGGATTGGAATCAATCGGTAGCTGAAGCCATCAAACTGAAGATAATCGTTAAGGTAGAAAATGTTTTCACTGTCATAAATGCCTCCTGAAGAGAAGTTAATTGGGCGTTTCCAATCAAAATTCGCCAATAAATCCATTAGGATCAGGTTGTTTTTATATAAGGTATTTCCTTTGTAAGTAATCATGATCTGATTCGCTACATTCGGAAGATCTGCCTGATTGATAATTCCAGCTTTTAAAGCATTTTCTTTATTTACAGGAAGGATAAATTTGTTTACCGGAAGAATATTATACTTTTCATATTTCTCTTCTCCAAAGTACATTTTCAATAACTGATCTTTTTCAGGAGACTTGAATTTGATAAACTTAATCGCATCTTTCAGGGTTAAAGAATCTTGTGTAAGATACTTTCTGAAGTCTTTGAATTCTGTATCCGGAACTCCTTGTTCTTTCAGCATAGAGAAAACCCCTTCCCAATCTTCCTTCTTCATCATATAGATCTGGTCATTTACACCATCTCTGTAATCTTCATGAGTCAGTTCACTTGGGATTCCCATTGCATTGTAGGTTCTTCTTTTTACCTGATCAAGGTTCCAAGGTGTTGAAGCAAGAGTGAAGTTAACCACTTTCACATCATCTCTGAATCTTTCCGTTTCCTGGATAGCCCAAACCGGATACGTATCGTTATCACCATACACAAATAAAATATCATTCTTTGGTAATGATTTAACACTGAATAGGCATAATCATACGCTGTATATCTGTTACTTCTATTATGAACATTATAGTTCTGGAAGCCCATCATAAAAGGTACCCCTAATAATACAACTCCAAGTGCAATATTAGCACCATTAGATTTTACTTTAGATTGTACAAACCATAAAATAGCTCCTGCTCCCAATCCGATCCAAATCGCAAAGGCATAGAATGATCCTACCATTGCATAATCTCTTTCTCTTGGTTCAAAAGGCTTTACTCCTGTATAGAAAATAATTCCGACACTTGTAATAATGAATAAAGATAATAGTGCGTAGAATCTTCCAAAATCTCTGTTTAACTGGAAAAAGAATCCAATTAATCCTAAAATTAACGGAAGGAAGAAAAATGCAACTGTACTTTCATTCTTGAATTTAGCAGGCATTTTATCCTGATTTCCTACATTTACATTATCAATAAACGGAATACCTGAAATCCAGTTTCCTTTTGTGCTTTCCATGTTTCCTTCAAGGTCATTCTGTCTCCCTACGTAGTTCCACATCAGGTATCTTACAAAGTAATATCCGTTCTGGAAAGAAATAAAGTAATCCATATTCTGAAGCAATGAAGGCTTCTGAACATTAATAAGGTTATAAGGTTTTACCTTTAAATAGTCTGCTGCTGTAATGGATTTATCTTCATATTTAGCTCTCAATTCATCAAAGATTTGTTTAGCCTGAGGGTTATCTGCCACATCTTCATTGGCATAATTAAATGTAAAATCTGGAGCTCCGTACATCGAAATGTAGTTAGCCATTACATCTTTATCCTCATTAAACATTCTTGGCATTAAGCTCACCTGAGACTGGCTGAAAACATAATTGAATCGGTCTCCTGTCTTTCTGTAGGTTCCGGTTTTTTCATCTTTTTCGTAGATTTCTCCGGTCTTTTTTGTCTTGAAGCTTCCGTCTTCATTCTTTTGAATTCCGTTGCATCAAGGAAAGCCGTATAGTTCTGTCCATAGATGGTTGGCCAGTCACCATATTGTTCTCTGTTATAATAATCTAACATCCCAATGGCCGTATCCGGATCATTAAGGTTCATCGGTGGGTTAGCATTCGCTCTGATTGGAATTACCATCCAGCAAGAGAAACCAATCATCATGAAAACTACAGATAAAGCAGCCGTTTGATAGATATTCTTTTTTGCTTTTCTTGCATACTTAATCAAGAAATAGCAGATTGCTACCATTATAATAAAGGCTGCAATAGTTCCTGAATGGAAAGGAAGGTTAAGACCATTGACGAAGAAAATTTCTAATCTTCCAAACATGGTCATAATCAAAGGGAAAATAATTTTGAAAACAACAATCAAAATCCCTAATGTAATAAGGTTTGCCCAGATAAAATTCTTCCAGGTAAACTTGTAATTTCTTGCATAATATACAAGACATACCATAGGAGTTGCCAGCATACACATCATGTGTACCCCAACGGAAAGTCCTAAAACGAAGAAAATAAGGATAATCCATCTCTCATTGTCTGCTGCCTGATACTCGTTTTCCCATTTCGTAATCAACCAGACCAAAAGCGCGATGAACATAGAAGCCATAGAATAAACCTCACCTTCTACTGCCGAGAACCAAAAGGTATCTGAAAACGTGAAGCAAAGTGCTCCTACTGCTCCGGCAAACAGGATAGAAATTTCCTGATGTTTTGTAATTTCTTCAAAATCTTTGTTCAGTAATCTTCTCACAAGGTGAGTGATCGTCCAAAACAAAAATAAAATAGTCAGCGCACTGAACAATGCAGACATCGCGTTGATTACGATGGAGTAATTTTCGCCTTTCCCTAATGCAAAAATGGCTGCCACGGCACCCACTATCTGGAATAAAGCAGCTCCGGGAGCATGCGTTACTTCAAGTTTTACTGCAGAAGAAATGTACTCACCACAGTCCCAAAAACTGAAATTGGGTTCTATTGTGGACAAGTACGTGAAAAACGCAATGACGAAAATCACCCATCCTAGAACGGTGTTCCATTGCCTAAAAGTCCAATTTTTCATAGTATTAAATCAATTATGCGAAAATAAGGCTTTTATATTATTTTATATTGTTTTTAACAAATTTTAAAAATTTGGCTTAGAATTTGCGATTAAACTCCTGCTAATACTGTAAACAAGAAAATATTTTTTTACACAACGATGCCCTAGAAATCAAACAAAAGTTTAGTAATTATTTATTTTTTTGTATTTTTGCAGTCAGATTTTTATTGAAAATAACAAATAATGAGTAATGTTTACGATAATATTCTTGGCCTAATAGGACACACTCCTATGGTGAAGCTAAATACTGTTACAAAAGATATTCCAGCAACCGTTTATGCCAAGTTAGAATCATATAATCCTGGACATTCCACCAAAGACCGAATCGCACTTCATATTATTGAGAACGCAGAGGAAAGAGGCTTATTGAAAGAAGATTCTGTAGTTGTAGAAACTACATCCGGAAATACTGGATTTTCTATTGCCATGGTATGTATCATCAAAGGGTATAAATGTATTCTCGCAGTAAGCGACAAAACAAAACCTGAGAAAATTGCTTATCTGAAAGCATTAGGAGCTACTGTTTATATATGTCCTGCCAATGTACCTGCGGATGATCCAAGATCTTATTATGAAGTAGCGAAAAGAATCGCTTTGGAAACTCCCAATTCTATTTACATCAATCAGTACTTTAATGAACTGAATATTGATGCCCATTACCAGACCACAGGTCCAGAGATCTGGGAACAGACAGAAGGTAAGATCACTCACCTTTTTGCTTGTACCGGAACAGGAGGTACTTTATCTGGTTCAGCAAAGTTTTTGAAGGAGAAAAACCCGGATATTAAAATTATCGGGGTGGATGCAGATGGTTCTATATTAAAAAGCTATCACGAGACAGGTGAGATTCACAAGGAAGATGTACATCCTTATCAGATTGAGGGAATGGGAAAAAATTTGATCCCTTCCGCTCTTCTTTCGATAAGGTAGATGAGTTTGTAAGGGTAAATGATGAAATGGCCGCGTACAGAACTCGTGAAATTGCTTTAAAGGAAGCAATTATGGGAGGTTATACTACAGGAGCTGTGACTCAGGGACTTATACAATATGCAAAGTCCCATGAACTAACTGAAAATGATATGGTTGTTTTAATATATCCTGACCATGGTTCAAGATACATCACTAAAGTATATAGTGATAAGTGGATGGCCGAGCAGGGATTTGTTAACAACTGTGTCCACAATTATGACGAAGTCTTTAAGACAGAGTTTATTAAATAGAACAAATAAAATCACGATATAATAAAGCCTTTTGCGTGTTCTACAAGAAAGGCTTTTTTAATTAAAAATTACGATACATGTTGGATATTTTTGAAAGAATAAAAGAAAATCCAGGACCTCTTGGACAATTTGCAGATTACGGAGAAGGATATTTTATTTTCCCAAGATTAGAGGGTCCTATTGGCCCGAGAATGCAGTTTCAAGGTAGAGAAGTAATTTTCTGGAGTGCCAATGATTATTTAGGATTATGTAACCATCCTGAAGTAATAGAAGCAGATGCAAAGGCGGCTGCAGAATACGGAATGTTCTATCCAATGGGAGCAAGAGCGATGTCTGGTGAAACAGATCAGCACCTTCAATTGGAAAGAGAATTGGCAGACTTCGTACAAAAAGAATCAGCATATTTATTGAATTTCGGTTACCAGGGAATGGTTTCTACCATTGATGCTTTGGTAAGCAGAAACGACGTTATCGTTTACGATATGGATTCTCATGCCTGCATCGTGGATGGGGTAAGACTTCATGCAGGTAAAAGATTTACCTATAAGCATAACGATATGGAGAGTCTTGAGAAAAACCTTCAGAGAGCAACTAAAGTAGCAGAAGAAACAGGAGGGGGAATCCTTGTGATTACCGAAGGGGTTTTCGGAATGAGAGGTCAGCAGGGAAAAATTAAAGAGATCTGCGAACTTAAATCAAAATATCAGTTCAGACTTTTAGTAGATGATGCTCACGGTTTGGAACATTAGGTAAAACCGGAGCTGGTGTAGGTGAAGAACAGGACTGTAATGATCAGATTGATGTATATTTCTCTACTTTTGCAAAATCAATGGCTGGTTTCGGAGCATTCCTTGCGGGTGACAAAGAAATCATCAGATACCTGAAATTTAACCTAAGATCACAAATCTTTGCAAAATCTCTTACGATGCCAATGGTAATCGGAGGTTTAAAAAGGTTAGAGTTGTTGAGATCAAGACCTGAGATCAAAGCTAAACTTTGGGAAAATGTAGAAAAACTACAGAGCGGATTAAAAGAAAGAGGATTCAACATTGGTGACACCAATACTTGTGTAACTCCTGTAATGATGCAGGGAACTCCTGTAGAAGCGACTCTATTAGTAAAAGATCTTAGAGAAAATTATGGGATCTTTACTTCAGTGGTAGTATATCCGGTCATTCCTAAGGGAATGATTCTTTTAAGACTGATTCCTACCGCTTCTCATACGGATGCAGAGATTAATGAAACTCTGGCCGCATTTGAAGGGATTCATGATAAACTGGTAAGTGGTTACTATAAAGAGCAGGAACAATTATTACTGCAGGAACAAGGATTAAGTTTCAAACCGATCTAATCTTTAAACAAAATAAAAAAAACCACTGATCTAATGGATCCAGTGGTTTTTTGTTTTTAAAAACTAAAACTATACAATGCAAATAAAACTTAGAGGTTATTTATTGGGTATTTTGTCGGCGGTTTCATATGGATTGATTCCGATTTTTATCCTGCCGATCAAGCAGGCTCATTTTTCAATGGATATTACCTTGTTCTACAGGTTTTTCTTCTCAGCCATAATGGTGGGCGGATATCTCATTTATTCTAAACAAAATTTTAAAATCAATAAAAAAGAAGCTTTAATACTAGCTATTCTTGGAATATGTTATGCTCTTTCTTCTGAATTTCTGTTTATAGGCTATGATTTTCTTACTCCAGGAATAGCTTCTACAGTTCTGTTCATCTACCCGGTGATCGTTGCCTTGATTATGTTTTTCTTTTATAAAGAGAAATTGACCAAACTGTCTATTGTTTCATTATTTCTTGCCTTTGCCGGAGTCATTGTTTTATGTCTGAAAGGAACAGGTTTTGAGATCAATTTTGCAGGGTTGGGAATCGTTATGCTCAGTTCATTATTCTATGCGCTTTATATGGTAATTGTCAACAAATCAAAACTGAAAGTTTCAGGGTTTAAGCTTACCTTCTACTCTATGCTTTTTACTTCCTTGTTTTTTATGAGCAAGTCTGTTCTTGGGCATCAATCATTTGTAATCCCCTCAATGAGCATTTTTGTTAACTTCCTTATTTTTGCGTTCCTTACTACAGTTATTTCCAGCTTATGTTTGGTCTATGCAATTAAGAGTATTGGCTCTACTCCAGTAGCGATTTTAGGTGCACTGGAACCTGTAGTGGCTGTCATGGTAAGTGTATTTATGTTTAATGAAAAATTTACAACCAACTTACTGATTGGGATTACGCTTATTCTGCTGGGAGTTATCATGAATGTGATTTCAGATCGGAAAAATATAGCCCACGCTTAGATAGTTTAAAGTAAATTATAAAAATAGCCCCGGAGAACAGACGTTCTGCGGGGTTTTATTTTTTAGGATGGGAGCAGGAAGATGGAGGCTGGAAGTTTCTATTTGCCGGATAACCAATAAAATTATGATAAACGACTCTCGAAAAGTGAAAGAAGACGTAATAGTCTTTCTGCTGTTCTCGACGACTTCCCTCTTCCAGCCTCCAGCTTCATTCCTCCTTATTTCCCAAATATCTTTTTGAAAAATCCTCCGGAATTATTGCGTTTATTTTCTGCTTCAGCAGTTTTCAGATTCTCTTCAGCGATGGGCGAATGGTTGTATTGTAAAGATAATTTCAGGTTTTCTGTTGCCTCATTATATTGAGCTAAGTCTAATTGTGCTGTTCCTAAATGTTCATAAATTTCCGCTATAATATCTTTGGTCACCCCTTCTTGTTGGGGTAGAGCCTGGATAGCCTGCAATGCATATGCTACCGTTTTTTCATTCTCCTGCAGATGATAACCGCAGTGAACCGCCCAGTAATAACACCAAAAATCTTCATTGCCTAATGCAATACTCTGTTCAAAGCTTTCAAATGCGGATGTTTCGTCCCCAAGTTTCGCTACCTGAATATATCCCATATTGTATAAAGCCACCTGCATAGATCTTACTTTATTTTGTTCTGATGCAAAATGTACAGCATACTGAAGACATTCCAGCGCTTTTGCATAATTTTCTTCTTCTAAAAAAATATTGGAACGGCTGATTAATATACTTGGATTGTCCGGCATTTCCTCCAAAATATGATCTGCTTCTTTTGATGCGGTATCTGTATCCGGTTTTATGCCTGTCTGTTCTTCAATTTTAGCTTTATGAATATAAAAATTAGTAAAACATCGTACAATTTCCGGATGAGCCAATAAAGAATTTGTGGTATCTAATGCATAGTAACTTTCCAACCCTGCATTAATCCAATTCATTGCAGGCTCATACCTCTTCAATTCCATATAACTATAACAAAGCTGATCTATACTGTTAAAATAGGTTACAGAATCCATATCATCTATAAAATCTTCCATGAACTGTTCTCCATCAGCAATAGCTTCTTCGAAATACCCAGCCTCTAAGCGGGCATTAAATCTGTTTTGAAGAATATACATAAAATAACTGAATTTCATTCCTTCTGTAGTCACAGTAATGGCTTCATCATATTGTTCCTGATTGATATATTCTGCTGCTAAATTATTACAGCACATCGCAAAGGTATGAGGATCTTCATTGTAGGGGTCTCCGCTTCTTTCCACCAATGTTTTATGATAAAGACGATAAGCTACAGTATAACAATCTCTTTTCAACTGGGTAAGCCTCTCCTTTTCAAACTCAGATGTCTGAGGGTTTTGGTTGAGAATTCTATTGATTTCAACACCGGCATTATAGGCCTCCATTGCTTCGGAAGTTTCAGGAGCTACATCCAGTAACAAAAAATCGGGATTAGAGTTTCCTTTATTTTTTATCATGAATAATCTTATCTGCAAAGTTGGAGAATGCACCAGTGATAATGCTTTTTCATAATAAGGAGCTGCTTCTTCCCATTGATTCAACCAATAGAAGGCAGAACCGGCATGACGATGACACCAAGGATGATTCGGGCTAATGCTAATGCCCTGTTTACTCCATTCTATACACTGAAGAAGAGCCTTTTCACGATTACTCGTAAATACTTCATAATGATCCAGAGCAATGATTCCTAATATGGCACAAAGATCAGCATCAGGAGAAGTTTCATGTAAAGAATTTGCCACCAGATAGATTTCCTTTAATTCTTCTTTGTTATCCGGAAGGAAATGTCCTTTTATCCAGTTTTTAGCAGCTACAGCATAGTTTTTTTGACGAAATGCTTCAAGAGCTTCTTGATGTAATGTATTCACAGTATTTGTCTATAGATTTATATATTCTTTTCTTCCAGGTATTCTTCATTCATAGTTGTAAAAGCTCTTCCTATTTTAGGATACCATTCTATTGCTTCTCTGAAAAGCTCCCAATCGTAAAGAAATACTCTGAATACGCCTCCATCACCTGAATAACTGTCATGGGTTAGATTCTCCTGACTTGAAGCATAAAAAAGGTCACACTTTTGAGGATTTTCGAGTTGATTCGGACGGAAACAATAGGTTCTCATATCAAATATTTCGGCTTCTCTCTCCTTTCCAATATCTAGACTTCCTACTAACCCTCTTTCACCATGTCTACGCATCAGGAAACAATAACCACTATACCAAAAGTTATTTTTATCCGAATCCTTATAATCATTGTACTTTTCTTGAACCATGGCAAGATTCAGATAATTGAGAATTTCTGAGGGACTAACAGTCTCCAAAAATTTATTATAAAAGTAAGCGCCACGCTCAGCTCTTGTGAGAAGATCATTCCATATAATATCTAATTGAGTCCGATAATGGATGGAAGTCCCCGGATGAAAAACATCGATGAACGAAGCTTCTTCATTTTCACGATATACTGCAGACAGTACTTCCCTATTATTTTCATCCCCTATAATGCAGATGAAAAATATAAAACCTGATGGATGGGTAAACATCACATGAGCCTGGCCATCTTCGGAATCAGGATGTAATTGCACTTCATATTCTTCAAAAGTATAATATTGATATTCTTCCTTATGTAATTCCACAATTTTCAACAACTTATGAAAGTTATCCAGCTGGAAAAGAAAAGAAATAGAATCATTAAATCGTGTATTTTCAAAATACTTTGGAATGGAAGCAAGCTCGATAGCTTTTTCTTCTTCTTTTGAAAGGATTTGGATATTTTGATTTAAAATTGAACGGTTTTCTTCCAACATTTTAATGGCTGTAGAACGTGAAAGCCAGGCATTCCAGGTAAAAAGATCTTCTTCCTCTACTTCATCTTCTGTATATAAAATTTCTTCAGGGAAAATAGCTGCAGGAAATGTACGATCAAAAATTCCATCTTCTTCCTCTTCATCACAAAGGAAAAACTCAGCAGCCATTCTTTCTTTTTTGAAATCATAATGATAGCCTTCTGTCGCTATAAAAACTTTAGTTTTTGTGTTACCTTTTACAATAAGATCCCCATGATTATAATTTCCCCAAAAGCAATCATCCACTGTTAGATTTCCGGTAATGTATAATTCCTGACCGCCAACAATCATATTATTGGCTTCAAGACTTCCTAATACACACAGACAGATAGAACCATCAGATTCATGGTTATAGATATTTTTGGCGGTAAGTTTTCCTTCAATAAGAATAGCAAGACAGCCTTCTTGATTTATTTCATCCAGATTTTCAATTATTTCAAAAGTACTAAAAGGATCATCCAGATTTAAGTTCTGCACCTCTATATTACGATCAATATAAATCACCCAATCTTCATCAAATTCACCATTATGCTTTTCATTCCGCCAAAATAACCAACTGTCTTTAGGGAACTTATGTTTAATATCTTTAAACTGCAGATATCTCATTTCAGGAATTTTTAATGCATTAAGTATATTGTATTTTTTTCATCATTTGTGAGACTTAATGCGCGATTTTCAGCCCATCAATAGTAAGAACATTACAACTCAGATTCATGTACATACCTGTATATTCTCCCATTGCCTGATCGTTCATGACATCCATTGTGGCAGCTTGAAAGTCAATTTTTCGGGGTGGCAGTTTCCCATAGGTATCCGTGACCGTAATCTGCCCGTCCAAACCTGTTTTATTTTGAACAAACGCTCTTAAAAAAGGAATATCCTGCTTTTCAAAATCCAATGATATATAAAATGCTTTGGTCTCTCCCGATTTATTATTCTCAGGGGTTATTAAAGTTCTATTATATGATATTGTATAGGACTTGATCACAGAAACAATTTGATTTTTCCCATCCTTCACAGATACTTCAATTTTCATACGCTTTTCATCTGTCTGTTGGGCAAGCAGGATCTTAGCAGGTAAAAATAAAATAAGGAAAGTCAGGAATTTATATATAGTTTTCATGGCTATTGTATTTATATTCTATACAAGATTAAATATTCAAAAGTGTATCTGCCAGCATCAATTGGTATTGATACATTTTGAATTGGTATTTGGTGAAAAATTAGCGGCAAAGTGTTTAATTGGATTCATATTTCCTATTAAAATCAGCATTCTAAACCGATTGCTATTTTGCCAAGTCTTACACAATGTATAATTTAGCTCTGCCTATCAATGAACATGATCAAAAAAAACGACATAACCCGACTCTTATTTTGCTTCTTATTTTGTTTGATTTCTTTAAATACTATAAAAGCTCAACAGATATCGCCCGTAGAACGAGAAGCCAGTGAAGGGTATTCTAAAAGGTTTACCGATTCATCAGCAAGTCTCAAAATGCAGATGACAGCTCTTCAAACTTCTCAAAAAGCAGAAAGTAAAGAGGATGAAGCCATCTGCAGTGCTTATTTGGCCTTAACTCATAAACGTCTTCTTCATCTCAAGGAATTTACAAAATATGCTGAAAAGTCCTATGACATTGCCAAGTCTTTAAAAAGCAATCGTGCTAAAGCTTTTGCTAATGCAGCAATGGGTTATCTCAAATCATATACTGATGATAAATCAAAAGCTCTCACATTTTTCCTGGAAGCTTATGCCTTATTTAATACCATACAGAGTTACGACCAATCTGCTAAACTTGGCGCAGATATTTCTTATCTCTTCTCACCAAATTCTCCCGAAAAAGTTAAAAAATATGCTGATGAAGGGCTTTCTTATGCAGAAAAATCCGGAAACCCTGAAAGCATTCTCCATGCAAGACTGGCAGTAGGCAATTATCTTTCTGATCTCATTGCTTCTGGAAAAACTGATCGTTGGCAGGAAGCTCTTTCATTTTTTATACAAACCATTGCTTTCATAGAGAAAAATGAAGCAAAAATAGATAGTAAAAGTAACATTGGAGTTGCTTATATCAATCTCGCAGCTTTATATATGAATGACCCAAAGCCTATTGATGAAAAATCGTTTCTGTCTGCTTTAGAAAAAGCCTTAGTCATTGGTAAACAATATGGAATTAAAAGCGTATACAGAAGCTCGATGGGACTACGGGGACAGTTTTATGTATCAAAAGGAGATTACAGAATGGCTGAAAGTCTCTTTAAAGAAGGAATTTCTTATCAACAGAATCTTCCCTACAAAGACAATTATCTTTTGGCAGCATTTTATGAATGTCTGAAAAATATTGCAGCAGAAGAGAAAGATTACAAAGCCTATCTTGAGTATGATACCTTTTTTATCAAATATAACAAACTAAAATACGATGAATCAACTCAACAAATTCTTCAGAATGCTGATGCCAAATATGAATCGGAAAAGAAAATAGCCCGTATTCAACAACTGGAACAAGAAAATAAACTTCAGAAACAGAATCAGTTACTGGGATATGGAATTTCTGCAGTGTTGTTTATTGGACTTATTTTTATGTATCGGTCTTACTATTTCCGTCAACGATACCATCAAAAAAGGGAAGATTTTCTTCAACAACAACAAGCCAATAATGAACTTAAAATGGAGCTTTTAGAAAAGGAAACGTTGGAAAATTTGGCAGAAAAATTATCTCTTGAAAGACGATTATTACAATCTCAGATGGATCCTCATTTTATCTTCAATGCATTGGGGAATATCCAGGGAATGATTCTCAGAAAGGATACCGACCTAGCCCTATTGTATCTTGGCAAATTTGCCAAACTGAGCAGAAGAGTCCTGGAACAATCACGAATGGAAACTATTACGTTGGAAGAAGAAATACTAACTTTGGAAAACTATATCGAACTCCAGCAGCTTCGTTTAAATCAAAGCTTTGATTACCAGATACAATGTGATGATTCTATAGATCAGCAGCTTCATATTCCGCCTCTTTTAATACAGCCATTTGTTGAAAATGCAATTGAACATGGGCTTAAACCGTTAGAAGCATTTCAAAAAGGAGCATTATTCATCACTTTTGAAGAAAAACCATTAGAAAATCTTCTTATCTGTACTATTAAAGACAATGGAATTGGACTTAGTGCTTCCAGAAAGCAAAAAACAGATGATTCCCATAGTTCTCTTTCTACCAAAATTACAGATGAAAGGTTGCTTCTGATGCTCGAAAATAATTCCAGTGCTAAGCTTAAAGTCAGAGAACTCACAATAGCTCAAGATGGGCAACAAGGTTGCCTGGTAACCTTATATATTCCTATATTGTAAAGTATGTATAAAGCCATAATCATAGAAGACGAATATCATTTACGGGAAGCATTATCCATTATGCTGGAAATGGTTGCTTCAAGTAAAATACAGATCATAGGTTATGCCGAAAATGCTCATGAAGCGGCAAAATTGATTGATCGACTGCAACCCGATCTAGTATTCATGGATATTATGTTAAAAAATGGAACAGGGTTCGATGTACTCCAGCAGATTTCTTACCGAAAATTTCATTTAATTTTTACCACGGCTTATGAAGAGTACGCTATTCGGGCATTCAAATTCAGTGCATTGGATTACCTGTTAAAACCTATTGATGCTGAAGAACTCAGAGCAGCCATTGATAGAATTTCAGGATTAAAGGAGCAATTCCTTGAAGAACAGCAAGTACGTGAACTCAATAATAATCTGACGAAACTCCACAAAGAATTATTCTTCCTACTCAGGAAGCAATGCATGTCGTAAAGCTTAGTCAAATTATGCATTGTGAAACCTCCGGCTCTTACACTACTTTCTATCTGAACGATGGAAAAAAAATTATGATTTCCAAGCCTCTTAAAAATTATGAAAACATCCTTCTTCCGCCTGATTTTTTTCGGGTACACCAGTCTTACTTGATCAATACTCATTATATTATTAGCTATTCCAGAGAAGGAATGATTGAAATGGAAAATGGAGCCAGTATTCCGATATCAAGAGCCAAAAAGGATGCTTTTTTCAAGTTGATGAAGGAATAATAACATCATTAAGAGATCATTTCCTTTCAGAGTCTGCCGAATACCAATTCAAAGTTGCCATTGACCAATCAACTATTGATAGATGGTAGTTACTGTTCTACTTTTGGCAAAAAATATTCAATATGAACAGTAAACAATTTCTATTTTAAGTTATGTAACCATTATCGGATGGATTATCGCCTATATTAAAAACAAAGATCTAAGTCATAAAAGTGATTTGGCCAATTATCATTTGGAGCAAGGTTTAGGTTTTTTTTTATTAAGCGTTGTTGTAAATGTTATTCTTTCCATTATAATTTCCATTCTTCCCGCTTTATCTTTTTTGAATTATATAGGATTGATTCTGTTGATCTTATGGGTATTCGGAATCATTAATGCGGCCAATGAACAAAAGAAACCTATTCCGATAGTAGGAAAAATGTTTGAGAATCAATTTGGCTTTCTGGCATAACAAAACTTATCTGCTTATATTGCATCTATCTATTTTTTAGAAAGTAGGTGCGATATGGCTAAGTTTAT
This sequence comes from Chryseobacterium tructae, assembly GCF_030409875.1. NCBI lineage: Bacteria > Pseudomonadati > Bacteroidota > Flavobacteriia > Flavobacteriales > Weeksellaceae > Chryseobacterium > Chryseobacterium tructae. Next base: position 2,508,391 of record NZ_JAUFQR010000001.1, on the reverse strand, counting down.
GAAAGAATTACAACAACTCACAAAGGATCAACTATATACCTGTCTGAAAAATCAGTCAGAAGATTTTTATTCCACAGTTTCTTCCACTTTGGATTTTACCCTGTTTGGAGATCAGTCTTTCAATGAAGAAGATCTTTCAGAATTTCTTGAAATGCTGGATAAAGAAACCGCTGAAAAGATAAAAACAACTTCTTTACAACCAGATGAAGATGAACTTCCTACAATAATCTTTGCAGAAAATGAAGTCTCAACCACACTTGATTTAGTAACCGAAGATGGAGAAGGATATAAAGTCATTCTTTTTGATAAAGATATTCACCTTTCCGGAGATCTTTTTATTGAAGACTACATTGTCCTTATTGTCCTAGGAAATATCAACGCTAAACATATCATCGTAAACGGTTCTCTTTACTGCTCTGGATCACTTTCCGCTGATATTTTGTTTGGAGCATCTTCAAATGATCATGAAACGTATGCTGCTGGAGATATTACAACTTCTCTTATTGCAGAAAATGGGCACTATACAGTTGCAGAAGGCAGTATACATTCAAAATATCTAATAAGTCTGCACAATGAAATTAAGGGACAAGCAGGAAAATTTATTGAAAATATAAGTTTGGATGGTTCTAATGAGGCGGAATTCTTATGTCCTGAAATTATAGATGAAAATGGATATTTCGACGAGGAATCTTTTCTTAATTTCATCAGTAGTAACCCTGCTGATACTGTATTTAAATAATTCTTTATTTTTATAGTTTTTTAAAAACGTAAAGCTAAAATGATTCTAATGCTTTATTTTAGAGAGCTAAGTAACCGACTTCGTCTTTGAAGAAGCTGTATGACTATGCGCTCGCTTAATTAGAATCAATGAAATTGATTCCATCTTTTGCTTCCTTGAAATATTCAGCTTAGTTATAAAAAACTTTGTGTCAAAACAAAATCCAAATAGCTTACTTGAAAATTTGTACACCTAGGCTATTTAATTCGTGCATTCGTGGCAGATATTTTTGCCACGAATGCACGAATTTTTCATTATGTAATAGTACTCTAACACTATATGATGATCTGCAAAATCTGTGAGACCTGTGATAGAATAATTTAAAGTAGGAAGGTATTATTTCAACCCTGTTTATAATCAGAGCAAAAAATTTTTTTCTAAAAAAACTTTAGAATAACTTTGCAAAAAATTTCTGTTGAAAGACCTACTTCTTATTACTCCGCCCTTTACCCAACTTAATACTCCTTATCCGGCAACAGCTTATATTAAAGGGTTTTTAAATACTAAAAATATTTCCAGTTATCAGATCGATTTGGGAATAGATGTTATTTTGGAGCTATTTTCAAAAGGTGGACTGCAAAAGGTTTTCAATAAAGAAGTTGACCTTCAGAATATTTCTGAAAACTCTCAGAGAATTTATGCACTAAGAGAAGAATATTTAAAAACCATCGATCAGGTTATTCCTTTTTTACAAGGGAAAAGCCCAACGCTGGCAAGACAGATCTGCAGCATGAATTTTCTTCCGGAAGCTTCCCGTTTCAACCAATTGGACGATATGGAATTTGCTTTTGGAAATATGGGACTTCAAGATAAAGCAAAGCATCTTTCAACGTTATATCTGGAAGATATTTCAGATTATATTGTTGAAAATATTGATGCTGATTTCGGATTCAGCAGATATGCGGAACGTCTTGGTAAAAGTGCTAATTCCTTTGATGAGTTATACTCAAAGTTATCTGATCATCAAACATTTATCGATGATTTTACTTTAACCATTCTTCGTGGAAAAATAAAAACGATTCAGCCTAAATTAGTTTGTTTTTCGATTCCTTTTCCTGGTAATTTATATTCAGCATTCAGATGTGCACAGTTTATAAAGAAAAATTTTCCACACATTAAAATTGCAATGGGTGGTGGTTTTCCCAATACAGAATTAAGAGAAATCAAAGATCAAAGAGTATTTGAATTTTTTGATTTTATAACGTTGGATGATGGTGAACTTCCTCTTGAACTTTTGTGTGAAAATGTTTGTCACCCTGAACACAACAAAGAATCTGAATATAAGAGAACATTTTTAATTGAAAATCATGAAGTTGTTTATAAAAACACCACCAAAAGACATGATTATAAGCAGGCAGATATTGGTACTCCGGATTATACGGATCTAAGGCTGGATCAATATATTTCAGTTATTGAGATTGCCAATCCAATGCACAGTTTATGGAGTGATGGAAGATGGAATAAGCTAACCATGGCTCACGGATGTTATTGGGGAAAATGTACTTTTTGTGATATTTCTTTAGATTACATTAAAATCTACGAACCTATCTCCGCCAAAATTCTGGTTGACAGAATGGAAGAACTTATTAAGACAACAGGTGAAACCGGCTTCCATTTTGTAGATGAAGCTGCGCCACCAGCCTTAATGAGAGAAGTTGCCCTTGAAATTCTTCGTAGAAATCTCGTGGTTACGTGGTGGACTAATATTCGTTTTGAAAAAAGCTTCACCCGCGATTTATGCTATTTATTAAAGCTTTCAGGTTGTGTTGCCGTTTCCGGTGGATTGGAAGTAGCCAGTGATCGTTTATTAAAATTAATTGATAAAGGAATTTCTGTGGAACAAGTTGCAAAAGTGACAAGAAATTTTACAGAAGCCGGAGTTATGATCCATGCTTACTTGATGTATGGCTACCCAACACAAACCATTCAGGAAACGATTGACTCCATGGAAATGATTCGTCAGTTATTTGAAATGGGAATTTTACAAAGTGGTTTTTGGCATCAGTTCGCCATGACCGCCCATTCGCCTGTTGGATTGAACCCAGAAGAGTTTGGAGTTACTCCAATCAAACAGGAAATCCTATTTGCTAATAATGATATCGATTTTACAGACAAGACCGGAATCAATCATGATAAATTTAGTTCAGGTTTAAAAAAATCTTTGTTCAACTATATGCACGGAATCAACTTTGAACTTCCCCTTCAGGAATGGTTTGATTTTAAAATTCCGAGAACAACCATTCATCCCGATTATATTCACGATAGCTTACTGGAGGATGAAGATTTTAAATTTAAGGCCAATTCAAAAGTTGTCTTTTTAACCAAAAATGTAATCGCTGAGAATCGCGTAAAAAATAAAAAGAAATATTCTGGTACATATACGCTTCTTACATTTCATTTAAAAACCAATATTGTAAAGGTTGAAATGGAACAGGACAAAGCGGAATGGCTGATGACTATTCTGGAAGAACACTCTATAGACAATCAGAAAAAACCTACAGCTCAACAACTTAAGACTCAATTTGAGGAGAATTTTGAAGATTTTGAATTGTTTTGGTTCTCAAAACCGATGCAGCAATTGAAGGAAAATGGGGTGATTTTGAGTTTGTAAAATTGTGATGATTTTTCTCAGGGATTTTCTAATTAATGATTTTTTTTTTTCTCGCGCTGATTTTGCTGATAACGCAGATGAATTTTCCAAAATAAAAAATAATCTGCATGTTTATCTTTTCGTAGGAATCTGAATCATAATTTCATTCATTACTTTGTGTATATTCTTTCAGAATAAAAAGAAACTTATTAAAACTATAGACAAAATTTTTATAGGTTTTGGCTAAAGCCAATGGAATTTTATGCTTATTATAAAACGGGCTAAAGCCCGTTTCTATTGAATAGCATTTACATTTCTATTATATCTGTTAAAACAACATATACACAATCTTTGTCATTCTACAGGAATTCAGCCTCTTATTTTAAAATGCAATAGTGGGATTCTTTTCAGAATGATAAAATTCTACTAAAAGGGTTCTTACAGATGCCACTGATTTCACTGAATATTATATCATTATTTATATCCAGGAAAAAGAAAATTCGTGCATTAGTGGCAAAAAATATACACCACGAATGCACGAATAGAAGATCTATTTTCAAAATATTAGTAAATATAAAACCTCAGAAAATCTTTCCAAGGTTTTATCATATGTTTTTTAGCTAAATTTAATTAGGACTATCTTTTGTAACAGGCCCTACAGATACTTTTTCCTGAATTTTAATAAAATTTGGATCCATAATGGCCATACGTTCTGCAAGAGCTTTATAAGTTGGATACTTTAAAATTGAGGCTCTTCCAGACATTTCTCTGAAAAGAGTGAAAGACTTTCCGCCAGCTGTTTTTAGCTGTTTAGTTGTCGTAATATATTTCCCAATGAGCTTACTTTTGGCATCATAGATTTCAATATCTATAAAACTCTTTTCCTGGATCTTATCATCTGAACCAAAACTTACAGGTAAATTGGTAAAATATCCTACAGGAACCCCATTGCTGAGGATCTCTCCTACTTTATTTACCTCAAGATTCATTTTATCGATCTTTTTTCTGATCGTATAGGCATCTTTGGTCTTACTATCCAATTTTCTTTTGGGAACATTTGAAAACAACTCATCAAGAGTTTTCACATTGATACCTTTATTATCAATGATTTTAAAGTCTTTCACAGAAGTGTAGACAGCCGATCTCTCTTCCCCAGAAAATGCAGAAGGTGAGGTATAATCCACTTCGATGGTTTTATCCCTATTGTATACTCTATTGACCTGAATATAGCTGTCTCTTACAGAGTCTACAATACTTTTATCAATAAATTTTATAGTGTATAAGGGTGTTTCCTTTAGATCCATGAAAGTATATTCATTGGATTTATTTGAAATTTTAGCCACTGGAACGCCATCTAAATTGATAATTCCTCTTTTGGTTTTAATATTTTGAGCATTGAGGCATGCACTCAAAATTGTAAAGAATATGATTATATTTTTCTTCATAGAATCAGATTTTTACATGACTTGAAATAAAATAAAAAAAGTGTAACCAAAGTTACACTTTTTTGAAAATATATTTAGCTTTTCATTTAATTATTCGCAAAGGATAATTCCTTTGTTATGATTAAATTCCACAACACCGCTCTTGATAGAATATGAAAAAACAGAGTCTTTATCATTTTCTTTGGTTAGGTTTTTAGCGAAAGCTTCATCTACTGAATTAGTAAAAAGCTTTACTTTCCCACCAACTAAAGAAGAAACGATTCCTGCGTGGTTTTTCATGATGTGGAATTCACCATTTTTTCCAGGCAATAATACTGAGTTTACTTCTCCTTCAAAAACTACGTATTCTGGTGTTAATATTTTTATATTCATTTTAATTTAGATTTGAAGATTTCAGATTTCAGATTTCAGACAACGTTAAAGTCCCATGTCTGCTATCTGGTATCTTGTGTCTAATTTATTAAGCGTTTTCAGCTAACATTTTTTGTCCTGCTTCGATAGCTTCCTCGATCGTTCCTTTCAAGTTGAAAGCAGCTTCTGGTAAGTGATCTAATTCACCATCCATAATCATGTTAAATCCTTTGATTGTATCTTTGATATCTACTAATGATCCTGGAATACCTGTAAACTGTTCTGCTACGTGGAAAGGCTGAGATAAGAATCTCTGAACTTTTCTTGCACGGTAAACAACTGATTTATCTTCTTCAGAAAGTTCTTCCATACCAAGAATCGCGATGATATCCTGAAGTGATTTATATCTTTGAAGAATTTCTTTTACTCTTTGAGCACAGTTATAGTGATCGTGACCGATAACTTCTGGAGAAAGGATTCTTGAAGTAGAAGCCAATGGATCTACCGCTGGGTAAATACCTAATGAAGCAATCTTTCTGTCAAGTACCGTAGTTGCATCCAAGTGAGCAAACGTTGTTGCAGGAGCCGGGTCAGTTAAGTCATCCGCAGGTACGTATACCGCTTGTACTGAAGTAATTGAACCATTTTTAGTTGAAGTAATTCTTTCCTGCATCGCACCCATTTCAGAAGCAAGAGTTGGTTGGTAACCTACCGCTGATGGCATACGACCAAGAAGTGCAGATACCTCAGAACCAGCCTGTGTAAAACGGAAGATGTTGTCTACGAAGAAAAGTACGTCTCTACCTTGTCCGCTTTCACCACCATCTCTGTAGTACTCAGCTAATGTAAGACCAGAAAGTGCTACTCTAGCTCTTGCACCTGGCGGCTCGTTCATTTGTCCGAATACGAAAGCTGCTTTAGATTCTTTCATAACCTCTAGGTCTACTTTAGAAAGATCCCAACCTCCGTTTTCCATAGAGTGCATGAAATCATCACCATACTTGATAATTCCTGATTCAAGCATCTCTCTCAAAAGGTCATTTCCTTCTCTCGTTCTTTCACCTACTCCGGCGAATACAGAAAGACCTCCGTGTCCTTTTGCAATATTGTTAATCAACTCCTGAATCAATACTGTTTTACCTACACCGGCACCACCGAACAATCCAATTTTACCCCCTTTTGCGTAAGGCTCAACTAAGTCGATTACTTTAATACCTGTAAATAAAACTTCTGCTGAAGTTGATAATTGATCAAATTTTGGAGCTGGTCTGTGAATTGGAAGACCACCTTCCTTAGAAATATCTTGAAGTCCGTCGATAGCATCACCAACAACGTTGAATAGTCTTCCGTTTACAGCCTCACCGATTGGCATAGTAATAGGATTTCCGTATCCGATTACATCTTGACCTCTCTTAAGACCATCAGTAGCGTCCATTGCAATACATCTTACTGTATCTTCGCCAATATGTTGTTCTACCTCTAAAACTACTTTTTCACCGTTTTCTTTTGTAATTTCTAACGCATCATAGATTGATGGAATTGCTTCCACATCATTGAAGACAACGTCGATTACCGGACCAATAATTTGAGAAATTTTACCTTTAATTTGGTTTGCCATTGCTAAATTTTTTCTTGGTGCAAATATAGTGATTCTTCGTAAACACGCAATTGGTAAAAAAAAGATTTTTATCATGCTTTTACCAAAGGCTGCAAGATGAAGGTTTATCCCTTTGAAAGGAGAATTATAATGTTGTTTTTGTGATCTATTTATTATTTGAAGGCAATATATGATCATCTCTTCAAATATTATTTTCAAATTTTTCTATTTTCATAATTTCAATTTCCCCTATTCACAATCGCTGCATTCAAAATAAAGGCTTTATATTTGCAATCAAATTTTTCCGTTTTGAAAGTTTTCAAGAATTTTAAAGATTATTCCTCTCAGAAGCCTCTAGCATTGTCTTTAGGTATGTTTGACGGAGTACATCTTGGGCACAAAAGTATTATCGATGAATTGATTAAAGTAGGAACAGAAAACAATCTGGAAACTGCCATTCTTACTTTCTGGCCACATCCAAGGTTTGTTTTTAATCCTAATGAAGATTTAAAGCTTCTGAATACCATACAGGAAAAGCAACAACGTATTGAAAAATATAATATTGATAATTTGTTCCTGAAAGAGTTTGATGAAGAATTCAGAAACCTTACCGGAGAAGAATTTGTACGTCAGATTCTGATTGATAAACTGAATGTAAAATACCTTATTATAGGATACGACCATTCATTCGGAAAAAATAAAAGCGGAAATTTTGAACTACTTCAAGAGTTATCTAAAGAACTTGATTTTGAAGTGGAACAAATGGAAGCCATTAATATTCATGAGAATAACATCAGCTCTACCAAGGTTCGTAATGCTCTTTTAACAGGGAATATTAAAGAGGCCAATGAAATGTTGGGGTATGCTTACCCTGTTTCCGGAACTGTAGTTCATGGAAAAAAAATCGGAAGAACCATTGGATATCCAACAGCCAATATTGATACTGAATCTATCAAACTTTTACCTAAAAAAGGTGCTTATATTGTTGAAGTGGAAGTAAAAGGCCAGCAATATAAAGGAATGCTGAGCATCGGAACCAACCCTACGGTAAATGGAGAAAAATTAACAGTTGAAGTATATATCCTTGATTTTAATGATGATATCTATGATGAAAAGGTTACGGTGAGATTCAGAGAGTTTCTTCATGATGAAATCAAATTTGAAGGATTGGAAAAACTTATTGAACGACTTGATGAGGACAAGCGGCTAACAGAAGAATTTAATTTTTAAGATAGAGAAAAAGGCTATTCAGTGATGAATAGCCTTTTTTGTTTTTATTTCAAAATCTTGACATAGATTTTTTGAGTGTCACTATTTAATTTTACAGTAGGAAAAGCTTTATCGTGGTCAATAAAGACATCTCCTTTTTCATTGGCCTTTCCGTTGCCGTCAGAATCCCATTCAGTAGCAATATAATATTTTACTCCATTGGTAGGTTTTGGATTGATTTTGCTTTCTGCATCCTGTGGTACTGGCAATTCAATGGTAAAAGGAATTGTTTTTCCTTCAAATTCTTTTTCAGTAATTAAGGTTGCAGGAGCATCCTGTAGCCCTTCACTTACTCCATATAAGCTCACTTTAAGCTTTGGATTCTTGATCATAAATTTATCTGTTCCTGTAAATTCAATCTTAAGATTTTCTGACTTCATATTCTCAGTGGTTTCAGGAGTAACGATCTGATCTTTTTTCTCAGTTTTATTACAGCTTGATAAAGTTAGTGCCCCCGCTGCCATGAATAATAAAAGGTGATTTTTCATATATTCTTATTTTAATTAATGTGTATTTAATATTTCACAGATATTTGACAACAAAATTCATACCCGAATTGATTTTAGGCTGAAGTATCAACTGAACGTTTTTAAGAATTATTGATTGTATTTTGAACTTTCTTAGTAAGAGACCGAAATACTAGATCATAAGAATGATCTATTAATTTAAAAATCAAATCTTTTTTCAAACCGTCTACAGAGATGGAATTCCAATGGGTTTTATTCATATGATAGGCTCCGGTAATCTGCGGGTACTGTTCCCGAAGCTCTGCACTCCATTCCGGATCTGTCTTAACATTAATGGACAAAGGCTGCTTTTCCAGTCCCATCAATAGAAACATTTTGGTATCTACCTTTAGAACAAGGGTTTCGTTATCAAAAGGAAAACTTTCCGTAACTGCTTTTTTGGCAAGACAATAGTCTAGTATTTCGTTGGCATCCATAGATTATGAGTAATGAGTAATAGTAATTAGAAATATTAGGATTGATGATTAGATGTTTAAGGTATTCTTTTATCTTTTATCTTTTATCTTTTATCTTTTATCTTTTATCTTTTATCTTTTATTCAAATTTAGTAAATTTAAGAAAGAAAATACTATTACATCAAACTCCATTATTATGAAAGCTCTAGTAATCGGTGCTACAGGCGCTACAGGAAAAGACTTGGTTAATCAACTACTTAATGATAAGGCTTTTGAGGAAGTCGATATTTTTGTACGAAAACCTGTTGGAATTGAGAACGACAGGCTTAATGTTCATGTTGTAGATTTCGAAAAACCTGAAGAATGGAACGGAATGGTAAAAGGAGATGTTGCATTTTCGTGTTTGGGCACTACTTTGAAAGATGCCGGAAGCAAAGAAGCTCAGAAAAAAGTAGACTTTGATTATCAGTATGAGTTTGCCAAAGCTGCCAAAGAAAATAATGTGGAAGATTATATTCTTGTTTCAGCTTATGGAGCCGATCCGAAGTCTAAGATCTTTTACTCTAAAATGAAAGGCGAACTGGAAGAAGCTGTAAAACAATTACATTTCAATAAAATCACCATCTTTAAACCTGGAATGTTGGAACGAAAAGATTCTGAAAGAACAGGTGAAGTTCTGGGCAGCAGGATTATAAAATTTGCCAATAAATTGGGGTTATTGGAAAGCCAAAAACCCTTACCTACTGATATTTTAGCCAAAGCTATGATCAATTCTTCTAAAATAAAAAGTAATGGCTACTCCAGTATCAAGCTTGGAAATATCTTTTGTTTTGCGGACAAGGTGATTGATAAATAGTACTAACAAAAAATCTGTGTAAATCTGCAAAAATCTGTGGCTAAATAAATATCACCACAGCCTGCATGGATTTACACAGATTTACGGAATTGCTTTATATAACAAATTCTAATTTTTAAGAGAATTCCTTCTTTATTTTTTCAGAAAGATCCTCTGGCCCTTGTACATCTTTTATTTTCTCATACGTTTTCCAGGCTTTTTTGATAATTTTTTCATCATTACTGGCCTTACCCACCTTTATTAGGGTAAGTGCATAAAGAGATAAATACCCTACATCTTTTTTATATGTAGAATATACTTCATCAAAATAAGGTAATGCTTCCTCATAATTTTCATTGAGACAATTCAACATTCCATACATATATTTTACATCATTCTTTACTTCTCCAGAGTTTTCATATAGCTTTTCAGCTTTTTTCAAATTGTTTAATCCATTATCAAAATCATGCAGAACAATTGCAGTATTGGCTATTCCATAATATCCTTCCGGACTATTAGGAAAGTACTTTACCATTTCCTGAAACTTTTCTCTCGCCATATCAGCTTTTTCGGATCTCATCAATTCGATGGCAAAGTTTTGCTTAAATTCTGGAGATTTATTCTGGGCTAGGCTATCTGCTACGTAATAATAAGCAAGAGCATCATCATGCTTTTCCTGTAATCTGAAAAGATATCCTGCCATAAAATAAGCATCACAATAGGTAGGATCTTTATCTGCAATTAGCACCATAGCATTGGCAGCTTTTTCATAAAGATCAGGATAGCTCAGGGCAATAATAGCTGCATCAAATTTCTTTTTGGATTCTTCTTTTTTTGGGGTACAATAGTTGATTTTTCCTGAAAAATAACTTTGTGAAAACCCCTTAATAGAAAGGATAAGTATAAAAATAATTACTAGTTTTTTCATGGTGCAAAAATAAAAAAGTGGATGATAACATCCACTTTCTGTATATAAATATTTTTTTTATTTATTTCAAATGCTTTGTAATTGATTCGCTCGTAGGTTTTGTTGTGCTTACATAGCTATCAATCAGTTTCCCGTTTTCATCGATCAGGAATTTGGTAAAATTCCAAAGGATCGTTGTATTTTTTACTCCGTTGAGTTCCTGTTCCGTTAAATATTTAAAGATCGGTGCCGTATCATCCCCTTTTACAGAAACCTTTGCAGCCATTGGAAATGTTACGCCATAGTTTTTCTGGCAGAATGTTCCGATTTCAGTGTTAGTACCAGGTTCCTGACCGCCAAAGTTATTCGCTGGAAAACCTACTACAACCAATTTATCTTTATATTCTTCATATACTTTTTCAAGATCTGCATACTGAGGAGTAAACCCACATTCGGAAGCGGTATTGACGATTAGGATTTTCTTTCCTTTGAAATCCGCAAAGTTGATCTCCTTTCCATCAAGGCTTTCTACTTTAAAATCATATATTGTTTTTCCCATAAGTTCATTGGTTTTAGCTTTAGAAATTTCACTTTTTTGGTTGGTGCAGCTTTGCAGGAACGCTGTTAATGAAAGCAACAGTAAAAAAATATTTTTCATTTCTTATAAATTTTACGCAGTCTGAACTGCAGATGAATTAAAACTTAAAGATATTCGCAGGAAAAACCTTGTTGATATCTATTCTATTAAGTAACATTACATAATCTCCATCTTTTTTAGGGCTTGAAGACTCTATCCTGAAAGGCATCGTAAGATTTCCTACTTTTTTATAATCGGAATATACGACGGTTTCTTCTTTTTTAATTTCCTTTAAAAGCATATAAGTGGTTGTATCAAAATAATACATATTCTTATTTACATTCTTGGTAAGTTCCACTTTATGGCAATAAACCTCACCTACTTTTTCTTTTCCAAGGTATTTGGCAACAAAGCCTTTATTTTCCCAGTCAATAAAATCGTTATCAAAATTTTCCGGCACATATTCCGGATATTCCTGAAGCTTATTGGCAGCATAATTCATTGCATAGCCTTTGTTTCCGTCAAAACCTTCAATCGCTGTTTCTTTCCCACCAGTTACAATAATGGTTTTGGTAAGATTGGGACGTTGTTGGTATATTTTTATGGGATACTCATCTTTGATTCCTAATACTACTTTTCCTTGTAACAATACGGAGTTTAAAAGCTTCCAATTGGTTAAACCTCCGGATAATTCAATATTTTTATCTATAATTTCCTTTGCGGTCTGGGCATAATACAGTGAACTTGTAACGGTAAAAAGGACTAAGTATATTATTTTTTTCATTTAGCTTTATTAAAATAGTTATTTAAAGAAGGTTTAAAAATCAAGTCTGGCTTGCTTTTTTTATGTTGGGGAACCAGATTTCCATTTATATATTTAAAAACCATTCCCGGATCTTCTTTAAAACCTAACGTTTTTGTAAGATATAATATTTTATTTTCAAATCGATAAGTAACAGGATCTTTTCTTTTTTTCTCTCCGGAAGGTATTTGTAAATACGACGGAAATACTTCATTATTTTTAAACTCTAAAACCAGAAAAGTGTATCTATCATAGGCACCGTTGCTGGTTGCCACACAACTATGATGAATCTGGGCATAGAATTTTTTATGATTCAGACTCTGAGATTTCAAACCTGAACCGTAGAATAATGTTATTAAAAATAAGATCTTTACCAAAATAACTTATTTATCAATTCAAATATAAGAGGAATTGGGATAAAAAGCAAAAAGGCAGAGAAAGTAAAATCGAAATGATGCTATTCTCAAATTATTTTATTTTTAAATTAACTTCCTTGCTTTTTCCAGATCTTCTGGTGTATCAATCCCTACTCCAATGAAATTGGTTTCTATCATTTTGATTTTCATTCCGTACTCCAAGTATCGGATACATTCGATCTTTTCAGATATTTCCAATGGTTTCATTTCCAGTTTTGAAAATTGTAATAAGGCTTCTTTTCTGAATGCATATACCCCGATATGCTTAAAGTAGCTCACATCATAGGAAACTTCTCTGTGGAAAGGAATGGCAGAACGACTGAAATATAATGCAAAACCGTTATTATCAGTAATTACTTTTACATTATTGGGGTTTTCTATTTCTCCTTTTTCGGACAATTTTATTTTTAAGGATGCCAGAGAAATCTCTTGTTGTATATCTTGTTTAAAAACTTCGATCAGTTGTTGTAAGGGTTCCAGCTTAAGGAACGGTTCATCGCCCTGAACATTAATTACGATATCACAATCGATATTCTGTACAGCTTCAGCTATGCGATCGCTTCCTGTTTCATGTTGTCCTGTCATTACAGCTTTTCCTCCATTCCTGGTGATTTCATCAAAGATGATTTCAGAATCTGTAGCTACAAATACTTCGTCAAACAGTCCTGTTTCTACTACATTTTGATAAGTGGTGGTAATAACAGTTTTTTCTCCCAGTGTCTGCATTAGTTTTCCTGGAAAACGGCTTGCTTCATAGCGTGCAGGGATGACAGCGATTATTTTCATTCAGTAAATATTAATTAAGTCTTTTCAAGCTATCTCTCCAAAATAAAGAGTGATAGGGCTTATTCAGACCAAAAATAGTGAAAACTATTTTAGTTTGTCCTATAAATGTGGTATTCTGACTAATTTCCTCATTAAAATCTGCAATTTTTATTCTTTTCAAAAAACAAAATTCCCACATTTTCGATGAAAATGTGAGAATCGGATATAGATTTTTATTTAAATGAGTCAATGCATTAAAAGGATAGCTTTACCCCTACCATATTATATTCCCATTGGCGGGATGCCATAAGGTCAAATTTATATTTTGTTTTTCCTATTGTTTTTTCTGAAGAGGTATATCTGCTTTTTGAGATTGTTTTTCCAATAAAATACCCCATTAATAATGCTACCGGATAATCGGAAGCCCAGTGAACTTTACTTTGCATCATCTGAAAACATAAAGCTCCGGCTAATGTATATCCTACAGGTTTTATCCATTTTGCATCCGGATAGTTGTCTGCAATTACGGTAATACCAGCCATAAATGTTGTTAAGTGCCCAGATGGCATAGCATCATAATTAGAAGTGTTTTTTCCAAATGCTGAAAAACTTGGAAACGGATTCCAAGCACCGCCTTTATTTCCATTTTCTTCTGCAATAAACGGGCTTTCTCTTCCGGTAATTCTTTTGATCGTTTGAGTGAAAACTCCGGAAAGAATTAAACTTTCCATTAATCCACTGGCTGTAGCTTGCGCTCTATAATCATTTTTAATCAAACCATAGGCTCCAAAACCAATTCCCAGGAATACCAATGTAGATCCATTTCCTATAAGATATAATGTAGATCCGATGTCTTTAGGAATTTTGAAAACCCCACCCAGTTTGGTATAGTTGTTATCTTTATCCATTCCCCATCTTTCTCCTAACTCTCTTGAATTATCAATTAATTTTTGATCAAAAGGAATAAGGATGAGTGTTGAGGCAATGGCACCTCCTAAATAGTAAGCATGATCTTTTGCTACAAAGTCTTTATTAGTATCAATAAAATTTCGAGGCAGCTTGGTCACAAAATCTAGTAATTTAGGCTTTGGATACGTTCGTACAGATCCGTCTTTTAGGGTATATGTTTGTACTTTAGGGAGTTCAGGTGTCTGTGATAATTCTTTTACCTGAAGTGTATCTATTTCTTGTGAACATACCAATATAGACATTGGCAATAGCAAAAATCTCAATTTTTTCATCGTTGTTGTTTTCAACCCTGTTTATTCTTAGCTTATAAAGGGCTCAAAGATAATTCCTTGTTATCCTTATTACAAAATATTTATTTAATTTTTAATATTTATTTAATTTTTTGTAAAATAATAACCAGGCCTTAGTTGATATAATTGATCATGAAAATGATACCATAGATCCAGGAAATATAGACAAACGAGTATAAAAAGCCGAATCCAATGCTTTTTACAAAATCTCCTTTGCATTTGCGAGAGTTTTTAAATACATAACGCAATGCCCGAAAAAAAATCCAATATAGCATGGCAGCCAGAAATAATAAGGCCGACCAAAAGAAAAGCCCTAAAAAATAGGAAAGGAATATAAGCACAATGGAAAATATAATCCATAAGAAGATTGAAATGATGAATCCTCCTATTCCATCTCCGACTGCAGGAGGATCAAAATCAAAACCATCCATTACAGGAGTTTTGTTGGCATATTTCTTTATTCTTTCCTTGTTTAAAATACCTCCCATATTATCTTTTAATTTCAGACCATAATATAACCCTAAAGTAATAAACAGGAAAAATGCTCCTGCCAAAATAGAGGTTGATAAGATAGAATTTTGAAATAATGAGCGATGATCACCTTTCCCGGAAAGCCAAACACTGATGATCACTATTGGAATGATAACCAGTGTGGAATAGAACAGATATTTTGTTTCAATAAAGGATTTTCTGGAAGGTTTCATGGGTTATAAGGTTGTAAAAAAGCTTCGACTCCGCTCAGCGCGATAATTACTATAATGTACCAATATAACAATATACCAGTGTAACAATGTACCAATTTTTCTATTGGTGGCTATTGTTACACTGGTACATTTATAAATGAATTAAACTTATTACTTCAGATTATTCAAAGCAGTTTCCAATTTCGGAAGCATTCCTTTGATTTCATCTACAGCTAACCCTCCAACGGAAGCACGGAACCAAGGTTCAGATGTATCTTCCCCGAATGCTGAGAACGGAACTAAAGCAACCCCTGCTTCATTGATTAAGTAAAATACAAGGTCTGAAGAGTTTTCAAGAACAACTCCATCAGGTTTTGTTTTTCCGATATAATCTAATTTGATAGTAAGGTAAAGTGCTCCCATCGGCTCAATACTGTCTACCGTTAAACCTTTCCCTTTCAGATCCTGAATTCCACCATGAAGAACTTTTAGGCTTTCTTCCAATTTTCCTTTGAAGTCTTCTACGAATACATTTACATTTTCAGGATTTTCATAGAATTTTGCTGTAGCTTCCTGCTCTGGTTTTGGTGCCCAAGCTCCAACGTGAGTAAGAAGTGCTTTCATTTTATCAATGATATGTGCAGGTCCGAATCCCCAACCTACACGTACTCCTGTAGCAGCCAGACATTTTGAAATCCCATCGATATACACTGTATATTCTTTCATTTCAGGGAAAAGAGAAACCGGATCTACATGTTCTGCACCAAAAGTAAGGTTAGAATAGATCTGATCATACATTAAGTATAATGGTTTTTCGTCTGCTCCTCTTTTTTTGTTTTCAGCAATTACCAATTCACAGATTTCAGAAAGTTGTTCCCTTGTGAACATGGTTCCTGTTGGGTTCAATGGAGAGCAAAGTGCCAATAGAACTGCTCCGTCCAAATGAGGTCTTAAATCATCTGCTGTTGGAAGGAAATTGGTTTCAGGCTTTGTTTTTACTTCTACAGCATTGGCTGAAGTAAGGTAAGCATAGTGATTGTTGTTCCATGATGGTGTAGGATATACTACTTTATCTCCTTCGTCTACGATGGTTTTGTATACGGCATAGATCAACGGTCTTGATCCTGCTGTAATCAAAATATCATTGGGTGAATAATCCAGATTCCATCTGTTTTTTAAGTCTTTGGAAACTTCTTTTCTTAAAGATAAAAGTCCGTTGGCAGGTGGATAGTTTGTCAGGTTATTCTGATAGGCTTTCTGAATCTCCTCCTTCAGCAATGCTGGGATAGGATAGATATTAGAATTCAGGTCACCAATAGTAAGATTGGCAATTTCTGCACCTTTTGCTTTTAGATCATTTACTTCGTTACCAATTTTTACAATTTCAGAACCGATCAGGTTCGCTGCTAATTTTGAAACTTTCACTTTATTTCTTATTTAAAATTTACTAATATTTTATCTTTTCAAATTGATTCTCTCTTCTATCTGATCCACAGGTACATGGGCATCATAAGCGGCTATTAGTTCTTTAGTTTTTTTTGCAGTAGCAGAGTTTGGATATTTTTTGATGAGTGTGCTGTACGCTTCCTTTTTATCATCATAAATTTTTCCTTCCTCATTATCATAGATACGATCACTGTCCATTCCCAGAAGATAATCCAGCAAATAATTGTGGTAATTATCTTTTGCTGCCCTTATTAATTGGCTTTTGGGATATTTATTGATAAAATTTTCCCATTCGATCAAACGATCTCCTAATTCTTCCCAGGTAATTAAAAGACCACCATTCACAGCATAGTTTTCCTTATTGTCTTTTGCCATCTGCGAGATATAGGCTCCATAATCAGGAGTTACTTTATTTTTAAAGACAGACTCATAATATCCTGGTAACGAATGAATTTCTGTAAGTCCTTCTCCCATTTCACGGAATTCAAGACCTGCTTTATTCAGCTCGGCTGCCATTTTCTTTATGTTATCCGGCAGGTGCTCGGTTCCCGGTTCATTCGTGTGATAATCAATATATTTATCTAATATCTCAGTTTGTGAATCGTTAAAACAATCGGTGTACTTATCTCTGATTTTCACATAATCTTCGTACACTTTATTGTTCTGTTCCGGACTGTTTCCTGCAATTTCCTTATCAATTTTCGTACGATACCATTGAAGAGCTGCAATATAATCTTCCGTTTTATTGTTGGAAGAACAAGCTGTATCAATGGGTTTGTACTGATTCTCTTTGGTTTCGTTTTTAGCAATTGAGTCGTTTACAGATTTTCCATCCGGAACTGCAGTCTCCTTTTTACAAGAAACTACAGCTACAGACAGTATGCAAACTGCTACTATTTTTTTTATCATATCTGCTTTACAAGAGATTAATCCAGTTTTAAATCTGTTTTAACGGCTTGAATTTTTGCTTCCAATGATTTTAATTTATCTTTAAAATCTGCTTCAGAAGAGATCGCATCTTTTACTGAAACATAGAATTTAATTTTCGGTTCTGTTCCTGAAGGTCTTACACACACTTTAGTTCCGTCCTGTGTATAGTAAATCAATACGTTAGATTGTGGAATTTCGTTCATTACTTTTTTCTCTCCTGTAGAAATGGTAAGACTTGTCTGTTCTTTGAAATCTTTTACTTCTTCTACTAATGAACCTGCTAATTCTTTTGGAGGGTTTTCACGGAAGTCTTTCATCATATTCTGAATTTCTTCAGCACCTTGTCTTCCCTTTCTAACAATATTGATTAATCCTTCAAAATACATCCCCAGATCTTCATAGATTTCGATCATGTATTGATACATTGTTTTCCCGTTGGCTTTACACCATGCAGCAATTTCACAAGCTAAAAGGATACTTCCACAAGAGTCTTTATCACGAACAAAATCTCCGGTCATGAATCCGAAACTTTCTTCTCCACCACACACAAATTTCTGAGTTCCTTCAGCTTCACGAATCATTTTTCCGATCCATTTGAATCCTGTAAGACCTACTTTACATTCAACCCCAAATTTCTGTGCAATATCATAGAAAATATCAGAAGTTACGATGGTAGAACCAATGAATTCTTTACCTGTAATTCTGCCTTGTTTTCTCCATTCATTCAGGATGTAATACGTAAGGATTGTATTGGTTTGGTTTCCATTCAATAATTGCATTTCACCATCCAGGTTTCTTACTGCAATTCCTAATCTATCCCCATCCGGGTCTGTTCCAATCACGATATCAGCATTGGTAATCTTTGCAAGATCCATAGCCATCTCTAATGCTGCTGGTTCTTCCGGATTTGGAGAGTCTACAGTAGGGAAATTTCCGCTTGGGATCATCTGTTCTTTAACCAAATCTACTTTTTTGAAACCTGCTTTTGCTAATGCTTTAGGAATCGTAGTATAGGTAGTTCCGTGAATAGAGGTGAAAACAATATTTAAATTTTCTTTTCCTTCGTTTTGGTATGTAGAGTTTTCAATACATGCATCAATGTAAACGTCATCTTGCTCCTCTCCGATCCATTCGATCAAGTCATCATTTCCGTTGAATTTAATTTCTTCAAATTTCACAGAATATACTTCTTTGATAATGGCCTCGTCGTTTGGCGGAACGATCTGTGCACCGTCATTCCAATATACTTTATACCCGTTATATTCAGGTGGATTGTGAGAAGCTGTTAATACGATTCCGCCGTTACATTTTTTATCACGAACCGTGAAAGACAATTCAGGAGTTGGTCTGTGATCTTTGAAAAGCAATACTTTAATTCCGTTTGCTGTTAAAACATCTGCTACCAGTTTCCCGAATTCTTTTGAATTGTGGCGCACATCATAAGCAATAGCAACTTTGATTTCCTCTCCTTTGAACTGCTCAAGCATATAGTTGGCCAATCCCTGAGTCGCCTGTCCTAATGTATATTTATTTAAGCGGTTGGTTCCTACTCCCATTATTCCACGCATACCTCCTGTTCCGAATTCCAATTCTCTATAAAAAGAGTCTTCCAGATCCGGGGAATTGCTATCGATTAATGCCTGTACTGCACTTCTCGTTTCTGCATCGAAGGTATCACTTAACCAAAGTTTCGCTTTTTCTAATGTATTCATATTTGTATGTTGTTCTTTTTTATAGTTCGTAAAGTTCTCGTTTAAATTTTACTGTTTTAATCCAGTTTTTTATTTTCAACCTTAGTTGTTTTCTCTACTTTAAATGCTTTGATCGGATCATTATAGTAGATGAATTTTGCCGTGTTCTGGATATTTCCTTTTAAAGAGTCTTTTACATTTACCTCAGCATAGTTTCCATTTTTAGAATCGATATTCAGGTTGGTAATTTTCCAGTAAGGAGCAATTAAGCTTGCTGTATCTGAAATCTTGATCACGGCATCTTTGGTTAATCCTAAAAAGTTGGCACGGCTTCTGTTATGCATTTCCACTTCTGCCCTTCTTGTATTGACAGATCCCATGAAGCTTGCATTGTTTTTCATATTCAGTCTGAAATTATCGGTTTTAATTTCACTTGAAATATTTACTTCAACGGAGTCTGAAACAGCTACTTTTTCAAGGTTATATTTTGAATAGATCGTTACATTGTAAAAATCAACACCTTTTGTTCCTCTTTTTTCTTTGATGGTAAGGGTTTTATCCTTTACATCTACATCCAAATTACTGGCTACGTTAGGATAGGTCTCTATTTCCACGAAGTTCTTTTCCCCTCTGGCATAAAATACACGGAATTTACCATCCAGATCCAGGTTTACAAATTCCGGAACGTCCACATCTTTCTTTTCAATATTTCCTTTTGGGGAAACTTTCCCGCAGGAAACTACGGCAACCAGCATCAATGTGTATAGTACTTTTTTCATATTTAATTTTAAATATTCTACTGATGATCATTATGATCTGCTTTATTGAAAGTTTTCAGGGCTTTCAACAATATCTTTTAACAAAAATAGGATTAAAATTTCTAAAAATCTTTGTCTTTTGGCAATAAAATACCTGATAATATTCAATTTTTCAGTTTTCAGGTGGAAGCTGTTTTTTGTATTTTATTCTTTTATAAAACCATGTATAAGGTTTCTCAGACATTGATGACAACAGCAAATAGTCTTTATTGATATAGGAGATTTTCATTTGTACTGTATCTTTACCTTCACTGTATTTCATTTTCACCAGGTTATTTTTACTTTGGTAATTTCCTGTAAGGTCTCTGGAGTCAAAAGAATTATTTTGATGAAAACTCAAAATGCCTGTTCCGTACTTGGAATGATTCTGTTTGTTTTTCAAGGTATCAATCTTTGGCACTGTTCCTTCATATAGTTCTATAAATTCCCATGAACCTATCAATCTTTTGGATGAACATGAGGATATAGACAATAGAAATATAACAGCAAACAGTCTTTGTACATTAGGCATTTAATATTATTTAAGGGTTATATTCGGCGTAAAAATAAATAAAAAACACCCTATTTTCTAAGGGTGCCTCTCTTTATATTCTTTATATAGGACTTATTTAATTTTAACGCAAAGCTCTCTAATCAATAATGAGAGTAATATTGGAAATAGCTTATTTATCATTGATCAAATGTCATATCGAAAATATCCACCTGTACTTTAGGGATTTCCTGCTCTATATTATCTTTCTTAAGATATACTTTACCGGTTTTAAAATCTGGTGATAGTTTTAGATGAATTTCAAAATCTTTCTTCCCAACCTTTTCATAAAAATCTTTAAACAGTTTTACCAGTTCCTGCTCGCGACCTCTTTGCACCTCGTACGTTTGTTTTTGGGGTTCTTCTCCATTTACATTGCCTGAATAAATACGAATGGTAAATTTCCTGCCGGCTGAAGTTTCAAATTCACCATCGATCTCCAATGGGATCGCTTTGGGAGATGGCTTGGTTAAGTAATCTATTCCAGAAATACATCGAGCATTTTCTCCATTGATATAGTTAATTATTATATCCTTTTCTTTTATTTCAAAAGAATTGTTAAAGTCAGCTACCTTAAAAGTATAGCTCCAGGGATAATGAAGGTTTATATCTTTCCAAATCTGGGTATTGATTCTTTTTTCTGAAATTTCCTGCTGCGTTTGAAGAGGCATTTCACCTTGAAAATGTTTTACCGCATTATTCCTTTGTTCATTACTTTTATTTCCAAGATCAGTCCATTGCAACGAATGGCTTTCTTTCGCTAAAAAATCACCAACTAAGAGAGAATTCCCTCCCAGTAAATAAAGAAATACCTGCCCACCAGGAGCAAGGGCTATTTTAAAATATTTATAATTGGAACTTTCTTTACAGTTTAATCCTTCCTTAAATAGCTTCGACAGTTTTTCATAATCCAATTTAAAATCGCCTTCATAAAACTTATCTTCCGCATAAGAAAACCATCTGATTTTCATACCGAAAGGAATGGGTCGATATTGTTCTCCTACAATCATAACTCCGGAATCTCCATTCCACCATTGAGATTGCAGAACCTGTCTACTAGGAATTCCAGCGATTTCTTCTCCTTTATTATCATAAAAAGATCCATCTACAATCTCCATATTATATCCCATATCGGCAGTTGTCAAAGTCAGCCATTCGTACTTATTGTTCATATTATTTATTTTTTCGCAACTAAAAAATTGCAAAACAATCAATAATGAGAGTAATATTGGGAATAGCTTATTTATCATTGATCAAATGTCATATCAAAAATATCTACTTGTACCTTAGGGATTTCCTGCTCTACATTGTCTTTCTTAAGATATACTTTACCAGTTTTAAAATCTGGTGAAAGTTTTAAGTGGATCTCAAAATCCTTCTTTCCTATTTTTGTATAAAAATCTTTAAACAACTTCACCAGTTCCTGCTCGCGACCCCTCCTTATCTCATAAGGCTGCATCTTAGGTTCTTGTCTATTTACATTCCCAGGATAAATACGAATAGTAAATTTTCTTCCCGCTGATGTTTCAAATTCTCCATCGATCTCTAATGGAATAGCTTTGGGAGAGGACTGTGTCAAGTAATCTACGTCAGAGATACACCATGCTTCCTCACCATTAATATAATCAACCCCCATTTTCTGTTTTTTCAAATCAAAAGAATTGTTAAAGTCAGCTACTTTAAAAGTATATTTCCATGGATAATGAAGGTTTATATCTTTCCAAATCTTGGTATTGATTCTTTTTTCTGAAATTTCCTGTTGGGTTTGAAGAGGCATCTCTTTTATATTAAGGTTTACCAATTCATTCCTTGTAATTTCTGTATGCAAAGGCAGATGCATTTCTTTTTTAAAATCATTAACAACATATTCCTTAGCCTGATAACTTCCCACCAAAAGAGAATTGCCACCCAGTAAATAAAGGAATACTTGTCCTCCAGGAGCAATAGATACTTTAAAATATTTATAATTAGAACTTTCCTTACATTTTAACCCTTCCTTAAATAGGCTAGACAATTTTTCATAATCCAACTTAAAATCACCTTCATAAAACTTGTCTTCTGCATAAGAAAACCATCTGATCTTCATACCAAAAGGAACAGGACGATATTGATCTCCAGCTATAACTACTCCAGAATCGCCACTCCACCATTGAGACGATAAAGTCATATCAGCAGGAATGCCTGCAATATCTTCATATTTTTCATCATAGAAAGTACCTCCTTTTATTTCCATTGGATATCCCATATCGGCAGTTGTCAAAGTCAGCCATTCGTACCTATTGTTCATATTGTCTATTTTTTCGCAACTATTAACTAACAGCCCAATTATCAGTAATAGTCCTAATAACTTTTTCATAATATTTTTTTAACCTTTTAAAATATCTCTTTCTGGTTTTCCGTTTACATAACGTCCATCCATTTTAAATGTCTCATCATCTTTATTTGAACGATGAAGATATTTATTTCGAACCCACATTAATTGCTCTTTAGGAAGCGTAACTGCAAGAGAATTAATACCATCGTTTTTAATTGCATAATCATACAACTCTCCCTTTACAGTTTGTAATTCTTTTGATACGGTATATATGTTATCAGTTGTTTTTTTAAATACCATTTTTCCATGCTTCTCACAAAATGTTTTCATAATTGCAAAAGGAATATATTGGTAGCTATTAGACAACCCTTTTCTTACTCCATATAATGTATATAAATGACTGTAAGAAAGATTATACAGTTTAGAAAAATTGGTTTTAAGTTCTTTTGTAATCATAAACTGCTCCGGCTGATACCATCCTTCTTCAATATAGCGTTTTTTTATTTTTTCAAGTTCTTTTTTTGCTGTAATGTCATTATCTCCATATACCATGTATTCTCCTAAATATCTTTTTTCGTCACTTACTTCGCTATAGCCCCCGCCAATATCCGAATGTACTCCAGGCATGGTAAGCTGATATCCTACACCCGCTTTTACAGAACTATCAATATTAGTCAATTTAAAATTATTCCTGTATTCATCAGCAGCAGCTAATTGTACTATCTTTTTTGCTCTATTTTTTAATTTCAACTGAAGCTCTATAACATCATTTAAATGGAGGATACCATAAGATGCAACGGTATCAAACAAACCAATAAAGTTAAAGGTAATATCTTGAAAACTTTTTAAATTCAGCTTAATCATGATTAATGAATCTTGAGACAAAAAATACCTTGCGGCAGCTGCGCCACGACTAAAGCCAAATACATTGATCGTGACCTTTCCAATAGATACACCTTTATCGAAATATTTTTTATCGGCAAAATCCTTCATTTGTTGTATTCCCCGCTGTACTTTATCCTTAATACCCCTCATGTAAATAGCGATACCCGTACCCAATGCTCCCCCCGGAAAGGTCTGATCCATTTTCTTATCTTCCGTACCTATCCCTTCTGTATAAATTTTAATAATATCTTCATTTTCTTTAACATCATTATTCATATACAATAAAGCCACATTGGAGTAGAAATTAGTATAACTATCATCTTTTTTATTACTTTTCCTGTTATAAACATCTGTTTTTCCAATCCTTTCCGTAGTATTAGTCATATTGTTCATGGTTCCATCAAAGAACATATTGAAAACTACATTTTTTTTCACTTTATCGTTTTGTTTAGGCTTTTTATCGGGTGCAGCAACTACGACAGGCTTATTCGTTGGTTGCGGCTTATCAACATGCTGTACGAGCTCATTTTGTACAACTAGCTGTATTTTTTCTTCTGTACGGTTGATATAATTTTCATATTTTACCTTGATATAATACTCATGTTCGCTTTCATCAATCCAATCTTTTTGTTCAGAGCATCCTGATAAAGACTGAGTTGATTAAAATACAGATAGGCAAATCCTTTATCATCTACGCCACTGGTCGTATACACTCCCATTGTACGGTCTCCAGTAGTATCATCTTCATACACGGATATTTTCAGGGAATCCCCTTTTGGGATATTGATTGTTTTAATGGCTAATCGTATTTTATCCAGATACCCCACCTTCCTTTTTCCTATGGGTTTACCTCTGAAATCCTGCCATTCTATGGATAGAATTTTTGGATTTCCCAAAAGAACGTATAAATCAATAGAATATTCAGTATTTTTACTATTCTGAGTAACGACAGCAATAAGTCTTACTTTCTTTCCTGCCAGATTGGGATGAAATTTAAAAATTCCCGCAGCGTTGGTCGATAGTATCTTACCGTTGTATTCTATTTTCCATTCTTTTACTTTAGGATTTCCTGTGATGGCCAGCAGGCTGTAGTTGTATAATTTATAAGTAAGAGGTCTTGTTTCTCCTATAATTTTCATCAATGTATTTTTTAAAGTTTAACGATATCCTCTTCCTCCTCTACAACTTCTTCTTTCTTCAAATCAACAAACGGAAATATTTCTGCAAGCACCTCGGAACGTGCATTATTTGTGTTTTGTTGCGAAATTTCCGCTGTTTGTCCATGGTTGATAATGGTAATACAATCCGGGCTTCCTATCGGACAGGTCGCTTTACTGTCTTCCAACAGAGCTTTCCCCCCATTATCTTCCAGTGTAATGTTCTGATAATAACCGCTCCATTGGGTGATGGTAACCTGACAAGGATTGTTGTTCATTTTAGCACAACTTCCAAAGGTATTTTTCTCGAAAGTTTTACCAATATCTACGTGAGTAGCCGTCAGTTTACTACTGCCATCCTTATCGTTAATGTATCGTTTGCTCTGGGTTTTCACCAGCAACTTATCCGGAGCCGTGCCGAACTGGCATTTACATATAGCCCCCTGGCATACTAAATGTTTCTCGCTCATTGTGTTTTTGTGTTTTTACAATTTTATTTTGTTCTAAGGCTTACATGAACCATCTAAAGGATAGATCATTCGCTCTGGAAATTTCTTATTCCGGTAACAAAATAGGTCGAAATTTAAGTATGCCCTTTTTTAGGGTCACAATATATTTCATACCATTAATTTTAATGATTAGGTATATCAAATATAAGATTCTTGCCGATATATTTCAATAACAATATCAATTTCATTATTTTGATGAAAAGATGATAATCTCCCTACGATCGAAGAAATACTTTTTGTCTCTCTATCAAGTTGATAAAGAAGGTCAAGAGTACCTTTCTTCAAATCCGTCGTAATGGGGCTATTTACTTGTTCTCCTTTTACATGGATGAGAATTTGATCATGATCCGTCAGCATTTTTTGTAACGAAAAAACAGCTGTATAAGAAATGCTCTTCCCCAGAGAAGGAAATAGAAGCTAAGTATTTCTTCTTTCTGATAATCAGGATATGAAGTGTATAGCGGTATAAAGTAAGTTGCATAAAACAGATTGTAATGCAATGCTTCTGTACTTCCGCTCATCTTTTCATAAAATCGGTTTAACTTCTCAATGATTTCATCTGCTGCCTCTCCTACGTAATATTCTTGTATTTTGGGGTAATATTCTTCCTTCCACCGCTTTCTGATCTCATTTCCGTTGAGTATTTCTTCTGTTCTTCCGTCTTTTTTTAAAGAAATTTGTAGTGGATAGAGCGCCTCACTTGCTGTTTCCATTAGCTTTTCAACCATCAATTCTATTTCCTGATCATTGATGTACATTTTTCTCCTGACAACGGATACAATCAGCTCTCTTTTTCTTTGGATATCAACAAGGTATTGTATTTTTGTCTCCGGAAGAAGAGTCGTAATCAATATACCATAGGTAGATTCTTCAAGGGTATCGGGAAGTGTTATTTGTGAAATGAGAAGGCTTTTCTCTTTCCATTTGCTTTTCTTTTCAGCAGGGATATAAATATATTTAAGGTATTTCGGTAGATTTCCCGGAATAATTTCGTGTAAAGCACAATGCTGATTGTGAAAGGCAATCAGTTCTTCCTTAGAAATATCGTATTCTCTGGAAAGGGAATCCAGATCGGTAATATCTTTAATTTCAATTCTAATATTTTCCATTTGTGTGTTTTTCATCTCACACTAATATCGGAAAATAAATGTATGAATCAAAAAAATACCCCAGAAAGCATATCACTTCTGAGGTATTTTTTTGTGTATATTGATACAGTCTAATTTTCAGCAGGCAACGAATATATTGCTGCAGTAACCAAAATTGCTACCAAAATAATAGCTACAATTAACGGTTTCCAAATTGCTTTTCTGGGATATTGTTCTTCATTCGAAAAGTACTTTGGAACAAAGTAATACGAAAGTATTGATCCCCCTGCAAGGCCACACAAATAGGCAAGTGAACTTTTAGGGTTTTCAGGAATACTCACAATAATTCCGGAAAGTATAGTGATTATAATAGAAACACCCAATACTAAATAGGCCTCTTTTTTCTTATTTACTGCGGTTAGATTCTGATATAATAAAACCCCACCAAAGAGTGTTGATAGAAAAATAGAAAATCCTAAGATTACTTTTTTAGAATAAATTTTGGGTAATTGTCCTTCCATTATATCACTTCATCAATATTATAATTCTTATGCTCGCGGTTGGTTCTGATGATCATTTCTCCTAAGAATCCGGCTACAAATAGCAAAGTTCCCATAATCATCATGGTTAAAGCAATGTAAAACCAAGGATTATTGGTGATTAAATGGCCATAGATTCCTCTGGCTACATCAATCAGCTTGGATACTCCCAGCCATAATGCTGAAAGGAAACCTAAAATAAACATTACAGTTCCTACTGCTCCGAAGAAATGCATTGGTCTTCCTCCAAAACGGCTTACAAACCAAAGGGTTACCAGATCCAAAAATCCTCTTACAAATCTCTCCGTTCCGAATTTCGAAGTCCCGTAAGGTCTTGCCTGATGCTGTACTTCTTTTTCCGTAATTCTTCTGAAACCTGCATTGGCAGCTAATACCGGAATGTAGCGGTGCATATCTCCATATACATCTACAGATTTTACCACTTGCTTTTTGTAAGCTTTCAAACCACAGTTGAAATCGTGAAGATAAACCCCGGAAACTTTTCTTGCTGCTGCATTGAAGAGTTTTGACGGAATATTTTTCGTCATTACATTATCAAAACGTTTTTTCTTCCAACCGGAAACAATATCGTAATTGTCCTGAATGATCATATTATACAGTTCAGGGATTTCTTCCGGAAAGTCCTGTAAGTCGGCATCCATGGTAATTACTACATCACCGTTTGTTCTTGCAAAGGCAGCATGAAGTGCCTGAGATTTCCCATAATTTCTGGAAATTTAATAGCGTGGATCTGAGGATACTGTACTTTCAGGTTCTCAATAATACTCCACGATAAATCCGTACTTCCGTCATCTACAAACCAAATCTCGTAAGATAAACTGCTGGTTTGACAGACTTTATCAATTCTTGAAAAAAGCTCTTCCAGAGAGTCTTCTTCGTTCAGTAACGGAATAACTATAGATAAGTTCATTTAATTTTAATAAAAATTAGTCTTGATTTGTTTCTTCGGGCTGATAGATACTTCTTGTTCTGAAAAATGCTCCGAAAAACACCGACAAAACTACGTAAAATATAAGAATTGCTGCAAAATATCCTGAAAAATGACTTGCAGTAAGCATATCTTTTCCTTTTACAACGTCTGGAGCAAAGCTCTGTACTCTCTCTTTATACTTCTGATCCAGCTCATCAATATCTTTCTGATGCTTCAAAATTTTTCTCGCTGAAGTATATTCTGTATCCAGTTCCGACTTCTGTCTTTGGACATATTGATAGTTCAAAAGCTTTTTTGCATCAGTATCTGCAAAGTTTAAAAATGCATAAATACTGAATATTGAAAGAATCCCTCCGATAAACATCGGAATGAATGCTCTTTTGAAAGCTTCCTTAAAAGTTACCACTCTATTGTTGTTCCAATAGGTTTTTACCGACCAGAATGCGGCTCCGGTGTATAGAATTGGCAATACAAAAGTATTGGTTTTCAGTGATATATCAAAATAATTGATTCCTGAAAAAAAAGTGTACACTACAAAGAAAACGATCATTGTAGCGATAAAAAGTATAATTCCTAGTGTTGATGGACTTTTCGTCATGTTAAATTTTTTAGAAAAAAGTTGAAAAATTATTCCCCTAAATGTCAGCCGATTAGCTCTACTACTGCATTTTTTCGACAAATTTTCTTTAATAAAGTTTTGAAGTTTACAAATATTTCCTACCTTTGCAACGGCAAGTCCTAAACAACCAGCTCCTGAGAATCCTCCAGGGTGGGAACGCAGCAAAGGTAATTGGTCGTAGCGGTGTGATTTAGGTAGCTTGCCATTTTTTTTTGGTTTAAAGTGAGAAGAGAGGTAATTTGATAATTATCTTTTTTTGTTTTTAATACCTTACGCATCTTTTTCATTATTCTAATTGTTATATTACCTCCGTCTTATTATTGATTAAAATTCGAACGTCTCTCCTAATTTTGGTAAAACAAGTTCTACATTTTTATCAGCGAAATGCTTTAATGCACTTTCATGGTTGATTTCAATCGCTGGGAATGTATCAAAGTGACATCCGATTACCTTTGGAGTTTTTAAAAGTTCTGCGGCAGCGAAAGACGCTTTTCTAGGACACATTGTGTAGTGGCTGCCAATTGGAAGGATAGAAAGATCGATATTTCCGTATAATCTTGGGAATAGCTCCATATCCGCCATTACTCCTGTATCTCCAGCTAAATATACATTCTTCCCTTCAGGTAATCTGAAAATATACCCTACAGGAACACCACCATAGCTTCCATCAGGGAAAGAACTCGTGTGGTGAGCCGGAACCATGGAAATTTTAAGATCGCCGATTTTTGCCGATCCTCCGAGGTTCACATCGTCTCTATTTTTAGCTTGTGTAAAGTATCCGCATACTTCTGGCACTCCAATCACTGTTGCTTCCGGATAATGCTGCAATACTTCCGCTACATCGGCAATATGATCGCCATGAGCATGGGTCAACAAGATGTAATCGATTTTGTGTGCGGTAATATCAAAACCTGATTCCGCTTTTTTGTAGTTGTAGAAAGGGTCACTTAAAATTGTTTTGTCCTTATACGTGAACAGGAAACAATTTTGCCCTAAAAATTGTATTTTCATTGTAAATTTAATTTCAATTATGATGAAACACAAATGACTCAAATAATTTCACGAATAGCACCATTAGTTTGGTAATATCCGTAAAAGCATTTGTGCCATCCATGTTTTCTTTTAAAACGCTAAGCGTTGTTTATTTACTTTACCTATTTCGATGGGAATTTATCTTCAATCAGCCTCAGATTGATCCCATGTTCCAGATACGCTTTACAGCCGTCTAAAACGGTCGTAAAACCACCTGTATTGTCATTAACCTGTCTTAGGAGGTCTTCACCTGTTTGAGTGAATCCATAGCTCTTAATGACAACAAGAGTTCCGTTTTCCATGGTTTTAAATTCATAGTCTACGTGTACCGAAGGTTCTCCCCATTCTGTTTTAATCAGTTGGTTCGGAATAATCTGATGAACGTTTACTACGTTTTTTACGCCGTACATTTCCCATTCCCAGGTTACTGTTTTCCCTTCTTCTAATTTTCCGGTAGATTTTGTAAACCAGAAATTAGTGGTTACTTCAGGATTGATGAATGCTTCAAAAACATCTTCAATCGGTTTTCTGATAAGCATTTGTGCTTCGACATAGACATTGGAACTCATAATATAATATTTTTAGATTTAGTTAAATAAATTAAGTCCAGCTGCTGTAAGAATTGCCATTATAAACGTCATGATCCCAACCTGCTTTAAATACTGATCTAATTCCTTTGGCTCTTTTACCGACATGATACTTCTTCTCAGTTTCATCAAAGGAAACATAAGGATCATTACAATAAAAACATAATAGTTCTGTTCCTGAAAGAATCCATTGATTCCGAGGAAAGCAAAAATCAATATCAAAGGAAGTTGTAACAGAATCATTTCATAGATCATTGCATTTTTGAATCCGATTCTTAATGCAAAACTGTTTTTTCCCGACAGCTTATCACTTTCAATATCTCTCATATTGTTCAGGTTCAGCACTGCCATACTCATCATTCCTACTGCAGTTCCCGGCAACATCATATCCCAGCTGAATGTTTTTGTAAACAGGAAATAACTTCCGCATACAGAAACCAATCCAAAGAAGATAAATACAAAGATATCTCCCAGTCCCATATATCCGTAAGGCTTCTTCCCTACTGTATATCCGATGGCGGCTAAAATACAAGCTACACCCAATCCTATGAAAATGTAAAATTCATTCATATAATTTGGAATGAAAGCAACATACAATAATGCAATCGTAGCAATGAAAGCCAGTGCTGAAAAAAGAATCACCGCATTTTTCATCTGTTTAGCCGTAATTTTTCCTGAGGCTACTGCTCTTGCTTCTGCTTCATTAATTCTTTTTGCATCGGTTCCTTTTACCCCATCACCATAATCATTGGCATAGTTTGATAAAATCTGATACAAAAGCGTTACCAAAAGTGCCAGGGCAAAAATCTTCCAGTCCCATGTTCCGCCTTCTCTGTACAGCCTCCATTTTGCAATAAAAGCTCCCATAATAATTCCGCTTAATGATAGCGGCAAAGTTCTTAGCCTTGCGGCTTTTATCCAATCAGTCATATTATTTTTCTTGTATTCATATACAATGTATTCATGTAAAATGATAAAACGACACTCATATCATTACTACTTTTTACATGAATACATCCATACAATATTTACGATATCCACTTATCGTCTCCGAAATTCGGTTTTCTTTTTTCAAGGAATGCATTTCTTCCTTCCTGAGCTTCTTCAGTCATATATGCTAAACGAGTTGCTTCTCCTGCAAATACCTGTTGACCAACCATTCCATCATCAGTAAGGTTCATTGCAAACTTCAACATTCTGATAGACATTGGAGATTTCCCTAAGATTTCCTGAGCCCATTCATAAGCAGTATCTTCCAATTCTGCATGGGGAACTACTTTGTTTACCATTCCCATTTCAAATGCTTCCTGAGCGGAATAATTTCTTCCTAAAAAGAAAATTTCACGAGCTTTTTTCTGACCGACCATTTTTGCAAGATAAGCTGATCCATACCCTCCGTCAAAACTCGTTACATCAGCATCAGTTTGCTTGAAAATTGCGTGTTCTTCACTCGCTAAAGTCAAGTCACAAACCACATGAAGTGAGTGTCCACCACCTACAGCCCAACCCGGAACTACGGCAATTACCACTTTAGGCATGAAACGGATCAGACGTTGAACTTCCAGAATATTTAGACGGTGTCTTCCATCTTCTCCTACATACCCCTGGTGACCTCTTGCTTTTTGATCTCCGCCACTACAGAAAGCCCAACCTCCATCTTTAGGACTTGGCCCTTCTCCTGAAAGCAAAACAACCCCTATTGAAGAGTCTTCAGAGGCATCATAAAAAGCATCGTATAATTCTGACGTTGTTTTAGGTCTGAAAGCATTACGTACTTCCGGTCTGTTGAAAGCAATTCTTGCTACACCATTACATTTTTTATAGGTAATATCATCGTATTCCTTAACGGTTTTCCACTCGATCATTTTGTTAAAATTTTTCTCAAAGATACGGAATTACAGAGAATTTCTAGGGATGAAATTTACCGATCCTCTTCAGAAGGAAGAGAAATTTTGGATGATAAATTTTAAACTATAAATCTTGTTTTTGTTAAAAACAAAAGCCGAAACATTGAATGTTCCGGCTTTTTATTGTTAAGTTACAAAATGATTACTTTGCAGCTGCACTTAGCTCAGCTTCTTTAGCTTTCATTTCTTTTACTTTATCCATGTTTTTAGTGACTACATAAATTTCTTTTAATGTACTAACGGCATCGATATTCTTAGGATCTGCTTTATACCAGCTTTCTGCAAAAGGTAAAGCTTGAGTAAATCTGGCTTTTCTCTCATCGATTAACTTAGTTGCTGCATCCGGCTTGTCTTTTCTCAATGCATTGATCTCCGTTACAATTTTAGAATCATCTCCAATTGTTGTATAAACAAGGTTTTGATAAGCATTAGCAAAATCAGGCTTAAGCTCAATCGCTTTTTTGAATGACTCTAATGCATCATTAACGGTAGCCGGAGTTTTTGCTTGCATTACTCCAAGGTTATACCAGTTTGTAGCGTCATTAGGATTCTTTGCTAACTGCTCTTTCAATCCAACAACAAATTTCTCTGTATTTCCTGATGCAAGATAAGCATTGGTTTGATCTTCTTTAAGCTTAGCATTATTAGGATATTTAACTAAACCTTTTTCAATGATTACAAGAGCTTCATTGGGTTTCTTAGCATTAAGAAGTAGTGAAGATAGAGTTTCATACAAGTCTACCTCTACCCCTTTTGATTGCTCGCTTTTGAAGTCTGTATAATCAGAGTTTTTCTTCATAAGCTCCCAAGTAGCCTTATCTAATGGTACTACATTTCCGGTTTTCTTTTCTTTAGCGGTATAAGAAGTTTCTACTCCCGTAAATCCAGAATTCACAAGATCTGTATATATCTTAATAGCCTCATCACTGTTGTTGGCTAATGCATGACTAAGTCCTGCATAATACATATATAGTTTGTTGTCTTGTTTATTAGCTTTTAATAAGTCATAAACTTCTACAAACTTAGGTGCTGCAGCTGCATAATTTTTTGCATTATATGCATCCATAGCCGCTTTGTTAGCAGCCTGAAGCTGAGCATTTACATCTCCCTTCTGTCCGAAAACCAAAGCTGATGCTACGATAGCCATCCCTAAAATTAGTTTCTTCATAATAACTATTTTATATTAATTGTACATTTATTCTTCAGAGTCAGAATTCTCATCTTCAGCCTGAGGTGCTGTATTTCCGTCTTCAAGGTTACCAAACAAAGACTCCATTCCTTCCTGAACTTCTCCTTCAATATCCTCTACATCTTCCATACCTTCAAGTTCTTCAGAGTCATCTTCTACATCCTTATCCATTTCTACTTTTGCAATGGCTGCAATTTCGTCATTTTTCTTAAGGTTAATAAGCTTTACCCCTTGTGTATTTCTACCCATTACTCTCATTTCATCCATTCCCATTCTGATGGCAACACCCGATTTATTGATGATCATCAATCCATCTTCGTCTGTTACATTTTGAATAGCAATCAGATTTCCTGTTTTTTCGGTAATGTTTAGGGTAATAACTCCTTTTCCTCCTCTGTTCGTAATTCTGTAGTCTTCTACTGCAGTTCTCTTACCATATCCTTTTTCAGATACAACAAGAACTGTTTCATTTTCTACATCATTCACAACAATCATACCAATAGCTTCATCGTTGTCTTCCATAGCAATACCACGAACCCCAATAGAACCTCTACCTACTTCTCTTACTTTTTCTTCAGGGAAACGGATACATTTACCATTTTTAGTTGCGATCATGATCTGAGAAGAACCATTTGTAAGGTAAGCTCCTAATAATTGGTCATTATCTCTAATTTCAATAGCATTTACCCCATTTACTCTTGGTCTTGAATATGCTTCTAATGAAGTTTTCTTAATAGTACCGTTTTTCGTTACCATTACTACACTCATCTGATTTACATATTCAGAATCCTTCAGGTTATTGGTTCTGATATATGCTTTGATTTTATCATCCGGCTCAATATTGATAAGGTTTTGT
Source organism: Chryseobacterium tructae (assembly GCF_030409875.1). Taxonomy (NCBI): domain Bacteria; kingdom Pseudomonadati; phylum Bacteroidota; class Flavobacteriia; order Flavobacteriales; family Weeksellaceae; genus Chryseobacterium; species Chryseobacterium tructae. Next base: position 2,474,147 of record NZ_JAUFQR010000001.1, on the reverse strand, counting down.
ACTGCTCTTCCTTTTGCTGTTTTTGAACCTTCAGGAATTTCAAATACCCTTAGCCAGTAACATCTCCCTTTTTCTGTAAAGAACAGCATATATTGGTGATTTGTTGCAGACACAATATATTCAAGGAAGTCAGAATCCCTTGTTGTAGCCGCTTTGTTTCCAACACCACCTCTACTTTGAATTTTATATTCTGAAAGTGAAGTTCTCTTCACATATCCTGCATGAGAGATTGTAAGAACTACTGATTCATTTGGAATAATATCTTCAATAGACATTTCTCCTCCTGAATAATCAATTTCAGTTCTTCTTTCGTCACCGTATTTTTCTTTGATTTCGATCAGCTCCTCCTTGATAATCTGGAATCTTCTTGGCTCACTCGCAAGAATATCCTCCAAATTGGCGATCTCTTTCATAATTGCATCATACTCCTCACGAATCTTATCAAGCTCCATTCCTGTAAGACGGGCTAATCTAAGATCAAGAATTGCCTGAGCCTGAATTTCTGAAAGTTCAAATGCTTCGATCAAGCCTTCTTTTGCAGCCTGAGGATTAGCACTGTGACGGATGATTGAAATTGCTCTATCTAAAGAATCCTGACCTCCGATCACTTTCATGAATCCTTCAAGAATATGTGCTCTTTCTTTTGCTTTTTTAAGCTCAAACTGAGTTCTTCTTACGATTACTTCATGTCTGTGCTCTACGAAGTGATGGATGATATCTTTAAGATTCAACTGCTCCGGTCTTCCATGTACCAACGCAATGTTATTTACGCTGAAAGAAGTCTGAAGTGCTGTATATTTATATAAAAGGTTCAGAACTACGTTCGGGATCGCATCATTTTTCAATTCATAAACAACGCGAAGTCCTTTTCTGTCTGATTCATCTCTGATCTCATGGATACCAGGAATTTTCTCATCTTTCACAAGTTCTGCAGTTCTGGCGATCATTTCCGCCTTATTTACCTGGTAAGGAACTTCTGTTACGATAATTGCATTTCTGTTTCCGATTTCTTCGAAATTAACTTTCGCTCTCAGAACCACTCTACCTCTTCCGGTATGGAAAGCATCTCTTACTCCGTCGTATCCATAAATGATACCTCCTGTAGGGAAATCCGGAGCAATAATATGCTGCATTAACTCATCAATGGTAATTTCTTTATTATCAATATAGGCACAGATTGCATCTACTGATTCTGAAAGATTGTGTGGCGCCATATTGGTTGCCATCCCTACCGCAATACCGGAGGCACCGTTTACTAAAAGATTGGGAACTTTAGTAGGCATTACAGTAGGTTCCTGTAAGCTGTCGTCAAAGTTATTCTGGAAGTCAACAGTTTCTTTATCAAGATCAGAAAGAACCTCATCAGAGATTTTTTTCAGTCTTGCTTCGGTATAACGCATTGCTGCCGGCGGGTCACCATCCATGGAACCAAAGTTACCTTGTCCATCTACCTGAGGATAACGTAAACTCCAATCCTGAGCCATTCTTACCATCGCGTCATATACAGAAGAGTCTCCGTGTGGGTGATATTTACCCAAAACGTCCCCAACAATTCTCGCAGATTTTAAATATTTTCTATTCGAAAAAACCCCTAGTCCATACATACCATAAAGTACTCTTCTATGAACGGGTTTCAAGCCGTCTCTTACATCCGGTAGCGCTCTTGAAACGATAACCGACATCGAATAATCGATATAAGACGACTTCATTTCATCAACAATGTTGATAGGAATCAGTCTTTCTCCTTCTTTTTGCATAAACAAATTTATTATAATGATTGCCAGACCCTTAGCTGGAAGTCTGAAAATTATTTATTTTGAATTTTTATTAACGGGCTAATTTACGAAAAAAATGCCGATTTTTGCCCTAGAATTTATCCACAAAATCTTAAAAATTCTTAAAATATGAGCGTATTAAGTATAACTTTCCATTGCACGAAAAATAATCTGGAAGAATGGGAAAATTATATTGATGAAACCCTGATTTTAATGACCGAAAATCTAATGGATGTCGATAAGTATATTCTGTCTGAAGTTCATAGTGATTATATTGACGAAGGAAAGAACTATAATCTTCTTTTGATCTTTGATAATGACGAACTGAGAAATGATTTTCTTGAAAGTGAACTGAAAAATATAGCTGAACGAATTGAAAACAAGTTCGGGCAGGAAGTACTGATCTTCGACACGCTTCTGAATCCGAAAAAATCGAGGTTTTAATCATAAAAAACACAAAAGCACTGAAATCCTCAGTGCTTTTTTTATCTAATCTATTATCTATGAAATCCGTTATGATGGCCTCCGCCTCCACGGTGATAATATCCACCATGATGGCCACCACCATAAACATATACTCTTTCTGTATATCCGTGGCCGTACCCATAATATCTTGGCCCGTAATATCCATATCCATGCGTTCTGCCTCCATAATATCCATCAACTGCACAAGATGACAGCGTGAGTATTATTGCTATGACTCCAAGAGTCTTAAGCATTGTTTTCATTTTTTCAACTTTTGGTTCTGTATTAAAATAATCAATGTTAATGCCAAAATATCCAAAAAAACATCTTATTTCAAAATAAAAAACACTCCTTTTTAAGGAATGTTTTTTATCATATTTTCTTAATATCCATTTCTTTTTTTCACCTGTCCGGGAGCGTAATCTTTTGCACTTCCACCATATATTTTTTTAGCTTGTCCCGGTGGAATTTTCCTGGTCTGGTAATTTCCTCCATTATCATATGCTACGCAAGAAGTAAAAAGCATGGACATGATGATCAATGCTCCTGTAATTTTAAATATCGTTTTCATTATTTCTACTTTTCCAACTTAATGAATAACAATGTTCAGGCCAAATTGTTTAGAGCTTAAGGTGTACATCAAAGTTTAGAGCCGATAGTTTAGAATACAACTACTTTTATACTTTTGATTGTTCATCAGATAATTTCGCTTCGTTTCTCCATCATGACAAGGTCTTTCCATTCACCGTTGAGTTTTCCTATTTTTTTGCGTACGCCTACCATTCTAAAGCCGTTTTTCTGATGAGATTTGATTGCCATTTCATTTTCAGAAAAGAGATTGGTTTGTAATGTCCAGAATCCGTGGTCTTCGCTATCCAATATTATCTTTTTAAGCAGTACGGAACCCAATCCCTTTCCTTGATATTCATTATCAAAATAAATGCTTACCTCAGCCACACCTTTGAAAGCTTCTCTTTTGCTTACCGGTTTAAGGGCACACCATCCCACCACTTCATTATTTTCATTTTCCAACACCCAGCGGCAATCATTAAAATATTCCATACTCCATGCTTCAGCAGTGGGAACTTCTGTTTCCAAGGTGGCAATACCACCTTCTACTCCCTGTCTGAAGATTTCCAGCACTCTGGCTTCGTCATTGGGAAGCATTTCTCGTAATTCGTAATTCATAGGATTAATGATATTTTCTTTTGTATTTTCTTTTTATTCGGGCATAATGGGTTTGTTTGCTTTTCTCATCCTGAGAGACTACACTTATATTCCCGTCCACCTCCAATACGGATAATTTAACATTTTTGATATCTTCGATACCATGTTCTCTAATGGCTTCTTCCAGTTCATTTTCGGTAATTTTAACCCGATTTAAGGCTGTTTGATCTGCAACTCCATCTCTTATCAAAATAACGGGTTCATCCTGCATAAAGGCTTCAAAGGAACGATTGGAGAACATCAGTCTTTTTAAAATAAAATTGGCTACAAATAAAACCAAAGCAGCAATCAGACCTCCCTGTAATGAAGTATCCGGTCCTACCATTGCGTTCTGTACTGCATTAGAAATTAAAAGCAACAAAACAACATCTCCTGCATTAAGCTGAGAGAGCTGGTTTTTACCAAACAAACGAATAGCGATTACCATAAAAAGGTAAACACAAAGGGAACGAACCGCAACGTTGAGAATAGAATCCACTTTTTTTTATCTACTCAAATGTATTGATTTTTTGGTATTGATGAGAAATGTATTTCTTTTATTATAGAAGAATACTATGCGTAACTATCCGGAATATATTATGAATAATCCTCTATTATTACTCTTCCTGCCAGTATTCAAGGTCTTTGGGTTTTTGAATTGGAATTCTGCCTTCCCATTTGGGAACTACAAATCCTTTAGGGAGTATCTATTTAGGTGACATTAATCTTTTCTGCTCATCATTAAATCTTCCCAAACGAAAGCGCATTACCCGATCATGCTTCTGTTTATTCACAAAATAGATTTCTCCTACAACAAAATCCCCTCCTGTATCTTTAGGAATTACCACAATCATTTGATAAAATTTCCCACCTTATATTTAATAAATAAATTATTCAGAATACTTTCTTTGAAGAGAGTCTAAATCAATGCCTATTATATCTTTTTTATATTGGTCTAATTTTGATTTATTTTCTTTTCTCCCTTCTATATAAATTGAGTTTTTATCAAATCCTATTGTTCTAAACCATTCAGAAGCTTCCAATCTCATCTTAGCAATTTTGAAGGTTTTAATAACAACACCTGTCAAGTCAAATTAAATTGTAAATAATTTGAACTTTACAGAAAATAAATATATTTTAAAGAGTCTTTTAACTTTTGATTAATTGGTAACATTTTTAAATCTTCGTAATTTATTTTTTCGGAGTTATGATAAATATTTTTTTCATCATTACCTATAATCATATATTTATTGACATTAGTTTTAATTGAATCAACTTTAAACTTATTTCCATCTGCATTTTTTAATTTGGCATATCCAGCATATCCATAATAATAAATTTCATTTTTATACTTAAAATAATTACTCTTTGCTATTAAAGAAAAGTATTTTGATTGAAATTCAGTAAGTACGAAAGGATAATCACTATATTGACTTCCTTTGTTCATATAAACATGATTCTTATCTTGATAAAAAATATCTTTTTCAGATTCGAAATAACTTTTAATGTCTAATAAATTACTCATAGGCATCAAATTATTATTAACATCAAATATGGAATCTTGTAGAATAAAACCTTTCTTTTTTTGAATAATATTTTCATTCTTTCCTACCTCAAGGACAATGTTTTCACTCTTTATAAAAATATTATTATTTGAATCAATATATAAATTATTCTTTATTCTTTTTAGTTTGCTTGGTTTAATTATATCGTGTTGTTCATTATAATAAACAGTCTTATCATTGCATGATAAAAACAGTAATAATAGAACAACAATTAATTTCTTTTGACTTTCCATATAGCTATTTCTGTATTTGCTGTTTTATCTTTATTATGACTTGCCGAACCATCCCAGTTATTTTTTGTCATATCTAATAAAAATTGATCAAGATCTTCATAGGACTTATAATCTCCTCGATCTTTAAGTTGATCATAAATTTTAAATTTTTTCACGCAAAAATTTGATGCATCAATAACTAAAAGAAGAACATGATAACCCTTAAGTATTGAGAAATAGTACACATGATATCCATTTCTGCTTTTCATTGTTTGATTAACGGAATTTGAAATAACTGATTCTTTACCTTTTGCAAAATTACTAGGTTTTGTAATTCCGCCTGTATCAAATGAATATTGACCAATTATTACTTCATCTTTTATGAAACCTTGGGATTTTAATGTTCTTGCTCTTGTGTATGAATTTTCTCCTCCATAGTTCTTGATAACTGTAGTAGGAGTATCTAATAATTTTGAAATACCTTTATCTGCAACTCTAAAGCATACTTTATCTTTTTGAATTAATGTTGCATTTTCCTGCATTAGTTTATTAACTTCCTCTTCCGAAAAAATGTCATTGTCTCTATTTGTAAACTTTAGCTGAATAGTATTTGAATCTTTTCCATTAATTTTTACTTTAATAGATGGATTTGTTACATTAGTATTACAAGTAATATATGTCTTAATTATCCAACCTTCTTTAGCTTCAAAATTTGTCGTGCTAAGAGTAATACCCGAGGAAGGTATTAAAGTCACTTCACTTTTACTATTAGACCAGCTTGTCTTCCCACTTAATTTAAACTCAACAAGGTTTCTTTGTCCCAATGGTAATCCTGATGAAATACTACATCTTAATGAAATAGTAATAGAAATATCAATACTCGGTTTCCCAGGTTTATATGTTCCAACTCTATTGCTTGTTTCCATTTGATATTATTTTTTTTGGACTATTCAATGTCAATTTTCCTTCCGTAGCTTCAACCCATTTTGTTTCAGTAGTTTCAACTAATTTTTTACCACAAATAACAACTTCTTTATTTGTGGTTCTGATAATCATATCTTTTGATGTTTTGATAATTGCCATATTAAAAAAGATTTGATTTTTCACCACTATTCCACTCAATGGTTTTAGAACTTTGCATAATCATATTATCCTGAGTTGTACTGATATCGATAGATCCTGAAAAAGTTTCTGACCTGTTAGACTGCCTAAGAATAATATTATCCACCATTTCTGTTCGGTTATTTGACATCTCCATTCTATTTCCTATAGCTGTTTCTGCAATATCATTGCCCGCTGAAATTGTAATATTATTTCAACAGTTGTGCTTTGGTTATTTCCAATACTCGTTGTCATATTCTCACCCACATTAATATTCATATTCTTACAGTTCAATGTTATTGTCTCAGGAGCGGTAATCGTAATATTTTTTCCTGCAGTATCGATCAGTATTTCGTTTCCCGACTTGTCGGCAAGGATTATACTTGTTCCTTCTGTAAGAATAATGCGTTGTGCATCCTTGTTCTGGAACGATCTCACTTTATTCTCAATCCCGCCACCCAAAGCAACACCACCATGAAACATTCCGCCCATTACGAAAGGACGATCTGGATGATTATGAACAAATCCCACCATTACCTGATCTCCTACTTCAGGAATGGCTACAAATCCTCTGTTTTGAGTAATCTGACCTGTACCACCTGCATCAGGGCTCATCACCCTTATAAAATCTGTAGTTTCATTAAGCTGCCATAGGAACTTTACTTGTACGCGTCCCTGTCCTAGCGGATCTTCGTTAGAAATGACCACTGCCGGCTGAATTTCTGCAAAAGGAACTGTAAATTCCGGTTTGGGCATATATCCCGTATCGGAAGCAATGGCTTCAAAGCTTCCTTTATAATGACCTAAAGTATCGATCTCGTGGGTAACTTGTGTCATCATGAGTTTGGTGAAATACCCCGTTTTGTTGGAATCAGGTTTTCTCAGATAAAGATCTGCTGTGCAGCCGGGATAAAGAAAAGGCATTGTGGTATCACCGGATACTACAAATACATCAACACCTTTGCTTCCCCATGCCGCTGTTTGAGAATTTACCACATCCATATCAGTAGCAGCCCTGATAGGTGCCGACTGAAGAGAAGGTGTTTTGAAAATACTTTCATTGTTTGCATAAGAAGTCTTGGCAAGATTTCCCATATGCTTTATTGGAGTTTCTCCTGAAGTCAGCATGGTATTTTTGCTGCTGTTATAGCCGTAATAACCGGGCTGGGTATGAAGAGCTCTGAGCTCGGTATGGATATTTGAAGCATTACTTCCGCTTATCAGCTCAAGAGGAGGAGCCGGAGTTGGCATATTTCCGAAATGAAGCACTTCTCCATCATAATAGAATTGTTCACCATAAGCTTCTGCCAATCTGCATAGATAATTGTAATGCGTTTCACTGTATTGGGAGCTGTAGACAATTTGTGAAGACGCTTTGGCATTGACTCGGAAGTCATACCAAAACGGGTCTATCCCCTGTTTAATCACCTCATCTGCAATAATCCCCGTATTCACAGGTTGTGCTCCTCCAAAGCTCTGGGTATGCGGTGCACCATCTAAAAGAATGGTAGGACTGAAACCTTTTAAAACAATATTTCCCAGACTATGAGCTTCCTGGCTGAAACCTACCTTGGTTATAATCCCTACAAAAACCCTCTCCGGACTGCTTTTGGTTTCAACATCTTTGTAAGTAATTTTGATGGTAAGACGTTTTCCTAAAAATGCATTAGCTTCTTCCAGCTGATGTCCCTGTCTTTCAGGCAAAGCATCATGAGCTAATGTTAACTCAAATTCGTGATGGGTGACAGCGCTTTGCTTTAATTTGAAATGTTTAAAACTTGAAATAATCTCACCGTTGATAATTGCAGATAGCTTAACAATACGATTGATTCCTGCTGTACTATTTTCTTTAACCGCCTGAGCGTTATCAGGAGCTTTGTATCCATCAGTAAAGGATACACGTTCTGAGGTTGTGTTTTTTTTCATGTTGTGTTTTTTGTGTTATTCAGTATGTAATTATCACAAATGTAGGAAATATCATAACAAATAAGAGACCAATTTCGTTAAAAAATTCTCTCACAATCCTTTACCAAGTAGGCTTTGGTACACTTTTGGTTCTTCAAAATTAATATCTGATTATGGCAAAGTCTCTTTTTTTCTATTTAAGTTGTATTGTATGTTTTGTCTCTTGTAGCACAACCACATCACCATCCATTGAACAAAAACATATTTCTGAAACAGTTAACAAGCTGTATAATCAATATGGATTATCTAATGAAGCGATTTATAATCAACCCATTTCCAATGATCTATTTTCTCCGGAATTGAAAAATTCTTTAGAAACCGCCATCAATGCTTCAAAAGCAGATATTGAGAAAGTAAAAAACAGTGATCATCCGGATGAAAAACCGTTGATTTTTGAGGGGGCTCTATTTTCAAGTTTGTATGAAGGATATACCCATTACACCATCAAAAGTATTACTATTCAGGATAAAACAGCAGAAGTCCTTGTTCAGTTTGAATACAATATGGTCGCTCCAAAGGTATTGTGGACGGATTCTATACAATTGACTGATTCTGGTAAAGGATGGAAAATTGATAATATTGTTTTTGATAAAAAAGCTAGTCATTCCAAGGATCTTAAAACGAGTCTAAAAGATTTTATTCAATATTCAAAACAATAAAAAACCGCTTAAAAAAGCGGTCTTATTTTTTACGGACATTGAACGATTGGAATATCGCTGCAAATTACTTTATTCGCCCATTCGCAAAATGTACAGTATTTTTAGGCTCTCCTCCGTACACTGACTTCAAATCTACTTTAGTCAGTTTCTTTAAATTTTTCATATAGTTCTAATTTTATGGTTTTGTAAAATTAAAACGAATATTATTATCTATTATTACAGATTAATGCTTACAATTTTCATTATTTACACTTTTCAACCCAATATATTAGTCTACTGATATTATCGATTATGGATTTCAACGGTAACAGGCATCACATAGGTGTAAGCCACCATGTTGTCTGTCAATTTATTACGATCTACTCTATAATCCAGCTCGCTCAATACGGTTTCAATTTCTTTACTCACTGTCTTACAATCGCCATTGGAATGAACATTCACAATTTTCCCGTTTTTAGCAATATCAAATTTTACCACTGAATTTACCGTCCCTTGTTTATATTCAGGATTATCCAGATCAAAATTGGCTATTAATTTATTTCTTATATCACTAAAGGTTTCGCTTTTGCTTAACTGAATTGCCTGGATGGTATTTTTATCTGTGGTTTGTGCTTTAGCCTGGTTCATCACAGTAACGAATCCGGTAACGAAAAGTGAAGCCATTAATATTTGAATTTTATTTTTCATAACTACCTGGTTTTAAATGTTATAATAAGTTTATCCTTATCTTTTAACCAAAGTTATTAAAAATAATTCATATTAAATTTACTTTCAGTTAACATTGAGTTAACATTGAAACGTAAATATATGACTATCAGATTATTATATTTTAAAAATAATTGAAAATTTAACATTGGAATTCTATTTATTCCATTAAATATTAAAAATTTGAGCCTTTTATCTCCTATTTTCTGAGTAAATGAATGATATTGTTAACGAAAAATGTAAAGCAGTTTTAAATAAATAATCTTATCTATCCATATTAAAGACATGGCAAGCCAAGAAGATCCATTTCCGAGCTCCACAACAGATTTACTTTTCCTTTGGAATCGGTTTCAAAAATGGCTCTTTCGGGAAACTGGCAATGAGAGCCTGATTTTGTATCATACCATTTAAAATCATCATAATAGGTGAAATACAAGTTTTTATAATTTCCATAAACAATTGGGTTGTAGTTCCCAAATCCATAGTTGTTTTCTGTACTTTCTTTAGCTGCTGATTTTTTGATAGATCGATTGATTTCCAAATAATTATGACCATATTTTAGTGGAATAGCTTTTTCTGAAGCAATCAGTGGATTTCCAATAACATTTTTATCGACATTCAGGATGTAAGCAATATAATCGTTCCCGCACTCTGTGGAATGGAAAACCACTCGTTTTATGGAGCATTCCTGAAAAGATCTGGTTCCATAAACAAAATAAGTGTTCTTCATTTCTTTTTTGAAGACCTCTTCAAACCTTTTATTATAGTACAACCGTCCTACAGATAAGGTATCATAGTATTTATAATCCTTCATATCCTTCCCATATATCCAGGGAATGGAGTCTTTGGTCAGAAAATTTTCATATTTCCTTGATAATGGTATATCAGGATCTCCAAACTGAACAGGAAGACAGACTGCCATATCTTTGCCAGTAAGCTGATACACCCCAAAGACTGTATTTCTATCCAATTGATATTCCGGTTCTATAATTATACTGTCCTTTTTTTGAACCATTGTTTCTGAAATTACAGTTCCTGATTTCGCTTTCTTACAGGATAAAAGAAGTGGAACTACTGCCAGGATG